>NZ_SRIC01000129.1 GCF_004684775.1 Streptomyces sp. MZ04
GGCCTCGGCGGGGGCCTTGGGGCGCGGCTGCTCGGCGGGCTTGTCGGCCTTGCCGCTGCCGCCGGGCGTGCTCGGTGCGGGCTTGGTGCTGGGGGCCGCGCTCTGCGACTGCTTCGCGGGCGTCGCGCTCTGCGCGCTCTGCGCGTTCTTGGCGGGCGTCGCGTCCTTCGCGGGCGCGGCAGTGCTCGCCGCCGCGCGCTCGGCCTGCTCTGCGGCCTTGGCGGCGGTGAGTGCCTTGGACTCGTCTGGCAAGAGCGCTCCCTGTGCGCGATCCGGGTCCCCCGGTCAGGCCCCGAAGAGCCCATGGTATCGATCCTGGACCTTCGGCTCGCCCTCAGCCCGTGAGACAGGTCTCAACGGGAGAAACACCTGAGGTTCTCCACACGGCGAACCTGAGCCCTCTACGGGGGAAACACCCGAGGCGGGCACCGGATTCCTCCGGGCCCGCCTCGGGGTGTGCGTCGGTCGGCTCAGACCGTGAGGCTCAGACCGTGATCAGTGCCTCCAGCGGGGCGCCCGCCAGGGCGGTCTCCAGCTTGGCGCGGCCGCCGAGGAAGCCGAGCTCCATGAGCACGGCCACGCCCGCGACCTGCGCGCCCGCCCTGCGGATGAGCCGCAGCGAGGCCTCGGCGGTGCCGCCGGTCGCCAGGACGTCGTCGATGACCATGACGCGGTCGCCCGCGTCGAGGTCCTCGGCGTGCACCTCGATCTCGGCACTGCCGTACTCCAGGTCGTAGGCCTGGCTCAGCGTCGCTCCGGGGAGCTTGCCGGCCTTGCGTACGGGGATGAAGCCGAGCCCGGCGCGGAGCGCGACCGGGGCGCCCAGGATGAAGCCGCGGGCCTCAAGGCCGACGATCTTCGTGGCGCCGCTGCGCACCGCGAGCTCCGCGAAGGCCTCGGTCAGCGCGGCGAAGGCCGCCGGGTCCGCCAGGAGCGGGGTGATGTCCTTGAACATCACGCCCGGCTCCGGGTAGTCCGCGACGTCCCGGATGCGGCTGAGCAGCAGCTCCGTGGTTGCCGTCGGCTCGCTCATCGGCGCTTCCCCGAGGGGCGGCCGCGGCCACGGCCGCGCGAGGCGGGCTGGGTGCGCGGTCCGACGACGCCCGCGGGGGCGGCGTCCTCCGGCAGGTCGTCCTGCGGCTCTTCGTCGTCCTGCGTCGCGCTCTCCGCGGACTCGCCCTTGGCCGCCGCGGCGGCACGCTTGGCGAGGACGCGCTTCTTGAGCGCCTTCATCTGCGGCTCGGTCTCCTTGAAGTCGGCGACGAGCGGCGTGGCGATGAAGATCGACGAGTACGCACCGGCCGCGAGGCCGACGAACAGCGACAGCGAGATGTCGTTGAGCATGCCCGCGCCGAGGAAACCGCCACCGATGAAGAGCAGGCCCGCCACCGGCAGCAGCGCGACGACCGTGGTGTTGATCGAGCGCACCAGGGTGCCGTTGATGCTGCGGTTGGCGATCTCGCTGTAAGTCCAGCGGGTCTGCTTGGTGATGTCCTTCGACTGCTCCTTCAAGCTGTCGAAGACCACGACGGTGTCGTAGAGCGAGTAACCGAGGATGGTCAGCAGACCGATGATCGTGCCCTGGGTGACCTCGAAGCCCACCAGGGCGTACACACCGACGGTGATCGTGATGTCGTGCACCAGGGCGATCAGCGCGGCGAGCGCCATCCGCCACTCAAAGGCGATCGCCAGGTAGATCACCACGAGGACCATGAAGATGATCAGGCCCGTCCAGGCCTTCTTGCTGATCTGCTCACCCCAGCTGGGGCCTACCAGGTCGGTGGACTTGATCTCCATGTTCTTCGACAGATCGGCCTTGATCTCGTCGGACTTGGCGGTGTCCACACCGGCGACCTGGATGCGCAGACCGCCGGAGCCGAGCTCCTGGACGACCGCGTCGTGGCCGGAGGCGTCCTCCGCGTACCGCTCCGCCTGAGCGACCGAGACGCTGGTCTTCGCGGTGTTGAAGACGGCACCGCCCTCGAACTCGATGCCCATGTTGAGGCCGCGCACCGCGAGGCCGACGATCGCCGTGATGGTGATCAGTATCGAGATGCCGTACCAGATCTTGCGCTTGCCGACGAAGTCGTAGCCGACCTCGCCGCGGTAGAGCCTGGCGCCGAGATTGCCGAGCTTCGACATCTCACGCCTCCTTCGGGTCGACGGGGGCGGTGGCACGGCGCGTGCGGCGCAGCGGGGGCTTGGCGCCGAGCCGCTTCGGGTCGAGCCCGGACCACTTGTGGCCGTTCGCGAAGAACGGCTTGCGTGCCATGAGCGTCATCAGCGGCTTGGTGAAGAAGAAGACCACGACGACGTCGAGCAGGGTGGTCAGGCCGAGCGTGAACGCGAAGCCCTGGACCTTGCCGACCGTGACGACGAAGAGCACCGCGGCCGCGAGGAACGACACGAAGTCGGAGACCAGGATGGTGCGCCGGGCACGCGGCCAGGCACGCTCGACGGCGGGCCGCAGCGTACGTCCCTCTCTGACCTCGTCCCTGACGCGTTCGAAGAACACGATGAACGAGTCCGCCGTGATACCGATCGCGACGATCGCACCACACACCGCGGGCAGGTTCAGGGTGAAGCTGATGGCCGGGCCGAGCAGCGTCATCAAGGTGTACGTCAGCGCCGCCGAGACCAGGAGGCTCGCGATGGCGATGAGCGACAGGCCCCGGTAGTAGACCACCAGGTAGATGATGACGAGCGCGAGGCCGATGGCGCCGGCGATCAGACCGGCGTGCAGCTGCTCGCCGCCGAGGGCCGGGCTGACCGTGGTGACGCTCTGCTCGTGGAAGGTGAGCGGCAGCGCGCCGTACGACAGGATGTTGGCGAGGTCCTGGGCCGACTCCTGGGTGAAGCTGCCGGAGATCTCGGCGTTGGCGCTCAGCGACTGGTTGACGCTGGGGGCCGACTCCACCACGCCGTCGAGGACGATGGCGAACTGGTTCATCGGCGGCTGCTGCTGCGAGAGCTTGCCGGTGGTCTTCGCGAACTTCTTCGAGCCGCCGCCCGTGAAGTCCATGTTGACGACCCAGGCACCCTGCTGGTTGATGGTGGCCTTGGCGTCGTCGACGTCCTTGCCGTTCAGCTCGGCCGGGCCGAGCACGTACTTCTCCCACTGCCCGGCGTTGTTCTTGCCACAGGCGATGGTCGGCTCGGAATCCTTGATGCCGTCACCGGCCTTGCCGCGCTGCGCCTTGTCGGTGCAGTCGAGGGCGGTGAACTTCTTCTGCAGGGCGGCGGTGGCCGGATCGGCCGACGGGGTCGGGGTCGGTGCCGCCTTGTCCTTGTCGCTGCCCTTGTCCGAGGACTTGGGGGACGGGGTGGCGTCGGCCTTCAGGCCGTCGGTGACGGCACGGCCCTGGGAGGTGGGCGTCGCCGTGGGAGTCGAGGAGGGCGTCGCCTTGTCCTCGCCCTTCTCGGTCGCCTTGTCCTTGTCCGTGCCCTTGTCCGTGCCCTTGCCGGACGAGCTGGCGGACGGCTCGGGGGTGGGCTCGCCGGCGGCCACCGTCAGGACGGGACGGAAGTAGAGCTGAGCGGTCGTGCCGACCTGCTCGCGCGCCTGCTTCTCGTTCGTGCCCTTGGGGATGTTGACGATGATGTTGTCTGCGCCCTGGGTCTGCACCTCGGCCTCGGACACACCCAGACCATTGACGCGGTTGTTGATGATGCTGACCGCGGTGTTCATGTTGGTCGGGTTGATCGCGTTCTTCTGGCCGGGCTCGTTCTTCGCCTGGAGCGTGATGCTCGTACCGCCGGCGAGGTCGATGCCGAGGCGGGGCGTGGTAGTCCCGGAGAGGAACATCCCGCCGGTGAGCGCCACGAGGGCGATCAGGATGAAGGCCAAAGAGCGGCCCGGCTTGCCCGGGGCGCTCTGCCTTCGGCCCTTCTTAGGTGCTGCCACCTTCTCGTTCTCCCTGTCCAACCGCCCGGCGTCCGGTGCCCTGCCCCGTCACTGAGCGGGGAGTTCCCAGGTGGGCGGCCATGAAATGGTGTCGAGACCCGTCACGAAACCCACGCACTGCGAGGACCGTGGCAGCGCGAGCGGCGCGCCCCACGGACCCCGGTGGTGGCTACTTCGCGTCGGACTCGCCGTCGGTCTTCTTCGGCTCGGCGTCGTCGTCCTCGGGAGCGGTGTCCGCGTCCTTCTTGCCGAGGTCGATGGGCGAGTCGTCGGAAGCGCCGGCGGCGGGCTCGTCGGTCTCGGTCAGGGAGGAGGCGTCGTCCGGGACGATGGGGGTGTCCGACTTCAGGTCGGCGCCCACGCCGTGGACGATGCGGTTGTACTCGTCGTCCTCGAGGACGGCGCCGATCGAGTTCTTCGCGTAAAACGCGTGCACGCCCGGAGCCACCTCAAGGAGGACCGCGTCGTCGTGAACCTCCTTGACGGTGGCGTACATGCCCCCGATGGTGCGGATGCCGGTGCCGGGCTGCATCTCGTTACGCATCGCCGCGGCCGCCTGCTGCTTCTTCTTGGCGGAGCGGGTCATCAGGAACATGGCCCCGATGAGCACGATGAACGGGAGGAGGGTCACGATATTCACGGGACGGAGTTTCCTTCGCATGACCGCGCAGAAAAGCGGCCTGATGGACGGGGGTGGGCTCACCGCCCACAAGGGACGGCATCGGCGGAGTCTAAGCGAGTCCGCACCTAAGGAACAACGCTCAGCATGGCACCGCAGTTCCTGACCGTGCGAGTACGCGCGCCGTCACGCCCCGAACAGGTCCCGTTGTCCGATTCCGCCCGCCTGGCGCGGGGGAACAAGGCCGAGATGCGCCCATGCCGCGGGCGTCGCGACGCGGCCGCGGGGCGTGCGGGCGAGGAGTCCCTCCCGTACCAGGAAGGGCTCGGCCACCTCTTCGACCGTCTCGCGCTCCTCCCCCACGGCGACGGCGAGCGTCGACAGACCCACGGGGCCGCCGCCGAAGAGCTTGAGCAGTGCCTCGAGGACGGCCCGGTCGAGCCGGTCGAGGCCGCGGCCGTCGACCTCGTAGACCTTCAGGGCCGCGCCCGCGATCTCCCTGTCGATCTCTCCGTCGGCCTTGACCTGCGCATAGTCGCGCACGCGGCGCAGCAGACGGTTGGCGATACGGGGCGTGCCGCGGGAGCGTCCCGCGATCTCGGCGGCGCCGGCCGGGTCGATGGCCACGTCGAGCAGCTGTGCGGAGCGGTGGACCACCCGCTCCAGCTCTGCCGGCTCGTAGAACTCCATGTGGGCGGTGAACCCGAAGCGGTCGCGCAGCGGCGGCGGAAGCAGCCCCGCGCGGGTGGTGGCGCCGACCAGGGTGAAGGGCGGCAGTTCCAGCGGGATGGCGGTGGCGCCGGGGCCCTTGCCGACGATGACGTCGACGCGGAAGTCCTCCATCGCCATGTAGAGCATCTCCTCGGCGGGCCGCGACATCCGGTGGATCTCGTCGAGGAAGAGGACCTCGCCCTCCTGGAGGGAGGAGAGGATCGCCGCGAGGTCGCCCGCGTGCTGGATGGCCGGGCCACTGGTGATGCGGATCGGGGCGCCCATCTCGGCCGCGATGATCATGGAGAGGGTGGTCTTGCCGAGGCCCGGGGCGCCGGAGAGCAGTACGTGGTCGGCGGTGGCGCCCCGCGCACGGGCCGCGCGCAGGACCAGGTCGAGCTGCTCGCGGACCTTCTCCTGGCCGATGAACTCGCCCAGGTCCTTGGGACGCAGGGCCGCCTCGACCGCCTGGTCCTCGCCGTCGGCGACCGAGCCCACGAGCCGCTCGGCCGCGGCGGGCGCGGCGGTCGCGTCGTCAGTCGTGTCGTCCCAGTTCATGAGGTGTGCCTCGCGGTGATCGGTGGGTCAGCGGGTGCGGTTCAGCGTCTGCAGGGCGGCCTTGAGGAGCTGGCCCACCTGCGGCTTCTCGGACGCCTCGGCCTGCGGGGTGACGGCGGCGACGGCCTCGTCGGCCTCGCGCGTGGCGTACCCGAGGCCGATCAGCGCCGCGTGCAGCTGGTCGCTCCAGCCGGAGGTGACGGCCTTGCCGATCGCGGGGCCACCCGTGCCGAGAGGCTCGCCCAGGCGGTCCTTGTACTCCAGGAGAAGCTTCTGGGCACCCTTCTTGCCGATGCCGGGGACAGCGGTGAGCGCCTTCTCGTCACCGGTGGCGACCGCGCGGCGCAGGGCGTCCGGGCTGTGCACGGCGAGCATCGCCTGGGCAAGCCGCGGTCCGACACCGCTCGCGGTCTGCAGCAGCTCGAAGGTCTGCCGCTCGTCGTCGTCCGCGAAGCCGTACAGGGTGAGCGAGTCCTCCCGTACGACCAGGGACGTGGCGAGCTTGGCCTGCTGGCCGACGCGGAGCGTGGAGAGCGTGTTCGGCGTGCACTGGACGGCCATGCCGATGCCGCCGACCTCGACCACCGCGGCATCGGGGGCGAGGGCGGCGACGGGGCCGCTGACGAAGGCGATCATGCGGTACGGCCTTTCTGGGCTGTCGGGGTCTTCGATGCGTGCAGGGCTGCGGCCTGCTGAAGGCGGTTCTGGGCGACGGCCTGCTGGAGGCGGTTCTGCGCGGGGGCGCGCCAGATGTGGCAGATGGCGAGGGCGAGTGCGTCCGCCGCGTCGGCGGGCTTCGGGGGCGCGTCGAGTCTCAGGAGCCTCGTCACCATCGCTCCGACCTGCGCCTTGTCGGCCCGGCCGCTGCCGGTGACGGCGGCCTTGACCTCGCTGGGCGTGTGCAGGGCGACGGGGATGCCGCGGCGCGACGCGCAGAGCATGGCGACGGCGCTCGCCTGGGCGGTGCCCATCACCGTACGGACGTTGTGCTGGCTGAACACCCGCTCCACGGCGAGGACTTCGGGCTCGTACTCGTCGATCCACTGCTCGATGCCCTGCTCGATGGCGACGAGGCGGTGGCCCAACTCGGCGTCCGGCGGCGTCCGTACGACACCGACGCCGCGCAGGGTCAGCGGCCGCCCCGCGACTCCGTCGACGACGCCGACGCCGCACCGGGTCAGCCCGGGGTCCACCCCCAGTACGCGCATGCGCGCCCTCCCCTCGTCGCGGCGGCGATCTTCGAACTTCACGCCAGGCTATCCGCTGCCACTGACAACAGCGGCGGGCCGGTGGACGTGTGTCCCACCCGGCCCGCCGAAACTGCTCAGCTCGCGGCAGCGCTACGCGTCGACCTTCTCCATGACCTCGTCGCTCACATCGAAGTTGGCGAAGACGTTCTGCACGTCGTCGCTGTCCTCGAGCGCGTCGATCAGCTTGAAGATCTTGCGCGCGCCCTCTTCGTCCAGCTCGACCTGCATGGTCGGGACGAAGTTGGCGTCTGCCGAGTCGTAGTCGATCCCGGCGTCCTGCAGCGCGGTGCGGACCGCGACCAGGTCGGTGGCCTCGGAGAGCACCTCGAAGGACTCACCCAGGTCGTTGACCTCTTCGGCGCCCGCGTCCAGGACCGCGCCCAGGACGTCGTCCTCGGACAGCTCGCCCTTGGGGACGATCACGACGCCCTTGCGGTTGAAGAGGTACGAGACGGAGCCCGGGTCGGCCATCGAACCGCCGTTGCGGGTCATGGCGACACGGACGTCCGATGCGGCTCGGTTGCGGTTGTCGGTGAGGCACTCGATGAGCACCGCGACACCGTTGGGGCCGTAGCCCTCGTACATGATCGTCTCGTAGTCGGCGCCGCCGGCTTCGAGACCGGCGCCACGCTTGACCGCGGAGTCGATGTTCTTGTTCGGCACCGAGCTCTTCTTGGCCTTCTGGATGGCGTCGAAGAGGGTCGGGTTGCCGGACACATCGGCGCCGCCCGTGCGGGCCGCGACCTCGATGTTCTTGATCATCTTCGCGAAGAGCTTGCCGCGCTTGGCGTCAATCACGGCCTTCTTGTGCTTCGTCGTAGCCCATTTAGAGTGGCCGGACATCTGCCTGTCTCCTTCGCGTAACCCAACCAGTACGAACTCCCCGCCACCTTAAGGCCCGGGGAACCCCCGGAGATCCTACAAGGATCCCGCCGCGGCGTTCCCGCGCACCATCCCGACGAACAGCTCGTGCACCCGGTGGTCGCCCGTCAGCTCGGGGTGGAACGACGTGGCGAGCGCGTTGCCCTGGCGTACGGCGACGATGTGCCCCTCGTGCTCGGCGAGCACCTCGGCGCGGGCGCCGACGGACTCCACCCAGGGGGCGCGGATGAAGACGCCCTCCACGGGAGCGCCCTCGATGCCGGCGATGTCGACGGCCGCCTCGAAGGACTCGTTCTGTCGCCCGAAGGCGTTGCGCCGCACGATCATGTCGATGCCGCCGACCGTCTCCTGCTCCGAACGCGGATCCAGGATCTTGTCGGCGAGCATGATCATGCCCGCGCAGGTGCCGTACACCGGCATACCGGCACGCACGCGTGCCCGCAAGGGCTCCAGGAGGCCGAACAGCGTGGCCAGCTTGGAGATGGTGGTGGACTCACCGCCCGGGATGACCAGGCCGTCCACCTCGGCGAGCTCTTCGGGGCGCCGGACCGGCCTGGCCAGGGCGTCAGCCGAGGCCAGGGCGATCAGGTGCTCCCGTACGTCCCCCTGAAGGGCGAGGACGCCCACTACGGGAGTGGTCATTACCAGCCCCGGTTCGCGTAGCGCTCGGCCTCGGGCAGGGTGTCGCAGTTGATGCCGACCATGGCCTCGCCCAGGTTGCGGGACGCGTCCGCGATGACCTTGGGGTCGTCGTAGAAGGTGGTGGCCTTCACGATGGCGGCGGCGCGCTTGGCCGGGTCACCGGACTTGAAGATGCCGGAGCCGACGAAGACGCCCTCGGCGCCGAGCTGGCGCATCAGAGCGGCGTCGGCGGGGGTGGCGACGCCACCGGCCGAGAAGAGGACCACCGGCAGCTTGCCCAGCTCGGAGACCTCCTTGACCAGCTCGTACGGGGCGCGCAGCTCCTTGGCGGCGGCGTACAGCTCGTTGTTGTCGAAGCCGCGCAGCTTGGCGATCTCGTTCTTGATCTGGCGCAGGTGGCGCACGGCCTCGACGACGTTGCCGGTGCCGGCCTCGCCCTTGGAGCGGATCATGGCCGCGCCCTCGGCGATGCGGCGCAGGGCCTCGCCCAGGTTGGTGGCGCCACACACGAAGGGGGTCGTGAAGGCGAACTTGTCGCTGTGGTTGACCTCGTCGGCCGGGGTGAGGACCTCGGACTCGTCGATGTAGTCGACGCCGAGGGACTGCAGCACCTGGGCCTCGACGAAGTGGCCGATGCGGGACTTGGCCATGACCGGGATGGAGACGGCCTCGATGATCTCTTCGATCATGTTCGGGTCGGACATCCGGGCCACGCCGCCGTCCTTGCGGATGTCGGCCGGGACCCGCTCCAGGGCCATGACGGCGACGGCGCCGGCGTCCTCGGCTATCTTCGCCTGCTCGGCGTCGACCACGTCCATGATGACGCCGCCCTTGAGCTGCTCGGCCATGCCGCGCTTGACGCGCGCGGTGCCGGTCTCGGGCGACTGGTTGCTGCTGGAGAGGGTGCTGGACACGGAGTTGACCTCGCTTGCTGAAGACGGGTTCCTACTTCTACGAGAAAACGCCCCGCGACCAGTCCACAGCAAGGGCCAATGATTGACCGGTGGCTCATTTTTCCCGTACGCCCCTGGTCAGAGCCGCGCGGTGGCGCTACGTGGTCGCGCGGTCCGCGAGCGCCACCGGCGGCTCGTCGTCCATCTCGAAGGCCATGGGGAACGGCGCGTGCCCGGCCAGGCGGAACCAGCGGACCTTGCGGTGCCTGCGCAGGGCGCGGGCCGCGCGTACGGCGTCGTTGTGGAAGCGCCTGGCCATCGGCACCCGGCGCACGGCCGCTGCCAGCTCGCTCGCCGCCTCGTCGCCGCCCGGTGCCTCGCGCACCGCCTCGACCTGCTGCGCCTCGCCGAAGATCGCCCGCAGCGCCTGGCTGAGCTCGCTCTCGGCGACCTCGCGCTGCTCCTCCTCCGCCTGCCGGGCGGCGTGCGCCGCCTCGTAGAGCACGATGGAGGCCGCGGGGTCGAGCACCCCCGACGTGGCCAGCTCCTGGGCCACCGAGGCGCGGCGCAGCAACTGCGCGTCCAGGGCGGCGCGGGCGGCGTCGATGCGCGCGTGCAGCCGGTCGAGCCGTCCGGCGGTCCAGCTCAGATAGAGGCCGATCGCGAAGAGGGCTACCGCGATCCAGATCAGTGTGGAGGTCACCGGCCTGAGGCTAGTCGAGGCGGCCGGGCCGCTTCACCGCCGGGCGCCCCCAACACCCGGCGACACCTCGGCGTTCAGTCGCGCGCGAGTCCGAACCGCGCCCGCAGGCCCGTCCGTTCGTCCGCGGCGACCGCCGCCGCGCCGTCGGTCACCGTCTCGTACACGGAGAGGATGTCCGCGCCGACCGTCGACCAGTCGAAGCGGCGTACGTGCTTGCTGCCGCGCTCGCGCAGCTCCTCGCGGCGCTCGGGATCGCCGAGCAGCCGCAGGGCGGCGGAGGCCAGCGAGTCGGCGTCCTCGTTCGTGAAGAGGTCGCCCGCCGCGCCCTGGTCGAGGACCTGTGCGAAGGCGTCCAGATCGCTGGCGAGGACGGGTGCGCCCGCGGACATCGCCTCGACCAGGATGATCCCGAAGCTCTCACCGCCGGTGTTGGGCGCCACGTACACATCGACACTGCGCAGCAGTCGCGCCTTGTCCTCGTCGCTCACCATGCCGAGGAACTCGACCCGCGAGCGCATCTCGGCGGGCAGCGATGCGACGGCCTCCTCCTCGTCGCCGCGCCCCGCGACCAGGAGCCGGGTGTCCGGCCGCTCCGCGAGGATCTTCGGCAGCGCCCGCATCAGCACCGGCAGGCCCTTGCGCGGCTCGTCGATGCGCCCGATGAAGCCGATCGTCTCGCCCTGCCACTCGGCCTTGGGCTCGACGCCGGCGAAGAAGTCGACGTCGACGCCGTTCGGGATGACGACCGCGTCGCCGCCCAGGTGCTCGACCAGGGTGCGGCGCGCGTACTCGCTCACCGCGATGCGCGCGCTGATCTTCTCCAGGGCGGGCTGCAGGATCGGATACGCCGCGATCATGGCCCGGGAGCGCGGGTTGGACGTGTGGAACGTCGCGACGATCGGGCCCTGCGCCGCCCAGCAGCTGAGCAGCCCGAGCGACGGCGAGGTCGGCTCGTGGATGTGGATCACGTCGAACGTGCCGTCGTGCAGCCAGCGGCGCACCCGCGCGGCCGACAGGAACCCGAAGTTGAGCCGGGCCACCGAGCCGTTGTACGGCACCGGAACGGCGCGGCCCGCCGACACGACGTACGACGGAAGCGGTGTCTCGTCGTCCGCCGGGGCGAGCACGGACACCTTGTGCCCCAGGCGGATCAGGTGCTCCGCCAGGTCGCGGATGTGGAACTGGACGCCGCCCGGGACGTCCCACGAGTAGGGGCAGACGATCCCGATCTTCACGGCGTCGCCTCGTCAGACCCCTGACCGGGCCCCTTCGCGGGGTCCAGATCGGCGAGCCACAAGCGTTGCAGCATGTGCCAGTCCTCCGGATGGTCGGCGATACCCGTGGCGAAGGCGTCTGCCAGCGCCTGCGTCATGACAGACGTCTTCTCCGTACGAGTACCTGTCTCGGGGACATCGATGGGTGCGTGCACGCGACCCTTCATGATCGGTGAATCGTCGTACCAGAGCGTCACCGGAAGCAGCAGCGCACCGGTCTGCTGGGCGAGCAGCGCGGGCCCCGCGGGCATCCGCGCGGTGTCGCCGAAGAACTTGACCTCGACGCCGGAGGCCGACAGGTCGCGGTCGGAGACGAGGCAGACGAGGCCGCCCTCGCGCAGCCGCCGGGCAAGCGTGCCGAAGGCTGAGCCGCCCTCGTGCGGCAGGACCTCCATGCCGAGGCCCTCGCGGTAGGCGACGAAACGGTCGTACAGCTTCTCGGGCTTGAGCCGCTCGGCGACCGTCGTGAACGGCGTCTCCAGCTTCGTGGTGACCCACACGCCCGCCAGGTCCCAGTTGCCCAGGTGCGGAAGCGCGAGGATGACGCCCTTGTCGGAGGCGAGAGCGTCGGTCAGATGGTGCACGTCCTTGGGGACGAAGCCTTCCTTGACGCGTTCCCGGCTCCAGGACGGCAGCCGGAAGGACTCCATCCAGTAGCGCAGATACGAGCGCATGCCCGCGCGGGACAGCTCGGCGAGGCGCTCGGGGCTCGCGTCGGGCACCACGCGCGCGTAGTTGGCCTCCAGGCGCAGGACGCCCTTGCCGCGGCGCTTCCACACGGCGTCGGCGATGGCCTTGCCGAGCCGCACGGCCACCGGTTCGGGGAGCTTCTTGACCGTGCTCCAGCCGGCCCCGTAGAGCGCGTCGGTCAGCCGGTCCTTCACGACGTCGCCTCGCTGCCCTGTGCCTCGGCCCCGGCGCCGGGATCGGCATCGGCCGCCGCGTCCGCCTCGGCGGACTCCCGGCGCACGGTCACCACGCGCTGGACGAGGGTGACGAGGCTGCCGATCGCGACGATCCACAGCGCGATGGGCAGCAGGATGTCGATGCCGGGGACCCCGAACTTGTGCAGCCCGGCGAAGCCCGCGGCGACCAGCGAGATCACCAGGCGCTCGGCGCGCTCCACCAGGCCGTTGACCGCGACGGGCAGGCCGATCGCCTCTCCGCGCGCCTTCGTGTACGAGACGACCTGGCCGCTGGCCAGGCAGAAGATGGAGACGGCGCACAGGATGTTGTTGTCGCCGGAGCCCGCGTACCAGAGCGCGAGGCCGCCGAAGATCGCGCTGTCGGCGACCCGGTCGAGCGTCGAGTCGAGGAAGGCGCCCCAGCGGCTCGAGCGGCCCAGCTGCCGCGCCATGTTCCCGTCGACGAGGTCGGAGAACACGAAGAGCGTGATCACGACCGTGCCCCAGAAGAACTCCCCGCGGGGGAAGAAGACCAGCGCTCCCGCCACCACACCGGCCGTACCGATGAACGTGACCGCGTCGGGGCTGACCCCGCGGCGGATGAGAAACGCGGCGAACGGTGTGAGAACACGCGTGAAGAATGCACGCGCGTACTTGTTCAGCATGGCCTTCCCGAGGGGTCGGTGAACCGCGCGGCCCTGTTGGCCACCGGCTGGCCCATCGTAGTCACGCCCTTGACGGAGCGGCTCGCCCCCTCACGATCGCGTACGACGTATGGACGCACCGTGACCCGAGTGGAAAGCTCGAAAGCACAGCGGGCGTCGCCGGAGCCGACCCGCACGCGGCCCCGCGTGTCCGATAACAGCCAGCATCCCCGAGGGGGCTGAGCCTCCTCTTCGAGCACGTGACCGGGAGGCCAAGGCATGGGCGACAAGGCACACGCACACCCCGGAGCCGCCGGCAGGGCAGCGACGGCCGACCAGCCCGCGTCCGTACGGAATGTGGTGCTGGTCGGCCACAGCGGATCGGGCAAGACGACCCTGGTGGAAGCCCTCGCGCTGACGGCGGGGGCGGTGAACCGGGCGGGCCGCGTGGAGGACGGCGGCACCGTCTCCGACTACGACGACATCGAGCACCGGCAGCAGCGCTCGGTACAGCTGTCGCTGGTCCCCGTCGAATGGGGCGGCTTCAAGATCAATCTTCTGGACACTCCCGGATACGCCGACTTCGTCGGGGAGCTCAGGGCCGGTCTGCGCGCCGCGGACGCGGCCCTTTTCGTGGTCTCGGCGGCCGACGGCGTGGACGGCGCGACCCGCATGGTGTGGGAGGAGTGCGCGGCGGTCGGCATGCCGCGGGCCATCGTGGTGACCCACCTGGAGGCGGCCCGTGCCGACTTCACCGAGATGACACGGACCTGCGCCGAGGCCTTCGGGGCCGACGACCCCGATGCCGTCCTTCCGCTGTATCTGCCGCTGCACGGCGCCAAGGGTCCTGACGGGCACGCGCCGGTGACGGGCCTGGTCGGGCTGCTCTCGCAGCGGGTCTTCGACTACGCCTCCGGGGAGCGCAAGGAGTCCGAACCGGGCGAGGACCAGCTGCCGCTGATCGAGGAGGCCCGCAACAAACTGATCGAGGGGATCATCGCCGAGAGCGAGGACGAGTCCCTCATGGACCGCTACCTCGGCGGCGAGGACATCGATTTCAAGACGCTCGTGGACGACCTGGAGCGCGCCGTGGCGCGCGGCATCTTCCACCCCGTGCTCGCGGCGGCGCCCGCCGCCGAAGGCGCCCGGCAGGGCATCGGCACGGTCGAGCTCCTCGAGCTGATCACGGGCGGCTTCCCGACCCCCCTGGAGCACCCGGCGCCCGCCGTCACCACACCGGACGGCAAGGCGCGGCCCGCGCTCGGCTGCGACCCCGAAGGACCGCTGGTCGCCGAGGTCGTGAAGACCGCGTCCGATCCCTACGTAGGACGCGTCTCCCTCGTCCGGGTCTTCTCCGGCACCCTGCGCCCCGACGAGACCGTGCACGTCTCGGGGCACGGCCTCGCGGACCGGGGCCACGAGGACCATGACGTCGACGAGCGCGTGGGCGCGCTCTCCTCGCCCTTCGGCAAGCAGCAGCGCGTCCTCGCCCAGTGCGTCGCGGGCGATCTGGCCTGCGTCGCCAAGCTGAACCGCGCCGAGACCGGCGACACCCTGTCGACGAAGGACGACCCCCTCCTGATGGAGCCGTGGGACATGCCGGACCCACTCCTTCCGCTGGCCATCCAGGCACACAGCAAGGCCGACGAGGACAAGCTCTCCCAGGGTCTTTCGCGGCTGGTCGCCGAGGATCCGACGATGCGCCTGGAACAGAACCAGGACACCCACCAGGTGGTCCTGTGGTGTCTGGGCGAGGCCCATGCCGATGTCGCCCTGGAGCGGCTGCGCAGCCGGTACGGCGTCCAGGTCGACGTCGTCGCCCACAAGGTCTCCCTTCGGGAGACGTTCGCGGGCAGGTCCGGCGGCCGCGGCCGTCATGTGAAGCAGTCCGGCGGCCACGGGCAGTACGCGATCTGCGAGATCGAGGTCGAGCCGCTGCCCGGCGGCAGCGGCATCGAGTTCGTCGACAAGGTCGTGGGCGGCGCCGTGCCCCGGCAGTTCATCCCCTCCGTCGAGAAGGGCGTACGGGCGCAGGCCGCGAAGGGCGTGGCCGCCGGGTATCCGCTCATCGACGTACGCATCACGCTGCTCGACGGCAAGGCGCACTCGGTGGACTCCTCCGACGCCGCGTTCCAGACGGCGGGCGCGCTCGCGCTGCGCGAGGCCGCGGCCGACGCCAGGATCCATCTCCTGGAACCGGTCGCCGAGGTGCAGGTCCTGGTCGGTGACGACCACGTGGGATCGGTGATGAGCGACCTGTCGGGGCGGCGCGGCCGGGTGGTCGGCACCGAGCAGGCGCCCGGCGGGCGCACGCTCGTACGGGCCGAGGTCCCCGAGATCGAGATCGGCCGGTACGCGGTCGACCTGCGGTCCCTCTCGCAGGGCACCGCACGCTTCAGCCGCAGCTACGCCCGGCACGAACCCATGCCCCCGCAGCTCTCCGAGAGGATCCGTGAACAGGCCCAGGACGTCTCCTAGTTGAGGTCCCGTCAGGGATCCGGCCGCCGGATGCCGCTGGCTCTCTCCCCTCCGGGCGAGCGGCATCCGGCCGCCCCATGACGGATGTCGGTGCGCACCGATACGCTGATGACCTGATCAACAGGTGTGCCAGAGACGGAAGTCGGGAAAAGCCGCAGCAGCGAGGTTCTTGCGGCGATGGGGGCGGCAGTGGCGGACGACGTATTCGACTTCAAGCCCGGCGCGCAGGTCCCGCTGTCGGGGGCCGCGGGCCAGACAGCGGCGACGCACGCCCTCGCGTCGGCCGCGTACCGCGACAGCAAGGCCGACAAGATCCTCGACGCCAACAGCGAGTGGCACAAGTCCGAGGTGAAGGGCGGTCTGTTCAAGCTCTTCGCGCCCAACCTGGGCGAGGCGTTCGCGCGCGCCGTCCAGATGCGGATGCTCGGCGGCGCCCGCAAGCCGCTCATCCAGTCCTTCGGGACGGAGCCGCAGTCGATCGTCGAGCACTGCCTCGCGGCGAACAACATCCGCAAGGACCGCGACCGCTGGCTCACCGCCGTGATGGCGGTGTGCGGGCTGCTCTTCCTGCCGGGCCTGCTCGCCTGGCTCCTGGTCTTCGCGGGCCGCCAGGCGGTGATCAAGAAGGACGACAAGCGCGCGAACGCGATCGCGACGGCCGTCCTGGTCGCCGTGGGCATGCTCGCCGTGATCTTCCTCCTCAGGCTGCCGTTCGGCGGCTTCTGGGCCTGGTACGTACGGGCCGCGATCGTGGTCCCGGTGGCCGGCTGGTTCTGGGCCAAGCTGATCGCCGAGCGCACGGCCAGGGATCTGCGCGAGCGCTGGGACAGTCTCCTCGCGGGCGGCGGCATCGGCGCCAAGATCCCCGAGGCGGTGCCCGGCAGCCCCGGCGAGACGGCGGCCGAGCGGCTGCGCCAGGGCCTCGCGCGCCTGTCCGCCGAGCAGCAGAGCAACTCGGTCTTCTACGCGGGCCCCAAGGGAATACTGGGCATGGGCACCCGCTGGGGCAGCTGGCAGCTCGCCGAGGAGCTGGTCGCCGAGAAGGACGGCACGGAGATCCACCCGTTCCGCAGCTGGGACGTCATACGGGCGGTGCACGACCAGCTGCGCATGCTGGAGCGCGGCCCGCTGCACACGGGCGGCTTCCCCGCCCCGTCGATAAAGCACTGGATCGTCTCCCCCATCGGGGAGAACGCGAAGGCGGTGGCCCGCCCCGGCGGCACGGACGTCGAGGCCTTCCAGGTCCGCGGCCACGAGATACAGCGGATCTGCAACGAGCAGCAGTTCGGCAGCGGCGACCGCCACTATCTGGGCGTCCAGTTCACGCTCTGGGACGGCCAGTTGGTGATCACGATGCTGATCACGGTGACCGTCCTGCACGAGACCCTGCGCATCGAGGTCACCGGACACGCGCTTGGCCCGGTGCACTCGCTGTTCACCAGCAAGCCCGACCCCAAGACGAAGACCGTCGCCAAGCCGATCAAGTTCTGGGAGACCACCGACCGCAAGCTGCCGCTGGTCGACGCGGACGAGGTCGTACGCCTGGCGGTCCGCGCCCCCTTCACGTGGTACCCGCCGCTCCTGGACTACCTCGGCGGCAAGCTGGTCCTGCCCGAGCCCTTCGGCCTGCGGCACGCCTGGGCGGACAAGCCGTGGCGGCACCGCTTCATGGCCGACGACGCGCTGCGCGCGGCGACGCCGGTGCTGCGTGTGGTGCACTCGGCGGCCATCAAGGTCCTTCAGGAGAACGGCGTCGGCACCGAGAAGTTCGGCGCACGCTCCGGCTTCCTCAGCGGCGCGGTCCAGGACCCGATGCCGAGGAAGGCGGATGTGTACGACGCCTAAGCGCTCCGCTGGAAGTGCCGCGAGGTGCCGTCAATCGTCTGCGGCACCATCGTGGCTGGTCGCGCAGTTCCCCGCGCCCCTTTCGGGGCGCGGCATGCCCCGCCGACCTAGAGGGCGGCGGGCCAGGCGTCGGCCAGCATCTTGCGGGTGTCCGCGAGCAGCTGCGGGAGCACCTTCGTGTGCCCGACGACCGGCATGAAGTTCGTGTCCCCGCCCCAGCGCGGCACGATGTGCTGGTGCAGGTGCGCGGCGATGCCGGCGCCCGCCACCGTCCCCTGGTTCATGCCGATGTTGAAGCCGTGCGCGCCGGACGCGGTCCGCAGCGCCGTCATCGCCTGCTTGGTGAACTCGGCGAGCTCGGCGGTCTCGAGCGCCGTCAGCTCCGTGTAGTCGGCGACGTGCCGGTAGGGCACGACCATCAAGTGGCCGCCGTTGTACGGGTAGAGGTTGAGGACCGCGTACACCTGCTCACCGCGCGCGACGACCAGGCCGTCCTCGTCGGATTTCGCCGGGATGGAGCAGAAGGGACAGCCGTCGTCGGCCCCCGGACCGCTCGGCTTGTTCTCGCCCTGGATGTACGCCATCCGGTGGGGCGTCCACAGGCGCTGGAACGCGTCCTGCGTCCCCACTCCGATCTGCTGCTCCGGCTCACTCGTCATGCTGTGCAGCATATGACTTCGCCCGTTCGGAGCGTGTCGGCGGGGCTGCCGCCCGCTGCCTCACGGCGAAGCTGGGCCGATGACCGATGACAGCCGTCAGGCACGCTGGGAGAACCGCACCGAGGCCCCGCTGGCCATGGCGTCGATGCTGTTCCTGGCCGCGTACGCGGTCCGGGTGCTTGCCCCTGGGCTTCCGGAGGTGTGGAAGGACCTGTGCCTTGCGCTCACCCTGGCCGCCTGGGCGGCGTTCGCCGTGGACTACGCGGTGCGGTGGCGGCTGAGCGGGCAGCGGCTCCGTTTCGTACGCAGCCACTGGCTGGACACCCTGGTCCTCGCGCTGCCGCTGCTGCGGCCGCTGCGGATCGTCCGGCTCTACGATGCCGTCCAGCGCCGGAACGAGGCGCCGCGCCTGACCCTGCACGCGCGCGTGATCGCCTATGCGGGAATCTGCGCGCTGCTGCTCGGCTTCGCGGCTTCGCTGGCCGTCTACCAGCAGGAGCAATCGGCGCCCGACGCCACGATCCGTACGTTCGGCGACTCCGTGTGGTGGGCCTGCACCACGCTGTCGACGGTCGGATACGGCGATGCGACGCCGGTGACTCCGGTGGGACGGCTCATCGCGGTGGGCCTGATGTTCTGCGGCCTCGCCCTGCTCGGCGCGGTGACCGGGTCGTTCTCGTCCTGGCTGCTGCAGATCTTCACGCGCGGGGACGAGAAGAGGCCCCCGGGAAGCTGAACCTCCCGGGGGCCTCGAACCCCGCATCTGCCTCGAACCCCGCCATCGCGGGGAAAGGTCACACCTGCTCGCGGCGCTCCACCACGTCGGCGAGCTTGGCGAGGGCTTCCTCGCGCGGAATGCCGTTCTCCTGCGAGCCGTCGCGGTAGCGGAAGGAGACCGTGCCCGCGTTCATGTCGTCGTCACCGACGATGATCATGAACGGGACCTTCAGCTTCTGCTGCGTCCGGATCTTCTTCTGCATGCGGTCCGAGGAGGCGTCCACCTCGACCCGCAGGCCCTTCTTCTTGGCGTCGGCCGCGAACTCCTGCAGGTACGGGACGTGCGCGTCGCCGACCGGGATGCCCACCGCCTGGACCGGGGCCAGCCACGGCGGCATCGCGCCCGCGTAGTGCTCGAGGAGCACCGCGAAGAACCGCTCGATGGAACCGAACAGGGCACGGTGGATCATGACCGGCCGCTGCTTGGTGCCGTCAGGTCCGGTGTACTCCAGGTTGAAGCGCTCCGGCAGGTTGAAGTCCAGCTGCACGGTCGACATCTGCCAGGTGCGGCCGATGGCGTCCTTGCACTGCACGGAGATCTTCGGGCCGTAGAAGGCGGCGCCGCCCGGGTCCGGGACCAGCGGGAGGCCCTGCTTCTCGGCGACCTGCTGCAGCGTCGCGGTGGCCTCTTCCCAGACCTCGTCCGAGCCGACGAACTTCTCCGGGTCCTTGGTGGAGAGCTCCAGGTAGAAGTCGGTCAGGCCGTAGTCGCGCAGCAGGTTCAGGACGAAGGTGAGCGTCTTGTCGAGCTCCTCCGCCATCTGCTCCTTGGTGCAGTAGATGTGCGCGTCGTCCTGGGTGAAGCCGCGGGCACGGGTCAGACCGTGCACGACGCCGGACTTCTCGTACCGGTACACGGTGCCGAACTCGAAGAGGCGCAGCGGCAGTTCACGGTAGGAACGCCCGCGCGCATCGAAGATCAGGTTGTGCATCGGGCAGTTCATGGGCTTGAGGTAGTAGTCCACGCCCTCGTCGAGCTGCATGGGCGGGTACATGCCGTCGGCGTACCAGTCCAGGTGGCCCGAGGTCTCGAAGAGCTTCCCCTTCGTGGCGTGCGGGGTGTAGACGAACTCGTACCCCTCCTCCTCGTGGCGGCGCCGCGAGTAGTCCTCCATGACCCGGCGGATGATGCCGCCCTTGGGGTGGAAGACCGCGAGGCCCGAGCCGATCTGCTCCGGGATGGAGAAGAGGTCCAGCTCGCTGCCGAGCTTGCGGTGGTCGCGCTTCTCGGCCTCGGCGAGGAACTCCAGGTGGGCCTTGAGCTCGTCCTTGGTGGGCCAGGCGGTGCCGTAGATGCGCTGGAGCATCGGGTTCTTCTCGCTGCCGCGCCAGTACGCCGCGGCGTTGCGCATCAGCTTGAACGCCGGGATGTTGCGGGTGGTGGGCAGGTGGGGACCGCGGCAGAGGTCCTTCCAGCACAGGTCGCCGGACTTCGGGTCGAGGTTGTCGTAGATGGTCAGCTCGCCGCCGCCCACCTCGACATCCGCGCCGTCGTCGCTGGACGCGGAGCCCTTGATGCCGATGAGCTCCAGCTTGTACGGCTCGTTCGCGAGCTCCTCGCGGGCGGCCTCGTCGGTGACGACGCGGCGCGAGAAGCGCTGGCCGCGCTTCTGGATCTCCTGCATCTTCTTCTCGATGGCCTTGAGATCCTCGGGCGTGAACGGCTTCTCGACGTCGAAGTCGTAGTAGAAGCCGTCCTTGACCGGCGGGCCGATGCCCAGCTTGGCGTCCGGGAAGAGCTCCTGCACGGCCTGTGCCATCACGTGCGCGGTGGAGTGCCGCAGGATGTTCAGGCCGTCCTCGGAGGAGATCTCGACCGGCTCGACCTCCTCGCCGTCCTGGACGGCGTACGCGAGATCCTTCAGCTCGCCGGCCACACGCGCGGCGACGACGGTGCGCTCACCGGGGAAGAGTTCCGCGGCCGTAGTGCCCGTCGTCACCACGCGCTCTTCCCGCTCGGAATCGCGTTGGATGATCACACGGACGTCTGACACCGGTCTCTCCTTGCTGAAGGGGTCGCGGCAGATCTGCTCCTGCGCGCGAAACGAATCGTACCGAGCCGGGGGCGCCCATCGCGAAACGGTTATCCCCGGGCCCCGGCCAGAGCTCGCTTCGGACCCGCCTCAGTCGCCGCTGCAGGCCTCCTCGAAGAAGTCGATGTTCTCCTGGAGCGACTTCATCAGGCGGTCCCGCTCCGCCTCGTCGACCTGTACGGGCACCACCCCGGACGCCCCGGTGAGCCGCCGGAAGCCGCCCCGGCTCTCCAGGCGTCCGTGCACCCGGATCGGAAGGCCCACCAGGTGCGCGTGCCCGGCGATGCGGTAAGCCTCCTCGTCCAAGGTCATCCGTACGTGGTGGACGTCCGCCCCGGCGAGCACGCGGACCCGCACGGTGCCGTCCCCGCGCGGCCCCGACCGCCGCATCCGCACCACGGCCCCCGTGATCCGCACCGCCACCGCCGGCTCGTCCCGCAGATAGCGGGCGCCCGCCTCCCGCAGGACCGGCAGGTCACCGGGCGAGAACTCGACGGGCTCGGCATGCTGGGCGCAGCCATCGGGCGCCCCGGCGGCGGGCGCCCACGCCACGGCGATCCGCGCGCCCTCCGTGCCCCGCACCAGGGCCGCGATCGCCTCCGTGAGCTCATGGCTGACGCCCGCCTCGACGGCCCCGTCGAAGGCGTCCATGCCGCCGGTGGCGCGCTGATAGTCGACGGCCTCGCGGGCGGCGTACAGCGCCTGATGCAGCCGCACCGCGAGCTGCCGCCCGGTCAGGACGGGCACGAACGCGGTGAGCTGCCGCCCGCCGGGGGCGGGCCCGACGAGGACGTTCTCCAGGGATGCGGCGGCCGGCCCGCGGTGCCGCGCGCCGTAGTACCCGGCGCGGCCGCGCGCCGCCAGGGCGCCCGCGAGCAGCATCTGCCGTGCCGCCGCCCGCAGTTGTTCCTCGGCCGTCCAGGTCGCGGCGCCCGCGAGCCCCGCCGGGACATCCCGCCACCAGCGGATCTCGTCGCTGGGCACGGCGAGACCGACGAGCACGTCGCGGGCGGACGGCGACGCGCTGCGGGACAGCGCGACGAGTGCCTCGCCGATCAGGTCCTCGCAGTCGGGGAAGGCCCTGCTCTCCGGTACGAGGAGACTGGTGCCGCCGCTTCCCGGTCCTGGCGGGGTCCACCGGGCATAGCGGCCCGCCGCTCCCCCGCGCCGGTGCCAGCCGTGCCGGTCGAGCAGCGCGCCGAGCACGGCGGGGTCGACCTGGGCG
>NZ_SRIC01000130.1 GCF_004684775.1 Streptomyces sp. MZ04
CGCCATCGGCCACCCCGACCGTCCCGCGATCGCCACCCACCGCATCACCCGCACCACCAGCGGCATCGAGGAAGACATCACCCTCACCCTGGGCTACGGCCCCGACGAGACCCCGCCCCTCGATTCAATCGAACTCCTGGCGGAAACCCTGGTCACTGAACACGGCCTGGCCACCATGCTGACGTCCCTGCGCAGAGCCCGCCGCGACCTCACCGCCCCACCCCACTTCGAGGCCCCGCCAGTCCCGCTCGCCCTCACCCTGGGCCCCGACGACGTACACAAAATGGGCCTGCCGCATGCCAGCCGTCCGCCCCTGAGCCTGCGCCCCGTCCAACTCGGGCCCACGGCCAAACCCGCGCTCCACTACCCCCTGGGTGACGGCACCAGCGGCGAAGCCTGGACCACGCTCCAGCAGCTCACCCAACACCTCGAAGACGCCCCGGGATCTGCCAGGTCACCCCGGTGATCCAGAGCGACAAGCGAACCCCGGACCACCTCACTCATCACCTACGCAGAAAGTCGACCATGCCGGAGGAATCCCCTCTGATCCAGAGCCTGCGCACAGCCGTCACGGCGGCCCCCAGCGACGTGCCTCTGCGAGTGCACCTCGCCGAGCTGCTGCTGGACGCGGGTCACCACGATGCAGCTGTCACGGAGGCGGCCGTCGCGCTCCAGCACGCACCGGGCGATCGGCTCGCACGCGCCCTCATGACCCGCGCAATGAGCCCCTCCAGCCCGTCCGCACCCCCGCAGAACGTCACACCCGAACCCGCACAAGCCCCGACGGCCCCGCCGCAACATGCAGCAGAGGCCGGCCCCCGTACCGGCTTCAACTGGCAGGCCGCCGAGGACCAGATCGGCGACGTCATCCCGCCCCGCTTCGTCGAGGCCCCTCTCAGCACCGACGGCAGCGGCGACCCCGGCGACGCGGCCGCCTGGGACGTGACCGCACCCGGCCCCGTACGGCTCGCCGACGTCGGCGGCATGCAGGACGTCAAGGAACGCCTCGAAGCCGCCTTCCTTGCGCCCATGCGCAACCCCGAACTGCGCAAGCTGTACGGCAAGAGCCTGCGCGGCGGACTGCTCCTGTACGGACCGCCCGGCTGCGGCAAGACCTTCATCGCCCGCGCCATCGCCGGGGAGCTCGGCGCGAACTTCCTGTCCGTATCGGTCAACGACGTACTCGACATGTGGATCGGCAACTCCGAACGCAACATGCACGAGATCTTCCAGACCGCCCGCCGCCAGGCACCCTGCGTAGTCTTCCTCGACGAGCTGGACGCGCTCGGCGCCAAGCGCAGCCGCACTGCGCACAGCGGCATGCGCAACACCGTCAACCAGCTCCTCACCGAGCTGGACGGCATTGACTCCGCGGCCAACGACGGCGTGTTCGTCCTCGCCGCCACCAACGTCCCCTGGGACGTCGACATCGCCCTGCGCCGCCCCGGCCGCCTGGACCGCACCCTGCTCGTCCTGCCGCCCGACGCTGCAGCACGCGAGGCGATCCTCCACTACCACCTCAGCCAACGCCCCATTGCAGGCGTCGACTTGCGCAAACTCGCCAAGGCCACCGATGGCCTGTCCGGCGCCGACCTCGCCCACCTGTGCGAGACCGCAGCCGAGAGTGCCCTGCTCGACTCTGCCCGCACCGGAACCGTCCGCATGATCAGCATGAAGGACCTGCTGAACGCTGCCGCCACGATCACGCCCTCAGCCGAGCCGTGGTTTGCCACCGCCCGCAACGTCGCCATGTTCGCCAACGAGGGCGGCGCCTACGACGACCTCGTCGCCTATCTGAAGAAGAGGCGCAAGCTGTGACCACCGTGCACCCGGCCGTCGAACGGGCCGGCGCGCTCATCAATCTCACCCGGTACGACGACGCCGAGTCACTCCTGCGCCAGCACTTGACCGAACACCCCGACGACATCGACGCCTGGATCGACCTCTCCCTGTGCCACACACGGGCCAAGCAACCGGAGAAGGGTCTGGATGCCGCTGACAAAGCCCTCACACTCAACCCCGAGAACGTGTACGCGCTCAGGATGCGCGCCCACGCGCTGCGCGAGATCGGCAGCCGCTGGCAGGAGGCGGAAGAACCCCTCCGCGAAGTGATCCGCCTCGCCCCCGACGACTGGCACGGATACGCCTATCTCGCCGACCTCATCTACCGCATCCGCATCACAGAGCACGTCGCGGACCAAGCGTTCCGCCCTGCGGAACTGCCCCGTTATCTCTTCGAGGAGTCGGCCGCGCTCGCCAGGGAGGCCATACGCCTGGGCCCCGAGGAGGTCTACGCCTACGAAGTCGCCTTCCTCATCGACTACATAGGCGGCGACGGAGCGGTAGCCGAACAGATGAATCGTGCCATCCTCCAGCTCGACCCCACCCACCCCGACGCCCTGGCCCGGCAGACCAAGTTTCAGGCCAGTGCGCCCGGCGTCAAAGCAGCACAGGCCGCCACCCTCTACGCCGACGCCCTCGCCTCCGCCCCGAACTCCGAGCCGATGCAGGAGGGCCTCGACCACGCCTCCTACCGCCTGCTGCGCGGCATCCGCTGGTTGGCCCTGCTCTGCCTGGCCTTCGCCGCCGTCCAGGTCGACCTCCTCGTCACCGAGGATGAGGTACCACGAGAGCTGCCGGTTCCGCTCGGCCAGCGCCTGTGGTTCCTCGTACCCACCGCCGCGATCTGGACCGTGGGCGCCCTGCTGCGCTACCGCCGCCTGCGCGCCGGCGTCCGGGTCAACCTCCACTCCGTCATCCGCCGACGTAGATGGCCCCGCATCGTCCTGGCCCAGGCCACGTGGGCCATGATCTGCACACTCCTGATCACACAGCCCGCATGGACGGAACGGCAGGTGCCGCAACTGCTCGTCTGGGCAGGGCTGTTGCCGACTCTCGCCACGATCTGGTTCGACCGACGAAAGACCCGGTGATGGCACTGCCCGCCGCCCGTGGCGGATTCGGAATCTTCACCACGCCGGCAGCCTGAAGGCCTGACAGCAAGAGGGCTGTCTCATCTGGACTCTTGGGTAGCCTGCGGCCGTGGGAATCAGACGGAACCCTGACGGCTGGTTGGACGACACTCGATTGTCCTACGACACTGTCGCCACCAGCTATGCGGACCAGGTGCGCAACCTCCTGGACGAAACGCCGGACGAACGCGCGGTCCTGGCCCTGTTCGCCGACCTGGTGCACGCCGGCGGCGGGGGGCCGGTTGCGGACGTGGGCTGCGGGCCGGGGAGGATCACAGCCCACCTGCATGAACTGGGAGTGGACGCCTTCGGGATCGACCTGTCGCCCGCGATGATCGACGTAGCTCGCCGGGACCACCCTGGCCTGCGGTTCGACGTCGGTTCCATGACGGAACTCGACCTCGCCGACGCTTCCATGGCCGGCCTGGTCGCCTGGTACTCGCTCATCCACATCCCCGATGACGAGATCGGCCCGGTCCTCCAGCACTTCCAGCGGGTGGTGCGACCCGGTGGCCCACTGCTGCTCGGCTACCACGTCGGTGACGAGGCGCAAATGAGGACGCACGGATACGGCGGACACCCCATGAAGGTCTACGTCCACCGTCGCCAACCCAACCAAATGGCCGCCTGGCTCAACGACGCGGGCTTCACCACCCAGAGACACAGGACTCTCAGCTCTGCCGAGAGCACGCTGGGGGGAATCCTCCTCGCGCGCCGTCAGCCTGATGCCCAGTAGAGGGTTGAAGCTCTCCTCATCGCCTTCGACCAGTTGGATGCCCCCCTCCGGCGCCCAGGCCCGGGCCACCCATCACCGCTCCCGCCGCCACAGCCGCTCCACTACGTACCGCTGCCACCCTGAGATCACTACACCCAGCGCCCTCCGCCGGACAAGGCCGTTGTCCATGACTCGAAGGTTCCTCACGCCAGAGCCATCACGTTCAACCCCTGTGCATGGACACCGTTCCTGAGAAACCGTCGGCGATGAGCCCTGGCTGATGCCAATATCTCCGTCATGCGCAGAACACAACGCGTACTCGTCTCCGTCTTCGCCACCACGCTGACCGCGTCTTTCGCATCACTGATCTGGTCCTACGACGCCAGAAGGCGTGGGCTCGCGGAAGGAGATCTCGCGAGTGTTCTCGGGGTCACGCTGGCCCTGGCAAGCCTGGCCTCCGGCTTCTGGGCGGTGATCGCGCCCCGGCGTGAGGCCGACCGCGAACAACCACTCAGTATGAGCGTCGATGCTCTCGTCCGGCGCATTCGCCAACAGTGGGAGGTCGCCGAAGATCTGCACCGGCTCAACGACGACTTCGCCCTCTCCGTCGCCTGGTGCAGCGAGACCGCAGGACTGGCCGATGACCTCACCACCGTTCGTAAGATGGCGGCCAGCTGGGGGACGCTCCTCAATGCTCCTCCCCGCACTGCGACCCCGGCCGAAGGGGACGAACTGGCGGGCGAGGGATCCGAGCTCGCTCAAATACTTCGTGAGCGCATCCCCACGGGCCGACTCGTCATCCTGGGGGAGGCGGGATCCGGAAAGACGGTCCTGGTAGAGCGGCTCTTGTACGGCCTGCTGGAACAGCGATCGGCTGACGATGCCGTCCACGTCCGCATTCCCCTGGGCAGTTGGCCCCTAGACGGCCCCGACCTGGACACATGGATGGCGAAGTACCTGATCGGGATCGAGCCCGACCTCAAAGACCTCGCTCCCCGCCGCTACGGCAAACGCGTCCGCCGTGCCGACGTCCTCCTGCGGGAGGGCTTGGTCGTACCCGTCCTGGATGGGTTCGACGAACTACAGATCACCGCGCGCCGGGAAGTCCTACGCAAGATCAACTCCGCCATGCGGGCCCGCCGGCCCATCATCCTTGCGAGCCGCCCGGAAGCGTACCGCGCAGCCGTGGAGATGCCGGGTGACACCAGGGCCCAACTGCTCAGTGGCGCCGCCGGAATCGAACTGCTGCCGGTGACCGCTGACCGAGCGGAGACGTATCTGCGGCAAAAGGACGGAGACTGGGACGATCTCTGCCGCCACCTCGGCACCGATGACGCTGTGGGGGTCGCCCTGCGCAGTCCGTTGACGCTTTTCCTGTGCCGCACCGTGTACGAACGCACGGACCGCCCCGCCCCGCCAACAGCGAGCGAGCTCTGCGACGCGCGCCGCTTCCCCGACGCCGTCGCGATCCGCTCCCACCTCTTCGCGTCATTCATACCGGCGGTGTACCGGGAGACCAGAGCCGGACGACGTCCTCCATGGCCCGTCGTGAAGGCAGAGCGCTCGCTTCGCTTCCTGGCCCGCCGCCGACACGACACCGAGTCCGTCCTCGGCTCGGGAGCAGACCTGACCTGGTGGCGTCTACACCACCTCGCCCCTCGGACCCGGCGCCGCCTCGCGTGGACCGTCTCTCTCTTGATCGCGTCCCTCTGGCTGCCCGCCAGCCTGCACCAGCCGACCAGCATCCCTCTCGCTCTGTACTCGTCCCTTTTCATCATCGGGTTCATCCAACTCTTCATCAGGCAAGTCAGGTTGGACCGCACCCCCAAAGCAGGACTGGGGTGGCATTGGCGCTGGGTCCCGATTCCAGCGGCGATTGGGGCCGCCATGGGCTTCACCATGGCCGAAACGCACGTCCAAGCAGGCGACGTCGAGTTCGGCCCCGTGCCGTACGTCCTCTTCTCGCTCCTGTTCGCCCTCATCGGAGCGGCCGTCTGCGGTTGGCGCCCGCGCAAGGCGGACCTCGACCGTCCTGTCACGCCCCCGTTCTTGCTCCGCCAGGACAGACGTACGTTCCTCACCTACTCTCTCACCTGGGCATTTGTCGTTACGGTGGTCTTCTTCTCGATCTTGGCTCCCTGGGTGTGGGCGAGCCTGCCCCTGCTCGACAGGGTCGGGTACGGAGCCTTCCTCGCCGCCCTCGCCCAAGCCCTACTCTTCACCGTCGTGTTGGGACTTGGCATCGGCGTCGGCGCAGCGTTCCACCAGACCGCGTGCGGCACCTTCGCGCTGGCCTGCCTGTGGTACGGCCTCCGCGGCCGGACCCCGTTCCGCCTCCTTGTCTTTCTGGACGACGCTCACCACCGTGGAGTGCTCCGCCAGGTCGGCGGCTCCTACGAGTTCCGACACGTGGAACTACAGCGGCATCTCGCCGCAGTGACCTGATGCGTACTAAGCCGACTGTCCACCGGCGTCTGCCGACGCATCGACCACGCGGACCTGCTCCACGCGGACGCTCGTCAACTCAGAGCTACGCTGGCACGCATCAGCTCCTTCGGGCGCAGTCCCGCCTCGATCCCGCGCCGTGGTTCCTGATGCCGGTCGCGTCGCACGTGCGCCCCGGCGAAGTCCAACTCGTTCGGGTCGGTTCTCCGCCTGGTCTGGTCTGGTCCGGTCCGGTCCGACAGCCGTAACGCACAAGATCATCCACGTGTGCCAGCCGGGCAACCCTACGGCCAAGCCCGCTACGGCAAGTCATATGTCGCCGCGACCGTGACCCGCCCACCGGAAACCCGCTGGTCGCGCCCGTTCCCATCTGTCGGCAACCCCGCCGGGGGCACCCAGTTGCGCAGTGTATTTGCGCAGGTCAAGGTGCCTTTGCCGCTGTTCCTCATTGAGGAGCAGCGGCTCTTGCGTTTCGGGCCTCGTTCGTGAATTCCTGCATCGGTGCAGGTCATCGACGGTTTGCCGGAGTGGTTCGCGTGCGCAGGTTCGAACCCTTAGGGGGAGCTGGAGTTAGCGCAATCTCACCCTCCGTGACGGGATGCGTGACGAGCCAGTGAAGGACCTCGTGGATGACGCGGGCCTGTTCGACGGCGAGTTCCTCGCTCCCTGGCCCTGTGACATGGACGATCTCGAAGGTGCACTTTGGTGGTTCGTTGCGTTTCATCGTTCCGCCTTGACGTGCAGAGGTCCGGGCTTTACAGGCCGTGCTGGTCGAGGATGTTCATCAGGTTGCGTTCGCGCTTCTGGTCGGCGCGGAGCGCGGTGAGGTGGGTGGTGAACTCCTGCTGGGTGCCCAGGTTTTGGTGACAGGTTCGGGCGGCGCGCAGGAGGCGAGCGATCTGCTGGTAGGCGTGGTCCCCAGTGGTCCGCTTGAGGGGTTCGATCAGGCGCCGGCAGACCTCGAGTGCGTCGGCCGGCCGCGTGTCCTGCGACTGGTCGGCGTGGGTGAGTCACTGCCGCTCATCGGTGCCTACTTGAGCGGCTTGCCATACAGCGTCCAGGTCGCTGTCGTCGAGGAGCGCGTCGATCAGCACGGGGCCGCCGTACCAGCTGCGTTGCCGCTTCGACGCCTCAGCGCGCAAGTCGGCCAGGGCTCTCTCGTGTTCGCCTCCCCAGCAGCCCGCAGCCTCGGCCGCGGTGCGCAGCGCCCGGTAGGCGGCAAGGGAGTGCCGGTGTCGCGGTCCATGGCGAGACCGGCAACGGCGGTCAAGCTCTGATCGCCGTCGGTGAGGCCAACTGGTACGACGTCATGGGGATGGGGCACGTGGAGCACCCGCCAGCGCATCCGTGCTCTCCTTCACCGCGCGCGGCGCCCCCCGGCTGCAGTGTTACGGCGGCGCCGGCTTCGCCGAGCTCACACCTGACGCTTCAGGTCTGCCAACAGGTCGTCAAGGACCGATTCCTCCTCTACGCGCACGCCCGCCTCGGTGAGAGCGAGCGCGAGGTCCGGGTCCCAGGCCGCCTCGGTCGGGGTGCCTGTCAGGGGGCGCAGGCCGTTCAGTGCGGCAGCTGCCGTGCGGTAGTCGGCGGTGGTGTAGCGCCAAGGGCGCCAGGGGACGCGGCGGTGCAGAACGGTGGCGATGCGCAGGCCTCCCCAGTCGAAGTCGCCGTGGTACTGGAGTGTGGCGCCGCCGCTGTGGAGGTGGTCGAGCAGGGTGAGCGCGGCGGTGGAGGGCTGCCCCTGGAGGCAGACCAGGGGCGGGCAGGAGCCGCCGTAGGCGTCGGCCGCAGCGGCCAGCACCGTGGGGTTCTCGCAGATGCGGACGAGGCCGGGTGAGGTGCGTGGCGGGGTGTGGGTGAGCTGGCGCAAGGTCAGTACAGCGGGTTGGCCGGTAGCCGCCAACCAGTCGAGGGCGGGGGTGCCGCGGAGGTTGAGGACGAGGACGGTCGATGACAGGTCGTCGCGGAGCAGTCCTGCCGACGCCCATGTATCGCGCCGCCCTTCGGCCCCGCTGCCCTCCGGGATTCCGGTCAGGGCGCGGATGCCGGACAGGACGAGGGTGGCGAGCGCGGTGCCGTCGTCCAGGGCATGGGCGTTGCCGAGGAGGCGGGCCGCGAAGGCGGGCAGGGACGCGGCGGGCTCGGCGGGCTCGGCGGGCAGAGCACGCAGGACCTTCGTCGCGTCGGTGAGGAGGGCGAGCGCTGCGACCGGGGTTCCGGCGAGGCGGCGTACGAGACCGGTGAGGCGCAACTCGCCAGCCCAGTCGGCCAGTTCGGGTGGAAGGGTGTCCAGCGGGGCGTAGGCCTCCCGCCATGCCGCCGCTTCTCGTTCCCGCGCCTCGGCGATCAACGTCACCGGACCGGTGAGGGCGGTGACGGCCGAGGCCAGGCCGGTGAGGCAGGCTCCTGAGTGGCGCAGCAGGGCATCGACCGCTTCGAGCCGTACGCTCAGCGAGCCCCCGGCGCCGGGGGCTCGGCCAAGGAGCCGGTCAACTGCCGCCCGTTGGGGGCCACTCGGGATGGCCAGGGTGACGACGCCCGTGAGCGGCTGCGCCCGCTCCATGCGCCGTCGCACACGCTCCAGAAACCAGGCGAGTTCGGGGGCGCCGAGCAGGCGGCGCAGGCGGTCGACATCGGGGAACGGGCCGGGCTCCGCTGGCGGGTTCAGGTCCACAACGGCCCCTGCTCCGGTGTGTCGTACGGCGCGGCTGCGTGCCCCTGCCGGGGCCGTTCCCTGCCGGGGTGCTCGGTCCCGGATGGTCCGGGGACCTGCGTACGCCCCGGCTCCGCACCCCGTGACCGCCTGCTGCCGTCCCACTCCCACCGGGTGACCAGGACCGCCGCGATCTCGTCGACCCGGGACAGCTGGGCAATGGCGATTCCGGGGACCTGCGGGTAGCAGGCCCACTCGCGTTCGCTCGTCATCACCACATCGAGGTCGAAGGCGTGCAGCAGGCCCAGGCACTTGGCGCGCGAGTCGTCGTCCACACCCGCGAAGGCCTCGTCCAGCGTGACCAGGCGCGGGGCGTGCGGGGCCGCGGTGGCGTAATGCGAGGACGCGGCGGCGAACAAAGGCACCGTCACGGCGAGCACGCGCTCACCGCCGGAGGCGGGGCCGGTGGCCGGGACCCACTTGGCGTGCTGGTGGCGTTCGATGCCGAACTCGTGCCAGGTGCGGTAGTCCAGGGCCTGGGTGAGCAGTTCGAGCCAGCTGCCCGGGTCCTCGTCGCTCTGCCGGCGGGCGATCTGCGCCTGGAGGAACTCCCCCACAGCGGCGCGGTCTTCCGCGGACCAGGCATCGGCGGACTGGCGCAGGCGTTCGCGCGCCTGGGTCAGGCCGGACGGGGCCTTGCGGGACGGCCGCCAGGTCAGGCGCAGTTTCATGCCCGTGGAGGTGGGACGCTCCTCCAACTCGTCGTTCATGGCCCTTACCTGGCGCTCCGCCGCGCCGATCAGCTCCTGCAGCGTGCCCGCGACCTCGGTGAGCAGATGGGTCTCCAGGATCTCTCGTTCGTGGGCGGACAGGATGCGGGCCAGCTCCGCGACCTCGACGGCGAGGGCCTCGGCCAGTTCGGGAACGGCCCGCTCCCGGCCCTGATAGACGATGTCGACGACCATGCCGTCCTCGACCATGCGGGCGGTGGCAGTATGTCCGTTGCGCGCGAGGGCGTCCTGCAGCTTCTTGTACTCCTCGCTGAGCCGTTTTTGTACGCGCTCCCAAGCGCCGTCGGAATCGTCGGCGCCGGCCAGTTCGGCCTCCACGGCACGGGCGAGGGCCACGGCCGGGGTGGCCGCCCACGGTCCGGTGTCCAGCGGGGGGACCGTGGCCTCGGGAAGGGCCACCGCGAGGAGGCCGGTCGCCGCGAACCGCTGGAGGGCGGCGATGGCCTCGGCGCGCGCGGCGGCCGCGGCGGTCATGTCCTTCTCCAGCTGTTCGATCCGTCCCTCCGCGCGGCCCACGCGCTCACCGGCTCCGGCGTGGTCCTCGCGGGCCTGCCGCTGTGCGCGTTCGCAGGTCTCCAGGGTGCGGGTGGTCTCGGTCAGGCGGCGCTCAAGTTCGGCAACGGCGGCGCCGACGGTGGAGCTCAGGGTGGTGTGGTGGGCTTCGGCGGCGGCCGCGAGGCGGCTCGCCCCCTCGGCGCGCCGGGCCAGTTCGCTCACCCGCCCGGCGGCCTGCTCCACCTCGGTACGTTCCTGGGCGACGGTGTGGGTCGCGGTGGTGCGTTCCCTCAGGGCGGGCCACAGTGCGGCAAGGACGGTGCCGTACTCGGTGAGGGCCTGGCGGACCGCGGCGAGTTCCGTCCGGCCTGCGGGCAGGCCCATGTCCGCTGCGGTACGGGCGAGTTCCCTGGCGGCCTCGGCTGCGGTGCGGGCTGCCTCGCTCAGCTCATCGGCCCGTTCGTCGCGGCGGGCACGGGCCCGGTGGGCGGCCCCGGCGGCGGTGGCAGCGCGTGCGTGCGCGTGGCGCAGCGCGTCGTCGCCGGGCAGCGCGGCCACCTCGTCGTCCAGGGTGTTCCGACGTCGGGTGACCGCGGCCTGTTCGGTCTTGAGACGTGTCATATCGGCTTCCAGGGCGCCGAGTTCCGCCCGCAGTGCCGTCATGCGGGCGCGACGCGCCTCTTCGCGGGCGCCCTCACCGACGTAGACGGCGGTCGGCTTCGTCCAACTGCCGGTGAGCGCCCCGATGCGGAAGCGGCCCTCCAGGCTCACCCAGTCCGTGTCCACCTCGGCGAGCTCTCGGGGGGAGGACGGCTCTCCGCTCTCGCCGAGTCCGATGGCGTGGAGGAGCCGTCCCACGGTCTCCTCGGTCACCTCGGTCACCTCGGCAGCCTGTGGGTCACCATGATCGACCGCCGGACGCAGTACGTCGCCGAGCGTGCTGCCCGCGGCCGACGCGAGAGGGGCCAGGAGCACGTCGTGCCCCTCAGGGTGCAGGGCCACGCCGTCCGGACGCACCCACGCGTCCAGGAGGCCGGATGCCTCCAACGCGGCTTCGAGGCCCGCTCGTTCGCTGTCCACGAGGTGGTCCCGGAAGTCGATGAGCCGCCACAGTGGTGCGCCGGGCACGTGGTCGCGGATGCCGGGAGTGCGGGTATGCGGTGCGGCCGGTCCCTGCTGTCCGCCTTCCTGAAGGGCGGCCAGCTCCCGCCGTGCGGCGTCGTGCCGCTCGGCGGTCTCGGCGAGTCGGCCCGTGAGCGATGCGGCCCGGTCTGCGAGGCGGGCCGTGTGGGCGCGGTGGGCCGCGGCCGTCTGGGTGCGTGCCGGGCTGGGCCCCTCCATGTGGTCCACCCAGTGCTGCAGCTCGTCCAGCAGGCCGGGTACGCCGGGGAGGGACAGCTCCACGCATCGGGTCAGGTGGTCGCGTACCGCCTCGGTCAGCTCCCGCCCCTCTCGGGCCGCTGCTTCGTGAGCCTGTGCCTGCTGTTCGGCCGCGTGCCCCGCCTCGGTCTGGGCCTCGTCCAGGCGGCGGGCGGCGGCTCGCTGCTCGGCTTCCGCGAGCTCGCTGCGGGCCGCCAGTTCCTCCACGTGCTCGACGGTGCGCCGTCGGCGCTCCACGGTCGCCTCCGCCGCACCCCGCAGCTCCGCCTCCGGGGTGCCGTCGGTGCGCAGCTCGTGGTCCAGGCGGGCGGCCTGCGCAGCCTCCCGCTCGCGGGCGCGGATGCCGGTGAGGCTCTGCTCTGCCTGAGCGAGGCGGTTCTCCGCGGAGCTCAGGCGCCCCAGCGCCCTGGTGTGGGCCACGGCCGCCTGGTCACGGTCTCCTTCGGTACGCGACAGGTCGGTCGCGGTGCGTGCGGCATCGGCGGCCGCCTGTTCAAGGGCGCGGGCATCCCGCATCTCCGGGCCTGTGCGCAGCGCGGCGTCCTGAGCCCTGAGCCGGGCCGCGGTCTCTTCCAGTTCCCCTATGCGCTCGGCCGCCACGGCCCGGTCCTGCTCGGCCTGTTCGCGCGCCGACTGGGCTCCGCCCAGATCCCGGCCCAACTGTTCGTATCGGGCGTGCTCGTGACGGGGCAGCCGGGCCCGCCGGCGCGTGGCGATGCGGGCGTAGCGGCGGTAGTGATCGAGGAAGCCGGACGCGGCCCGCTCCGCCTCGGTGGCCGCCCGCAGCTCCTCCTTCTCCTCGTCAAGAGACCGGAACGCCTCGGCCACATCGGCGATGACGGCCTGGTCCATCGGCGGCAGGGCCTCGGTCAGCGCCCGGGACAGGGCGGCCTCGTTGGGGCGCTTCGACAGCTGCGGCTGACGCAGCTGGATCAGCAGGTCCACCAGCGCCGCATACCGTCGCTCACCGAGCCCGAACAGTGCCTCGTCGACCGCCCTGCGATACGTCTTCGCCTGGTCGTAGACGAGGCCGTGCCCGCTGATCGCCTCCGCGAGCCGGTCCCGCGACAGCGCCGTGCCGGTGGCGTCGAGGAGGTTCAGTTCCACGCCGATCCGCTGATCGGTGACGGCGTACCAGTGCCGGGCGATGCCGCGCCCGGAGACGGCCTTCAGCCCACACACGAGCGTACGGAACTCCGCCTGCCCGCGGGCCTCGTCCTCCTCGTCACGACGGCCGAACTCGATCCACGTGTACCCGAGGCGCTCGGGGTGCGGATGCTCCCCGCCGAGCAGCAGATTCCACTCCATGCGCTTACCCGGGTCCGCGTCGGGTTCCACGCGGCGGGCCGACAGTTCGCCGTCTAGGAGGAAGGGCAGGGTCAGAGCGAGGACCTTGGACTTGCCGGTGCCGTTGTTGCCGCGCAGGAGCAGGCGGCCGTCGCGGAACCAGAACTCCTCCACGTCGTAGTAGAAGAGATCGACGAGCCCGACCCGCAGGGGCCGCCACCGGCCGGGCGCGGGCTCGGGCAGGACGGGGGTGGATTCCGGCAGGGTCTCGCAGGCTGGGGCGATCACTGTTGGCTCCCCTTCCGGTGAGTGGGTACGGGCGCGGCAGGCCGAGCGGGGCCGGAGGCGGCAGCGCGCACCGCCGGTTCCAGGACGATCGCCTCTCCCACGGCGTACCGGTGCAGGGCGGGGCGCGGCGCAACCCCGTCGGGCGTGCGGCGCGCCAGACCCAGGGCACAGAGCCTGGCCACCGCCTGCTCGACCAATTCCGCCTCTGCGCCGGGCTGCTTGGCGGCTTTCGACCAGTAACTGCCGTGCCGGGCGGCCAGTTCCCGCACCCGCTGTTCCAATGCCTCTCTGCTCACCTCGCTGTCCGCCGCGGCCAGGTGCTCGGCGAGGAGCAGGGTGACGTGGCCGTGGGTGCCCTGCTCCGGCATGCGGACGTCGGTGAGATCGTCCCGAGGGTCGATCATGGCGATGCCTTCGGCCCGCACCTCCGGGACCAGGCCGGTCAGCTCGTTGATGCGGGCTGCGATGAAGCTGCGCTGCCGGGTCAGATAAGCCAATTCGGCATCGCTCAGCTCGTCGTAGTACAGCACCGGCTCGTCCAGGAGCCGCCGGGTCAGGGTCCAACGGATGGCGCGGAACCTCAACTCCTCGCTGTCCAGGGCGCTTTCGGCGGACAGCTCGGCAAGGCGGGCCTCGAAGGCGTCCGCGATGACGATCGAAGGGCCGCGGCGGGAGGCGAGGAGACCGGCGAGGACGCGGCGTTCCACGTCGTAGAGCACATCACCCGTGCCGCTGACGTACGCCTCCTCCTCGCCCGCCACCCGCCGCACCACGCCGAGATGCAGCAGGAGCCGGACCACGGCTGCGAGGTCGATGCGCTCATCGCGCCGTTCCAACGTGAACGTGATGCCTGTAGCCGCCAGTCGGGGCTCCGCCGCGTCCAGCATGACCTGCTCGGCGAGGCGGCCGAGCGTGATCTGCGCTTCGCTGCGCTCCAGGGCCGCCAGGGCAAGGCACAACAGCACATAGCGGCGCCGGGTGAACGGCGTGTCGGCGCGCTTCACCTCGCGCGCGGGATGCGTCGGGTCGGTCAGGGTCCCCGGAGACTTGCGCAGCCGCGCGGCCTCCGCGTCCACCTGCAGCGACCAGCCGGTGTTCCGCTCGAACCAGTCGCGCAGTTCGCTCGTGTACTGCCGCACGAGGCGGAAATCGTCGGCGTGCGGACCATGCGCGAGCAGAAGCGGCTCCTTGAGCAGGGCGCGCCCGGCCTGCTGGAAGTCGGCTGTGCGCCGGCTGTCCAGAACCGCCGTCAAGGGTGTGGTCATCGTTCCTCCCCTGCCGGACCGAAGTCCCCGGGCGTGCCTGTCGTGTACGTCAGATCGGTGATCGCGACGGTGTGGTCGGGGCCTCGGAACACTCCGCCGGGGGTGCGGATCTCGGCCGTCGTACCGTCCCGAAGGGCGGTGAGCCGGATCTCCATCGAACCGTCGTTGCCGGCGGCCACGGTTGTCGTCGTGCCGGGACGCCAGGCGGACAGGGCGTCACCGAGCAGCTGCAGAAAGAGGCCGAAGGCCAGCGGATCGAGTTCACCGAGTTCGGAGAGCCTCATGACGCCGTGGGCCGCAAGGCGGGCCCGGGCCGCGGCGATCTCCTCCGCCTGTTTCACGGCGATCTCGGCAAGCCTGCGCCGCTCAGCGGAACGGTCCGTGACCTTACGGGCTCTGCCACGCCGCTCATAACTTCCCGTACGGCGCAATTGCGGGCTGATGTGCAGGGGCTCGGCCTCGGCCCAGGACACGGACGCCGCCACCGGCCGTGCCGCACGCGCCTGAAGCGTCTCGGCGTCCACGGTGAGGTGCCTCGACGGATACAGGCCGAACGCGGATCGCCACAAACGGTGCCGGGCATCGTCGTCCGGAGCCTCGGCGAACCAGAGAGCCAGGGTCCGGAAGTCCGCGGAGCGGTCCGAACGCCCGGCCCGCCGTTCGTTCAACTGCCGTACGACAGCCAGAAGCTGGGGAATGGCGCCCAGGGCTCGCCCACGCAGCAGGCGCGCCTGCGACTCACGCCCGTCCGCGGACACGAACCAGGCCGCGAGGCCCGACCAGCGCGCACGCCACCGGGCGAGGGCCTCGGCCCGGGCATCATCGGCTCCGTCCGGCGAAGCGTCGGCGGCCTCCCTGGCCGCGGCCAGGCCCAGGAGCACATCCACCCGTCCGTGCTCCTCCAACTCGCCGAGCAGCAGGGCGATCCGGCTGCCCAGGGTGATCAGATCCTGGATGAACCTCTCCAGGTACTGGATCAACCGGTCCTTGTACGCCAGGAACACCTCGACCTCGACGCCGTGCAGGTCGATCGTGCGCTGCAGCGAACCCATGAAGGCCCGCGCATTCTCCGCGAGCGCTTCGAACCGTCCCGTCAGGGCGGACAGGGCCAAGTGCGCCTTGGCCGGATCCGGGGACTCCGCGGCAGAGATGACGAGCAGGGCCCGCAGCTGCGTGACGATGTCGTGCAACGCCACCGTTTGCAGCTCGCCGCGCCTGCCCAGCGCCTCGTCGTAGACGGACAGCGCCCGTTCGGCGGCCTCGCCGGCCTGAGTGAGCTGGTAGATGAACCGCTTACGGTAGAAGTCCTCCACCGCGGTCACCCGGGCCGTGTCCGGATCGGCCCGCAGGTTGCCCCACTCGACGAGACTGTCCAGCGCCTTGACGACGGCCTCTTGGTCCGCCGGTCGCCCCTCCGGAGGCAACGCGGCCCGCACGTCCTCGGGCCGCAGATGCACCGCGAAGCGCTCCTTGGCCGCCAGGAAGGCCCCCATCACCTGGCGATAGAGAGCGGCATGGGGCACGGTCAGGTGAGTGAAAGCCGTGTAGGACGCCGCCGTCTCGGCCTGCCCGGGGATGGATGCACCTGCCGTCATCACCCTGCCCCTGCCCCTGCCGCCACTCGCCGGTGATGCACCGCACCCACCTCATCCCCCTGGGCACTGCTGCCCCGTTGCACTCTTCATGAGCGAGGCTACGAGACAGCACTGACAGAGAAGTGCCCGAATCCGCAACACCCGAGGGGCGATTCTCAGTCAAGCTGGGCGGCGAATTCGATACCCGCATGCACGTCATCCACATGCACAGGCCGGCTTTCCACCTGAAGAACACGCATGAGCGCCGAGGTCGGTATCCGGTATCGATACCCGGGGCGCAGTACGGGGCACGGGAAGGCATCCCGCTGCAGGAGCCGACGAGCCGTTGCCACACTGATGCCCAATGCGCGCGCGGCGGTACGCAGATCGACCGTCACCGGAAGACAGAAGAGCTCGGGAAAGGTCAGAGTGGGGCCCTTGCACTCGGTCACGACGGCTCACTCCGCCGCGCCCCGTGGCGTGAAGTTGTCCGATCCCGCTCGTGTCTGATGTGAGCGACGGTGTGTCCCCTGGTGCACAGCCGGGTGGCGCAGACCGCTCCGCCAAGCCCCAGCCGGTGTGCCACCGACCCGAGGCGTTCGCCTTCGCGCCGGTCGGCATCGGGGCCCTCGACTCCCGCCTGACCCCACGGCTCGACAGGGACTGTCTTCGCGCACTGCGCCGTCACGTCAGGGAAAGACCGATGGTGACCGCGTATCAATTCCACGTCCTCAACGGGCAATTCCCGGACGTCGGCCCTGGCAAGACGCCACCCGCCGGTCGCGGCCGCCCGCCACAACAACTCTCCCAGTCCGGGCTGTCCGGGATCGGCGGTGTCGAGAGCCTCCAGCGCGGCGACGAGAACCGCGGAACTGAGATCCTGAGCGTCTGTGCGACCGTGCCACACCAGGCGCCCGACCGTGCGACGCAGACCTGGAAGCAACATCCAAAGCGCCACCAGACTCCACGGACCGTCGAAGCCGTGTGCGCGCTCCTGCTGAGCAAGCGCCACGAGTCGCCCCCACACGGCGTCGCGGAGGGCGGGATCCGACTCGGTGTCCCATGCCAGATCCCGCGCGGCGGGCAGTGCCAGGACTTGAGGGCCGGAGTCATCAGCTGTGCCGCAGATGTCGACATGCAAGCAGGGCGCCGGGATGCGCTCGCTGAATTCAACTACTCGAGCTTCAATTGCACTGAAAATCGGGGATGTTCTCCGTTGGGCCATGACTCGTTCTCTGTGTCGAAAGCCCCACTGACGCAAAGGCCTGAGGTGCTCTGGGAAGGACACAGGAAGGGTGAGCGCAGAGCTGTCGCACCTGCCATGCCCTCCACACGAAGAGGTGAACTTGACCGGGAAGGCAAGCGCCCGCACGGAATCATGCGGTAAAGAGCCACGCCGCGCACAACGGCTTGAGCCGCACTACGCCGCAGATCACCAGCTCGCCCGCTTTGGCCACCGGCCTTCCCCGTGCCCGTGCTCCGAATCCCCCGCCCAGGACACGAACCTGCGGTCAAGCCCGCTATGGCAAGTCATACACCGCCGCCACGGTGACCCTCCCGCCGCGTAACCGGTCACTCCCGTTCCCATCTGCCGGCGACCCCGCCGGGGATTCGAACCTGCGCAGAGTCGTGCACGAAACTTGGGCACCATCACCGGGCCACGTGAACCGGCACCAGTCGGGACCGCACTTCAACCATCGACGTGGCGCAAATCCCCAAATCAGCACCGCGGGCGAACCAGCCATCTCGTATGGCTCCTGCTTGAGCCAGTCCCTCTCCCGATTCTCCAGCCCACCGCACCAGCTGGATCGCTCCCGCAGCACACCGCGCCGCGGGAACTCTCTCTCACAATTACCGTTTTCATAGCCCCGCAACGGGACTACCGGCCTTCGGAGTTGGAGGGCACCGCTCTGCCACGAACTCAGCGCTTTCCGCGCTCCATCCACTCGTCCAGTGACCCCTCCGCCGTCCGCTCCCGCAGATCAACCCGCCGAATCTTGCCGGAGATCGTCTTGGGCAGCTCCTCCGTGAACTCGATCCGCCGGATCCGCTTGTAAGGAGCCAGAACCGACCGGGTGTACGCAAAGATCGCCTCCGCCGTCTCCTCCCCCGGCACCCAGCCCTTGGCCAGCACCACGTACGCCTTCGGGACTGCAAGCCGCAGCTCATCCGGCGCGGGCACCACCGCCGCCTCCACCACCGCCTCGTGCTCAAGGAGCGCGCTCTCCAGCTCGAACGGCGAGACCTTGTAGTCGGAAGACTTGAACACGTCATCACTCCGACCCACATAGGTGAGGTACCCATCGGCGTCCAGCGATCCGATGTCGCCCGTGCGGTAGTAGCCGTCCGCCATCGCCTCCGCGGTGCGCTCCGCGTCCCCGTGGTAGCCGGTCATCAGACCGACCGGCCGCGCCGACAGGTCGAGGGAGATCTCGCCCTCCGCCGCTCCCGGTTCGCCGGTGATCGGGTCGAGGAGCGTGACCCGGTAGCCGGGACTCGGGCGGCCCATGGAGCCGGGGTTCAGGCGCTGGCCCGGGGAGTTGGCCACCTGGACGGCCGTCTCCGTCTGGCCGAAGCCGTCCCGGATCACCACGCCCCAGGCGCGGTTCACCGCCTCGATCACCTCGGGGTTCAGCGGCTCGCCGGCCGCCACGATCTCCCGTGGTGGCGTGCCCAACTGCCCCAGATCGGCCTGGATCAGCATCCGCCACACCGTGGGCGGTGCGCAGAAGCTGGTGACGCCGACCCTGTCCATCTCCGCCATCAGGCGGCCCGCGTCGAAGCGCGTGTAGTTGTAGATGAAGACCGTCGCCTCGGCGTTCCACGGGGCGAAGAGGTTCGACCAGGCGTGCTTGGCCCAGCCCGGCGAGGAGATGTTGAGATGGACGTCGCCGGGCTTCAGACCGATCCAGTACATCGTCGCCAAGTGGCCCACGGGGTACGACACATGGGTGTGCTCCACCAGCTTGGGCTGCGACGTGGTCCCGGACGTGAAGTAGAGCATCAGCGGGTCGTCGGCCGCCGTGGGGCCGTCCGGCTCGAAGTCCTGCGTGGCCGATGCCGTGTCCGTGTACGACAGCCAGCCCTCGCTCGGGGCATCGGCCCCGACCACGGTCCTTGTGTACGTGCCTGGCACACCGGCGAACTTCTCGACGTCCTCACCGCGTGTGATCACATGCCGCGCCCTGCCCCGCTCGATCCGGTCCCGCAGATCGACCGTTCCGAGCAGTGGCGTCGCCGGGATCATCACGGCGCGTAGCTTCATGGCGGCCAGCGCCGTCTCCCACAGCTCCACCTGGTTGCCGAGCATCACCAGGATTCGGTCGCCGGGCGCGACGCCCTGCTCCCGCAGCCAGTTGGCCACCTGGTTCGAGCGTGCCGACAGTTCGGCGTAGGTGAACCGCTGTTCGTCACCGTCCTCCTCAGTGATGTGCAGCGCCGTGCGGTCATTTCCCTCGGCGATCGCGTCGAACCAGTCCAACGCCCAGTTGAACCGCTCGAACCGGGGCCAGCTGAACCCCTCGTACGCAGCCTCGTAGTCCTCGCGGTGCCGCAGCAGGAAGTCCCTCGCCGCCCGGAACTCCTCCGTCACGCTCTTGTCCGTCATCTGTCGCCAGCCACCCTTCTCGCGTACCCACGTGGGCCCTCACGGCCCATGCCTCGCCCTGCCCGAGCGTGATCACCCACCATCGGCCGACCTCACGCCGCGAGACGAATTAGAAACGAAATGCCCACTGATCTTGACGCCCTGAAGACGTCGTCGGCGCGCCCTACGTACGTGATGTAGCCGTCGTCGTCGCGCGAACCGATGTCGCCGGTGCGGTAGTAGCCGCCCGCCATGGCCTCAGCCGTGCGCTCGGGGTCGCCGTGGTAGCCGGCCATGAGGCCGACCGGGTGCCGGCCCAGGTCGAGTGAGATCTCGCCCTCCTGCGCGCCCGGTTTGCCGGTGATCGGGTCGAGGAGTTCGACGGCGAAGCCGGGTGTGGGGCGGCCCATGGAGCCCGGTTTCAGTTGCTGGCCGGGCGAGTTGGCGACCTGTACGGCCGTCTCGGTCTGGCCGAAGCCGTCCCGGATCACCACGCCCCAGTCGCGTCGGACCTGCTCGATGACCTCCGGGTTGAGCGGCTCGCCCGCCGCGACGACCTCGCGGGGCGGGGTGCGCAGCTGGGTCAGGTCGGCCTGGATGAGCATGCGCCACACGGTCGGCGGGGCGCAGAAGGACGTCACGCCCGCGCGGTCCATCGCGGACATCAGCCGTGCGGCGTCGAAGCGCGCGTAGTTGTAGATGAAGACCGTCGCCTCGGCGTTCCACGGGGCGAAGAGGTTGGACCAGGCGTGCTTGGCCCAGCCGGGAGAGGAGATGTTGAGGTGTACGTCGCCGGGCCTGAGGCCGATCCAGTACATCGTCGCCAAATGGCCGATGGGGTACGACACATGGGTGTGCTCGACCAGCTTGGGGCGGGCCGTGGTGCCCGAGGTGAAGTAGAGCATCAGCGGGTCGTCCGCGTGGGTGACGCCGTCGGGTTCGAAGGTGTCGGGTGCGTGGTCGGGTGCGTGGTCGGGTGCGTCGTCGGCACCGTCGTACGAGATCCAGGCGGCGCGGCCGCCGTCCCCGTCACTGTCGCTGTCGGCGCCTACGACGATGCGTGTGTAGTCGCCCGGCACGTCGTCGAACTTGGCCGTGTCCTCGGGGCGCACGATGACGTGCCGGGCGCTGCCGCGCTCGATGCGGTCGCGCAGGTCGACGGGGCCGAGCAGCGGGGTCGCCGGGATGACGATCGCGCGCAGCTTCATCGCGGCGAGGGCGATCTCCCACAGTTCGACCTGGTTGCCGAGCATCACGACGATGCGGTCGCCGGCGCAGACGCCTTGCGCGCGCAGCCAGTTGGCGACGCGGTCGGAGCGCGCGGACATCGCCGCGAAGGAGACGCGGGTCTCCGTCCCGTCCTCCTCGACGATGTGCAGGGCGGTGTTGTCGTTGTCGCGTGCGATGACGTCGAACCAGTCGAGCGCCCAGTTGAACCGCTCGGGCCGCGGCCAGGCGAAGCCCTCGTAGGCGGCGGCGTAGTCCTCACGATGCCGCAGCAGGAAGTCCCGAGCGGTGCGGAACTGTTCCGTGCCGCCGGTGCCCGTCGTCGTCATTGCGCTCTCCCTCGTGGCCGGTCCGATGCCGCGCGCCTCTGCCAAGCTCATTGCCGGGCTCATTGCCGGGCTCATTGCCGGACGCTACGTAACATCGTGTAATGCGTGTTGCGGTCTCACTACCCCCGGACGGGGGTGTCCGTGCGGTGAAGGGGCGACACGCATGACGGCTGACGGCGGCGAGGCGGTGGAGATGCGGTCCGCTCTGCTGCGGCTGCGGCGGGGCACGGGTCTGCCGGTGGCCTTCGGCGGGCTCCTCGAAGGGCAGCGTCAGGTGCGGATCGGCGAGCTGAGCGGCACGGGGACGCGTGCGCTGTATGGGCTCGCGGTGTCCGCGGGCAATGGTCTCGGCGGCAAGGCAGTCGCGCTCTCGCGTCCGTGCGCGGTCACGGACTACCACGATTCGCGGCACATCAGCCATGAGTACGACGGTGCCGTCGCCGCGGAAGGACTGCGCTCGGTCCTCGCGGTGCCGGTGGTGGTACGCCGCCGGGTGCGCGGCGTCCTGTACGGCGCCCTGCGCACGGCCCAGCCGCTGGGCGACCGGACCCTGGCGGCGGCGGTGGCCGCGGCGCGGGACGTGGAGCAGGCTCTTGTCGTACGCGATGAAGTGCGCCAACTCCTCGCGACGGCGCGGGAACCAGTGGCGGGACCCGGCGCGTGGGAACAGGTCCGCGAGGCGCACAGCGCACTGCGCGGCCTGGCCCCCCGCGTTCTGGACCCGACGCTGCGCGAGGAACTCCTGGCGGTATGCGGCCGCTTGGCCACGGCGGCGACACCTTTCCCTCACCGCGAACGCGACGTGTCCCTCTCCCCCCGCGAGGTGGACGTCCTGACCTGCGTGGCCGGCGGCCTGACGAACGCGAAGACGGCGGAGCGGCTGGGGCTGCGCCCGGAGACGGTCAAGGGGTACTTGCGGGCGGCGATGCGGAAGCTGGGCGCGCATACGCGGTTGGAGGCGGTGGTG
>NZ_SRIC01000131.1 GCF_004684775.1 Streptomyces sp. MZ04
TCGCCGACCATTCCCCTCCCTCCCCTCGGATATGAAGGGCAACGATGGCCGGGAACGAGCACGGTACGCGTTCGTCACCCGCACGTTGAAGGTGCTGATCACCGACAGCACGGTCACCGGCGACCGTGGCGAGGACTGGCGGCGGGTGACGCGGCAGCTCGCCGTGCTCTGACAGATGGCGAATGCTGGTGCCTTCCGGCTGACCGTTACCGGGTTGGAGCTGATCTCTCATGAGGCCGACCACTGGTTCGCCCACTGCCAGGACGCGGCCGCCTTTCTCAGCGAGGTCGGCTACGCCGAGCTGGCCCCGCCCTCCCCCGAGGCCCTCGACCAGCTCAGGCTCGACCTGCGCCTGAGCAACTGGCACGACGCAGCCCAGCTCGAGCACTTCCTTACCCACCTCGGCGAGGGCGCGAATGCCGTGCTCTTCCGATGCACCGTCTGCGGCAGCCATCTCTTCTCCGAACCAACGCGAACCCTGCTCACGCCGACGACCAGTGCGGCATGATGGGGGCATGCGCCCGTCCTCAGATCGTGAACACCCCAGGGCTCTGCCCCTGTTGGGGTGGATCTCGGTCTTGACGCTTCCCTCGGTGATCGCGCTCGTTGTTGCTGCGATCGCCGGGTTCCTCGGGGTGCCTACTGATCGTCGGCTGGCTGCCCGGAGAGGCCGCGCTCGACGACTGAGGCCCCGCTTGCGCACTGCTCGACTCAGCTAAGAGCCCCTTCCCGCGCCCGGGGTGTGGGGAGGATTCACGCGTGCCCGCCGGGAGGCTATAGAGCAGCGCGCCTGCCCTCACCCTCGAACCAAACGTCGAGGGAAGCATGTCTCTGTTCACCAAGATCAAGAACCTTCTCACTCAACTGCGCCCGGCTCGGACGCCCGAGCCTGCTCGCGGCGATGAGGCGGTCGCCACCGAGGCTCCGGCAACTCCGGCTCCGTCCATCAACCACGGGGGCGGGGACCTGGGCCTGAAGGGCGCCGTCGCGCGTGGCGCCGCCGAGGGAACCGCCCGAGAGTCTCTGCGGCAGATCATCGAGGGGCTCTTCAAGAGCTAACGCTCGGCGGTCGGGTTGGCCTGCGATGCCGCAGGCCAACCCGCTGTAAGACGTCCGTGATCAACTTGCGGACCGAGTCCCTTCGGTCCCGTGGCCCTCGCTGGCCGATATCTGAACTGCGCTTTCACCAAGGATTGACTAAGGCGTGATCGAGCACCTCAACACGCCATGGCCTCATCGGGGTTAGCCATGAACCTCGGCGGTCACATAGCACGCCCCGAAGCCGTAGTCAAAGGCGCTACCGCCCGACAGGTCGAACGCCGACGCACAGGCGCCGGACCGATCTGGAGGTTCCGCCGCAGTCCGTCCGGCGGCCACACCTGTCACACGCCGTACTCGCGCACCCGGGCGGAGAGGCGGGAGGCGACAGTCTCGGCAACGGGGTCCAATTCGCGCCGGACCTTGTCCACGGCGGCCAGGAGTCCGTAGGCGACGGCGGACTCGCCCTTGGTCAGGACGGCCAGGCGCGGGCCGGGCCGGTCGAGTTCGGCGGTGAACTCCTCGGCGGGCACGGCCAGGTCGCACAGTCCAGGCTCGTACTCGGCGACCCGCTCGGCAAGGCGGGCGGCGAGCGCCGCAGCGAACGGGGCCAGCTCGGTGGCCGAGCCTTCGACGAGAGTGACAAGCGAGTGGACGACCGCGGCCTCGCCTCGGGTCAGGACGGCCAGCCGAGGGCCGGACCGGTCGAGCTCGAAGCGGAACTCCGTTGCTTGTGCGGCGAGTTCGGCGTCCTGGCCATACGGGAGGCCGGAGCCGGTCAGGGTGGTGAGGCCGCCCTTGGCGTCGACGTTCAGGCTGCCGAGCGTGCCGGTCATGATGACGGTCCCGGTGTGGACGCCGCCGGTGATGCTGTTGATGACCCTTGCCATGATGAGTCGTTCCTTCTTGTCGATGGGGCTCAAGATGCGGTGCGTACGAAGATCAGCAGGATCTACACGCCGTGGCGGGAGCCCTGCAGGGACGGGGGTTGGGGACCGCGAAGTCTGCGCCGCCAGGCGACGGCAGCGGCTTCTGCTGCTGGCTGCCGGCCCAGATCGCCGGAAAACGGCTCGCGGCATCGTCGCCGCCCCCGGACCGCCTTCACGACAGCTGATCGAGATGACGCTCATACCAAGTAGTCAGCTGGTCGGGGTCCTGTGGGATCGACTTGACCAGGCGGAGCAGCGCTTCACGGACCGGGCGTACGTCCTGGTAGCGCAGGGCGTCCAAGTCGGTGGTGCGCAGGGCGGCGGCGCCGGCGAGGTGCCGTTCTTCGAAGGTTCGCACTCCGGCGAGGCTGTCGGCCGCGGCGAGGTAGCGGGTGACGAAGGGGTCGAAGGCCGTCCGGTGGGCGACCAGGTGGCGGAGGTAGGCGGTGCTGTCGACCGAGGCGGTGTTGGCCTCCTCGCCGTCGTGGGGTGAGGGCAAGGCGAACCAGTCGCTGACGTAGGCAGTGAGAGAGCCGAGATAGTCGTCCGGATCGCCGGGGCTGGCAGAGCCGATCTGCCAGTGCCCGTCAGCGGCACCTTGGATGGAGCCTACGCGGTGGCGCAACTGGCCGAGGACGCTGGCCAGAGCGGTGAAGCCAAGGACGTAGTCGGCTCCGGCGATAGCGGTGCGGACCGTGGGTTCGGCCCAGGTGGGGGTGGGCATCAGGAGACGCTGCTTGCGGTGCTCACGCTGGAAGGGCAGGCAGACAGATGCCTCGATCGCAGCGTGCTCGGCCAGCAGGACGGCGGCGCTCTGCGACGGGGCGGCCTCGCGCTCCCACTCCACGATGCCGTCCTCATAGGTGAGTTCGCTCAGGCCGAGGCCTTCCAGGCCGACGCGGTAGACACCGGTGTTGCTGACGGTGAGTTCCAGGGTCCCCTCGTGGCCGGACAGCGGTCGGGTGGAGCGGAGCGTGCCCAGGAGCTTGTCGTGGGTCCAGGAGGGGCGGTTGCGGGGACGGGTGGCTGCGGCCAGGGCCCAATCGAGGAGATGGACGAGTTCGTCCTGGCCCGCGCGCAGGAGCCGGGCATCGTCCGATGACTCTCCGAGAGTGCGGGCTCCGATGTGTACGAGGTCTGCGTCAGGCAAAGCGGTGACCTCTTCGGCGCCGGGCGGGATGCACGGGTCGGCGCCGTGGACGGAGCCCTCCGGGTAGGTGCGGCAGCTGCCGGCCCAGCCGCCGGCGTCGTACAAGCCGGCGTGCGCGGGATCGGCGAGGATCCGGGCGGCGACGGTCAGGGCGTGCTCGGCGGCGTGCACGAGGGCGGGGTCGGGGCGGTTGCCCGCCAAGTGGCACAGGGCCAGAGCGGCCATGTCGTGTGCGGTGCGCGGGACAGCGGATGGTTCGACGGTGGTGACCAGGTCGAGGACGGCGGCGTGCGGGCCGGCCGGGCCCTGCTCGGGAATCCGGCCGGTGGGCCACAGAGCCAGAGGCAGGGATCGGGAGGTCCAGAGCGGCAGCACGGTGGGGTTGGCCTCACATGCCTCGATCAGATAAAGGTCGCTGAAGTGGCGGGTGGTGAACAGGTTGACGTGGCCGTTGCGGGCGAGGGGGTCGGTCAGGTGGATGCGGCGCAGGGTGGCGGAGAGATGATCGACGATGCCTGCGAGGTCTCCTTCCTGGGTCGCTGAGTGCTCGGCTTCAGCCACGTCCACGGGAATCCAGTGCGGCATCAGGCTGGTGTGGTCGGCGGCCCGTCCAGCGAGCGCTGCACACCAGGTGCCCTGGTCGATGCCGTCCAGGACGAGCGTCATGTCGCCCAGGGTCAGGGTGGTGCCGTCGGCGTGTGACGCCCAGCGCAGGCCGGCGACGCCCGGGCCATCCGGCCGGCACACGAGAGCGTCGATCCAGCGAGACAGCTGGGACGGAGCGATGCGCACCACCAGTTCCGTGGGACGAGGGGTGAGGCTGCGGATTCCGAACGGGCCGCCGGTCAGCGTGGGCCGGTGCCGGCCGTAGGCCTGCAGGAGGGTGTGGAAGATGCGCGCTTCGCCGCGGGCCTGCCCCGGGGTCATCGCAGTGGGGATCAGGCGTTCGCACTCGGCGAGTTCGGCGAGTTCGGCCCGGGCGGTCTCGTCGGTCTCGCCGGTGGCCATCTGGCGCAGCGCGGTCGGCCTGAGCGCCGCGTCGGCGCTCAGGCCCCACTGCTGGCGGGGTGTGTACGGCGTCAGGGTGAGGTTCACGTGCGACTCCCGAGGTGATGCTCATCTGTCACCTGCTACAGGTGTGTGGAAAGCGCACGGTGTGACAGTGGAAGCGTAAATTCTTCGGGAGGGCGCCGCACTGCCAGCATGGGCAGCTTCAAGGGAGCGTTTCCACGAGCTCCACACATCACCACGCCACTCACAGCTGGGCGCTCCGCTCAGCAGATGGCCCGGCCGGGGCGCGGTCTACCGCACCGGCGCTCCCCGCTACGCTCTCCCGACAGAGTCAAGACGATCACGGGGAACCACCAGCATGCCGGAAGCCATATCCGTCCACCAGCAGTCCGCCCTGAGCCAGCTGGCGCCCGGCGAACAGCTCCTCGCCTACGGCATCGTCGTCCCGGTGAAAAGCGCCGAGGGCATCAAGGTGAAGCACGGCAGACTCGGCGGGATGCTCGGTGACCACCTGATGCACCGGTACGGCGCCCAGTCCGGCGGCGCGCAGAGCATCGCGGCTGCCATGCCGCCCGCCTCCGGTGCGCTCCTGATGCGCGTGACGGACCAACGGGTCGGCCTCGTAGGGCCTATGGACGGCACTCCCGTCTGGGAGATTCCCCGCGCCTGGGCGGCTCGCGTCGAGCGCCGTCCACGTCTGCAGCTCATGGCCCGCTTTCGGGTCCACTACGCGGACGGCACCTGGCTCGCTTTCCTCACCGCGCGCCGCCGTACCATCGAAGCATTCACCACTGCGCTGAGCTGAGCAACATTCCTGATACGGAACGGCGTTGAGCCGGAAGATGAGGCCCTCGACCGGTGTCGGGCCAGATCCACACTCCGGCTCGCCATGTCGGCGATCACTGGCACGTCACCGGCGCCGCATGACCGCACGACAACAGGGCGCGGAGCACACCAGCGGCCCCTGCCTCTCCGATGAAACAGCACCGCGGCCCAGGCCCCCGGGAGCCTGGGCCGCACTCCGGGTCGCCGCCGCTGCAGCCCGAGAGGCGGCTGCACACGCCGCCCGGAGCCCGTGGCATCTAGCCGGTCAACTGGCCGTCATCAAGGCTGTGTTCGGTCCAGCCGCCTCGCGCAGAGGAGTTCCACGATCCTCTGCGCGCAGTCCGACGATGTCGTCGTCAGCCGGGCCCACGACCCGTCCCGGAAGGAGATCTTGAAGTCGGCCTCGGCCATGCTGAACTGCTTGATCTCCGCGCTGGCGATGTCCTTCCGGGCCAACGACCAGAGGACGGCCTCGGATCCCGGGGCCTTCTCGCCACCGCCCCATGAGACGAAACGGTTGCCCCGTGCCGTGTCTTCGTACGCCGTAATGCGCACGAGCTCATCGGCCAGTTCGATCTCGGTCACCATGCGCCAGGGACGCCTGGAGGGATCGAGCTGCCAGGGCAGCGTACGAGCTGTCTCACCCACGCCCGCCCACAGGACGGGGAAGTCGTCAACTTCGTTCTCCCGCTCCTCCAGCCTCCCCCGTTTGTCGGGCGACGCCGGACTGCCCAGGGCGCTGGCCAGGACATACAGCGGCAACATCAACAGCGCGGTGAGGACCGTAAGGGCATATCGGCCGAGCCTACCGAAGACTCCCCGCACCGCGAAGGCTGGTCCAGGAGGCCAGCCCGGCAGGTCCGGTTCAATGTCGTGACGCTCGTGGTCCCGGAAGGAGCGCCGCTTCTCCACCGAGGCGGCTGTACCACTGGCGAACTCGACTCGGTAGCGCTCCGGTTCCTCGTCCATGTCCCGTCCTCCCCTGCCAATGTGGCAGGCCAACTATGTCAAGCTCGGCACGGCCCTCCGCGCCCCGGTCCAGGGCGAGGTACATCTCAAGCTCAGAGTCCGTAGCGCAGGACGGCGATGACTTTGCCAAGGACGACAGCTCGTGCTCCGTGGATGGGGGCGTGCCCCATGCTGGATGCCGTGAGCCGCACCTGTCCGTGCTCGCATCGCAGTCGTCGGATGACGGTCTGCTGGTGGGCGCGGGCGGCGACGAGGTCGTCGTGCTCGGCGGTGTCCTGACGGCGTATGGACAGGATGTCTCCCTGGTGGATGCCTGCGTCGGTCATGCTGCTATCGGCCATGCGCAGGGCGAAGAACTCGCCTTGGCCGAGGATGTCCTGAGGGAGCGGCAGGAGTGCCTGGGGCTCGACAGGGTGCGGTGCGCCGGCGTCGGTCTGGTCGATCAGTGGAACCCAGGCGACAGGCGCCGCGTCCTGTTGCCGGGCAGATTGGGACGGTTCGGGTAGGAGTGGTTCGGGTTGGAGTGGTTCAGGCCGGTGTGGTTCGGGCTGTGGCTGGTGCGACCGGTGCGGCCATCCGACGGGCACATACGCCCGCGGGCGCTGGGGGTCGTGATGCAGCAGGCCTCCGCGTTCGAGGCTCCGCAGTTGGTGAGCCACGCTGGAGGTGCTCGCGAGGCCCGTGGCCTGGGCGATCTCCCGCATGGACGGCGGGTACCCCCGCTGCTCCAGCGACTGAGTGATGCTGTCCAGGACCGCGCGCTGGCGTTCCGTCATGTTCGGCACACCGCTGCGGTGCACCTTCTGCGTACCCTCGTTTGAAGTCTCGCTCCCCACACAATCCCCCCCTAGTTGATCTTGAGTGTATGACGGTATCCAGTGCGTAGAGCCCAATAGACCGGGGCACGGACCCGCCATGGGGCTCCGCCGGTACCCGCCGGATGAGCCCCCCCGCGGGGTCGAACGCGCCTCTCGTAGGGTCGTGGGGTGAACCTCGATGCCTCCGATGCCATGGACGTCCCTGACCCGCAGCTGCCGATGCTGACTGCCGCGCAGGCCACCCGCCTTCGGGCACTCACCGCCCCCTACACCCAGGACGGGCGCCGCTACCTCCTGCACAACCTGGCCCGCACCTGCCGCGCCGCACCGGAGGAGCACTGGCCCGCCCTGGTTGAGAAGCACTTCGCCAACCTGCGACAGGCGAGCCAGGGCGAGGAGAGCGCCGAGGAACTGCTGCGCGGGGTGCATGCCCGGCTGCTGCCCACCGAGTCGCTCACCCCGGAGCTGGTCGGCGCGATGCGATACGCCCGTGAGGTGGCCGAGGGGCTCGTGTTCGCCTATGCGTTGGACGGGCCGACCAGCGTGCGGATCCTCACCGACGCCGACGTCGAGCGCGCCGGGCTCGAGGAGTTGGGGAAGGCGGCGCACACCAACTTGATGAGCGTGCCTGTCGGGCATGAGGAAGTCTCGGTCGCGGGGCGGGCGGCGCTGCACACCGTGTACGGCGACTCCCACTTCGTCGCGAGCACGGCCCTGTTCCTGGCCCAGCTGGCCCGGCAGGTGACCGGCGAGTCGCTGCCGGACGCCGGGGCGCTCCTCGTCGTGCCCCATCGGCATCTGCTGGCTTACCACCCCATCACGGACGGCTCCGTCGTCGATGCCGTCAACGGCCTTGCCGCCTACGCGCTCAACACCTATGAACAGGGGCCGGGTGCGCTGTCACCGCGGGTGTACTGGTGGCGGCGGGGTGGTCTGACGTCCTTGACGGTGACCACGACACGCGCGCCTTCTCGCTGCAGCCTCCGCCGGAACTGCTCGGCCTCATGAAGGGCCTGGTGCGCCTCGATGGTGCCGGACGGCTCGCGACCCGCACCCCCGCCAAGGCACCCGACGTCCCCGAACTCACCCGTGCCACGGCCGAGTCGATAGCCCGCATCGCAACGGATCCGGCCGCGCTGGGCGAGGCCTTCGGCTCCGCCCTCGCCCTCGCGCAGGCCCAGTGCGCCAACGATCCCGGCGCGGCCCACCTCGACACCTGGGACGCGTGGGCCACCGCCGTGCAGCTCGGCTCCGCCCTGTTCACCGGTGTGCAGCCGCAGGACTGCCACCTGGGCGAGGACCTCGTACGCCAGCTGCCCGCCCTCGCCGCCGAGCCGCCCGCGGACGCCAGGGCCTGGCTCGATGCCCTCTACGTGGCGATCGTGTGCCGTCAGCGCGACCGGATCGCCAGGCTGTGCCAGGTGCCGCTGGAGACGTTGCGCCAGGACGACTCGGTCGACGCCTACGTGCTGCACTGGATCGACACCCTGCAGATCTACTTCTCCGACCGGCCGATGGACGACCTCGTCGAGAGCCTGCGCGCCACCATGGAGACGTCCATGCCAGGCGCCGTGACTCACGCACCGACCGACTTCGTCAACCAGGTCGACTACCAGCCGGTCGCTCTCTTCCACCGCCTGATCACCCGCGACCATGCAGCCTTCGCCGAAGCCCTCGCCGAAGCGCGCACGGACCACGCCCGCTACTGGGGCGAGTCGGCGGCACCGCGTGCCCAAGTGGCGCTCGGACTCCTCGCGATGGCGAGCCTCGCCTACGACTACGAGTTCCCCATGGACGCAGAGCAGCCGTATCTGCCGAGGTACCTCCTCAACCGCGAACGGATCGAGGACATCCCTGGCTGACGCCCCGTCCAGGCGTCCAGCGGAGAGTACTGACTGCGTGCGCCCGACAGTCAGCGCCCACGCCGTGCGGTCACCGAGCCGGGATCACACCATGCCGCAGATGATCTAGGGTCTGAAGCACTTCATGCAGGCCAGGCGAGGTGATCTGGTGTCCGGCAAGTTCGGCACGTAGGACCTCGGAAACGGTTCGACCGAACCGTTTCCGACGCACCTGCCTCCCGATCCTGGCCGGGAGTGGGGAGCACGGCACTATGTGACGGCGGCGCGCTCCTGCTGGGCCATGCCGCGGCGCCATTCCCGGCAGCCAGTTCCCCGGCACGGCGGGCGGTGTTGGCCCTTTTCGTTGCCCCGGTATCCACTGGCCGTGCTGCACTGCGGGTGGTCCTGTCCCAGCACGCACAGGGACCATCCGGCCTCGTCCAGCTCCTCGGCGAACCCAGCGTCCCAGTTCGCGCGGCCGTAGACCTGGTGCAGCGTCACCCCGGCCTTCTCCGCCGCCTCGGCAACGGGCGTCTGTGTCTCGACCAGGTCCAAGACACGCATGCGTTGTTCGGCGGTGAATGCTTCTTCGGCAAGGGCCCGTCGGCGCTCCAGGCTCTCGGCGCTGTGGGCGGCCACGCACACGTGGCAGCGGCAGCCGACCCGATACAGGGTCGCAGGGGCGAACCTCTCGTGGTCGTACTGCACGCGCACGGGCCGCTTGGCGATGCGGAGCAGCTGCGTGCCAGTCCAGACGTGCTGGCGGCCCCCGCGGGCGTGGGGGCGCATCCTGCCGCCGGGCAGGAGGCCGTAAGTCGCCATGCCGCTGACACTGGCGTGTGCCATGCCCAGCAGGGCTGCGATCCCGCGGACCGTATAGACCCCCTGCGGGTCGATCTGATCCGCGTACGGGGCCAGGGGATGGGTCTGCGTGGTTGTGCGGGACACGTCGGGTCACCTTTCGAGTCGCCCCCGCAGGCGCGGGGAGCACACAAGATCGTCACTGCCGTTGGGGCGCGGTGGATTCCTCCCTGCGCGGTAGGGAGCAGACGGCACTTCAGCCCCGCAGCGACGGGGAGCACTTCCCAGTGGGGAAGGTTCTGCACCTCTTTGAAGGACCACCCCCGCGTCGGCGGGGACAAAGGTGCGTTCGACCTACGCGACTGAACGATCACGGGTCCACCTCCGCTCGCGCGGAGAGCACGCGCCCACTATAGCGATTCGGCGAATCCCGGAAGGAGCGAACGGCGAGGGCCCCGAACCGGCTTGGGTACCGAACGTGCCTGACAACCCTCGGATACTTAATCCGGGGGTAGCAACGGTTCGGCAGAGGGTAGGCGTCGGGGTTGTGGGGCTCCTCACCGCTTTCGCCCAACGTCCCGCCGATCCGCTCGGCGGGCCCCCGGGCGGAAAGGGCGGCAAGGCTACGGCTGCGAGCGCATCCCGATCGCCGCGGGTGCGACTGCGTTGCTCTTCTCGCTCCCCCGCGGCATCGGGTTCAGTTACCGGAGTTGGGCTACTGCTGAGGTTCCGGGCCGTAGCCCCAGGGCGGGGAGGGCAGTTCGTCGCGTGCAGGTTGCCGAAGGTTTCTCAGCTGCCAACCTCCGGGCCGGCTGTCGGCCGGTCACACTGGCGGCCCTGGAACGGCCCAGCCCACGGGCAGGCTCGCTGCCTGTCATGAGGAACCGGCGCCGAACGGGTCGTTGAGCCATCGGTTGTCGCTCGTGGTTACAGCGGTTTCGCGTTCTGGTTCCGGCGTGGTGGCCGGCGGGATGAACACTGGGTTGGGCAGGGCCGCTTCGGGCCGCCGTGGGTGTGTGACGCCAGCGGCCTGGCGGTGCTCGCGATGGGGGACATCGTTCTTGCTGTTCATCGGCTACTCCTCCTCATGATCATGTTCAGGATGCACGTTCATGGGAACGGTTCGGAGGCAGAGCCCCCTTGTGGCGGTTCAGCGGGTGGGCACGGTTTCCACGATTGCGCTGCTGACCACCGCGAGAGCGCCGCCGTCGGCCCGCTTGGTCGCGTACCCGGCGGGCCGAGGCAGTTGTCCTGCTGGGTGGGCGTCCCTCGCAGCTGACGTCTTCTTGGAGTGGCCCCCGCTGTGGGTGCGCTGAGGAACGCTTCAGACTCCGGCTTGCCGAGGGGTGACCATCGCCGTGATCAGTGCCGTGGCCGGCCAGAGCATGAGACCGGCGGTCAGCATCGCGGGCACGGAGATACCGGCGTGGCCGGCGGCGAGCAGCAGGCCGGTTGTGTGGAGGGCGCCGGCGGTGGAGGCGAGGTCAGCTTGCCGGACCGGGCGCTGCAGTACGCGCTGCACCGTGCGGCGCACGGTGGTGGCGCAGGCCACAAGTATGGGGCCGCCCAGGAAGGCGACGGCCAGCGCAGCCCACCACATCGGCGGATGCGAGACCAGCAGGCCGACGGAGAGGCCGAGAGCGATCAGGAGCATGCTGAACAGGCCGCCGGTGGTGATCCGCAGTTCTCCCGGGCGGGCTTGCCGGGGTGCATCCAGGAGGTGGAAGGCGCTCAGGAGCAGGCCTGCGAGTGTGCCGAGCATGATCGGCCAAGGGGAAGGCAACGGGGTGGTCCAGGCAAGTTGGCCTGCGATCGCGGCGCCGGTGACCGAGCCGCCCCACAGGGCGACGAGGCCCGGGCTTGCGCCCCGGCGGCGAGGGGCGGCGGGGGCGGCCTTCGGGGTGTCCACCACGGTGGGCATCGGCGGGCGAGGCGGGGCGATGGTCTGCGCGGCGGCGTGGGCAACGAAGGCGGTGTGCAGCTGGGAGAGCCGTCCCCAGGCCTCGGCGGCGGTCGGCCGCCGGGCGGGATCCTTGTCCAGGAGCTCCAGGACCAGGTGCTCGAGATCGCGGGGCACGTCGCGGCGCAGGGTGGACAAGGCGGTGGGGGCATCGTGGACGTGCTGGTGCAGGACGTGCCAGCCGGCTCCGGCGAAGGGGACGGTGCCGGCGATGAGTTCGTGGATCAGGCAGCCCAGCGAGTACATGTCGCTGGGCGCAGCCAAGTCCTTGTCGCCGCAGGCCTGTTCGGGCGACATTAGGCGGGGGTGCCGATAGCGGCACCGGTAACCGTCAGGGTGTGGCGGGTAAAGGTATCGGAGAGCCGGGCGATGCCGAAGTCGCACAGCATCGCGGCGCCGCGGCCGTCGATGAGGACGTTGGGCGGCTTGATGTCCCGGTGGACGACCCTCGCTTGATGGGCAGCGTGCAGAGCCTGGCTGATCTGTGCGGCCCAGACCAGGGCGTCCGCGATGGGGAGCGGGCCGGTGATCAGAGAACTCAGGGGCTGGCCGTCGACGAGGTCCATGGCAAGGAACAGGATCCGCCGGCCGTCGAGGTCGGCGGTGCCATGGTCGTGCACGGCGACGACGTGCGGGTGGGACAGGCGTGCGGCGACGCCCGCTTCCCGGCGGAAGGCGGCTTCGCGCACGGAGTCACCATCCAGAGCGATGAGCTTGAGTGCGACGTCCCGCCCCGTCCGCAGGTCGTCGGCACGCCACACCTCGCCCATGCCCCCGCTACCGATGGCCTCCGCCAGCTGGTAGCGGTCGGCGACCGTCGTACCGCGCATCGTTCCTCCTGCCGCACGTGCTGTTCCGCGCCCGGGCCATCTGCCCGGGCGGGCCGCCAGCACCGAGAAGCCCCGGCGGCGTCGCGGAGCATACGTAAACGCTCTCGCCGCTCTCGTCGAGCGGGTGCTCGGGTTCGGCGCGGGAGAATGGCGAGGCCCATCAGCAGCAGAGCGAGGAGCGGGTCAGGTGAGCCGACGGTCATGCAAAGGCGCAGTGCCGGAGCCAGCGGTGAACGGGCTGCGGCCGACGAACAGCGAGCTCACCGAGGAGGAGGCCGACGGACCGGACCGGCTCGTCCTCCAGTGCCCTGAGTGCGGGGAGGTGGGGCGGTATCGCTTCGTCCTGCTGGCCAGGAGAGCCTTCGAGGGGCATGCCGATGAGGTCCACCCGGTCGTGGAGAGTCCGCTGGACCAGATCCGTACCCTTGTCGACCTGGCCGAGTCCGCGACAGGGACCTGGGAGTGCGAACTGGGCGCGGAAACCTATCGGGTACGTGAACGCGGCCCCAGCCAGTACGAGGTGGAGGTGACGAGACGACGTGTCGTAATCGACGCCGAACTGGGAACGCTCGACGATGCCCGGCTCGTCATCGGAGGTCACGCCAAGGTGGTGAGCTCAGCCCTGGCGACCGCCGCCGCCCTCCAGCAGCGCCATAGCGCCCCGGCCTTTGCCGTGCCCCTGGAATGACGCCGTCAGAACCCACCCTCAAACCTCAGCATGTACAACGCCGTCTCGATGGGCTGTCGTTCGCTCTTGCGGAGGCGGCCGTGACGAGCTGGCTGTGGGGTCAGCGCACCGAACGCCTGCCGTTCGTGATGACAACCAACGTGACGCCGGTACGCGCTGAACTCCCTTCCGAGAGAAGGTATGACCGCTGAACCGGTCCAAGGGTCAGCTGATCGGCTCGCGCATTTCCTTCCGCACGGTGAGGACGGTCCGGGCGACCGCCTCCAGGTCGACGTCCCCGGGCTCCTGCGTGGCGTTCTCCATCGTGACCACGCCCACGGCTGCCCCGGTGTTGTCATCGCCCCACGCGCACATCGGGACGTTGCTCGTGCCTCCGCCCGCGCCGGTGCCCTGCGCGGTGACCAGGACCTGGCACCGCACCGTTACCTCCGCACCGGGGAGTTCGATGTCCCGCGCGGGCACAGCAACCTCGGCACCCTGCCCCTCGGCGGCGCCGTCCATCAGATCCTCGCGCGCCCCGGCAGGATCCCTGAACCGTCCGTACATGCCGGAGACGACCAGCGCGCTACCCGCCTGCTTGCCCTGGCCCTCGTACTGGCCCACCACCGCCCTCGGGTCACGGATCTGCGCCCGGCCCCGGTTCTCCTCCACGATGTCCCGCCCGGCGGTATCGGAGAGGTCCTGCGTCAACTTGTATGCCCCGTCAACCAGTTCGGGCCGCACTGCCATGCGGTACTCCGCATCCGGGAAACCACCCGCACCGCCTGAGTACACAACGACCCCGGCAACCACCAGGACCACGGCACCAACTGCACCCGCGATAATGCCGGCTACCTGCGCTGCGCTGCGCTTGGGCGGCGGAGGCGGCATCGGAGGCGCACCCCACGGGCCCGGCCCTGCGGGATAGGGCTGCTGGTACGGGCCTTGATGGGGGAACGGCGGCTGCGGAGGCTGTTGCCCATGCGAAGACGGGACAGGGCCGAATCCTCCGGGGTGCGAGGGCGTGTTCATGCCAGCACGCTATGTCACGACCTCAACGGGCAGACGACCGGCCTCGGCTGGCTGCTCCACCCTGTGGAGTGTGTTTGAACCCGGGGCAGGTTCCATCACCGCTGCGACCCCGTCAGCACAAGGAATTGGGTTCTCAGAGACCGTGAACTTAGCCCGTGGTGCTGGCGAGGGTGGTTTACAGCGAAAGGCCGGTGCCGAGTGAAACAGGGCCCTGGGCCGATGCAGCCCAGCTACGCTCGCCGCATGAATGATGACTCCTCGGAAGGCACGGTCCGCCTGCACACTGGCGGGGTGACCGCTGAGCCGGTACTGCAGGTCGTCTCTGTCGCACTGCGGCGCCTGCGTGAGGGTGGCTTGAACGGCATGCTGGCCTTTGCCGACGTCGTTGCGCTCGCCCGTGACGACTCCTTCGTCCTGCCGCACACATCCCAGGCCAGGGCCCTCGGAGCAGGCCTGGTGGACGAGAACGGGCGCATGGAACGGGGCATCGCGGAGGTAGTCCGCGCCAGCGCCGCAGGCGAGGGCTACGGCGTTCAGGTACTCGACCCCATCACGGGCCAGTCCCCGTAGGCCTGATAGCTGAGTTTGTCATGCGGGCCATACCCCGAGCCCCCGGGCCCTCCGATCGTACGAAGGACCGGTTCGGGCCCGCCTCAGAAAGTAGGACGGTCTCTCAGGATCTCTGCAGCGGGGTCGGCAAGAGCTGGGACCGGCACTGTGGGTGATCAATATTTCTTGGGGCAGCCGACGATCAGTAGGCCTGGGATTGCCCAGCACGCGGGCATCTTGGGCCGCGGCCCACAGGGCGTCCTCCAGTTCATCCACGGCTGCCTAATAGCGCCCCCGTCCCCGAATGCCACCGAGCGCGGATCGTGCGGCCTCCGCGCGTTCGTACGCGGTGAGAAATCGACGCGTGCCGAACTGCCCACATCCTCAAGCTCGGGCCACGAACCGGCCACGGGTGGCATCCGTGGCGAGCTGGCCCAGCAGCTCACGGACTCGGTCGTGACGGGACTCAAGTCCGTCGTCCCGGATCAGGACCACGATGACGAGCAGGCGGACCGCGGCCACGCTCAAGCCCAGCAACACCCCGGCCACCCCGCTCACCTCAGTCCTCCCACCGTTCCGTACAGAGGAGCGTAAGGCGTCCGTACGAAATGGCGGCGGCTGCCGTCGTGTTCGGCGGGGAGCACGGCGGAGTAGCACGCCTGCTTAGTGCCTGTCAGATCCTTCGGTTCCAAGGTGCCAGATCTGTCACCGTCGATGGCACTGCGCGTCCAGGGTCTCGGCGGCTGCGAGCAGGGTGACGATGCTGACCACTGCTCCGCTATCGGCGAGACGAAGCGCGTGGTCGACGACCTCCAGGAGGTGACGCTGGCCCGTCACGGCGAACAGGCCCCGGGCGTTGTGCAGGTGTGTGTGCCAGTCGTCGGCGGCGGGTTCCGGGCTGCCGGACGGAGTGCCGGAGGCACACATCCAGCCGTGGAGATGCGTCACGATGATCTCGGCGTGCGGCCGGTGATCGTGCACGGTCCCGCACGAGGGGCGCTCCTCATTGCTCAGGCGGCGGAGGTTGCCGGGGGCCGACCAGTGTGGGAGGCGGCGGTGTCGCGGGCAGGTGTAGATCTGCCAGGCGAGAGCGCCCTTCCGGCGACGGTGAGTCGTGTAGGCGGCGGACTCAGGACATGCGGTGACCTGGCGTAAATGCATGCTGGCAGTCTCCTGGTGAGCCAATGCGCTGTCCGCTCCACAGGCCCACATCGGATGTGGCCTACCCCACAGGGTGCGGTTCCGTGAGATCACAGGTGCGGGCGCGTCACTTCGTCGCCGGGGCCCGGCTGGGGCGGCTGGGGTGTCTGGGAGGCCGTTGCTTGCAGGGCGGCGGCCCGAGGTCGGTTCTCTCCCTGGCCGCGACCCGGAATCCAGACCTTCCGCCCAAGGTCCGGGGTGGGAGGCGGAGCGCTCACCTGCCCATGGCGGTGTCGTACGTTCAGCTTGGAGCCGATCAAGACGCACATCGCGCGAGCAGGGTGCGAGCGAGGAGTCGCAACGCCCGCGCGCCGCCGAGTGCCACGGCAGGGCCGTGGCGCCGGGCCCGAGGGTGTTGGTTCGCTCACCACGGCTCCGGCTCCAGCTCGACGTCTCCCTGGTCGTTGTCGGCGCGCGGAGGGCACTTGAAGGCCTGGGTGGCGGCCAGGTCCGCGACCACCGCGACCAGTTTCCAGCCGCCCTTCTTGCCCGTCCACCGCATCACGGCCCGGGGCTGGTGCGGTTCGACGGGCGCGGCCCGCGGCGGGTCCTGGCCCAGCGTCACCACCCGCAGCCGGCCCGGTTGGTAGGTCCGGGCGAGGATGCGGCGGCCGAACCGTTCGGCCAGCTCGGGAGGCCAGTCAGCCGTCATCGTTGCCCTCCTCGCCGACGTCGTCGTGATCCTCCTGGTCGAGGAGGGACTCAGCTCCTCCGCCTCGGCCTGGGTTTGGCCGACCACGGTGTGAGCGTCTGGGTCACTCGTTGGGACGGTCTCCTCGTCCTGCCCGCTCCAGGTCGAGACCGCCGCAGCCTCCGGTCGCGGCGGGCGGGCTACGGACGGAAGTCCTGGTGAAGGTCGGGGTGTTCGGAGCGCACGGGTGCGGATCACCGGCTGGCTGGCGTGGTGTGAGCGACGGCTTGCTGTGCATGCCGGCTTAGGCCGACTGCGGTGACGGCTTGGAGCTGTTCGTCGGGCAGGGCGTCCCAGCGTTTGCGGAGGTTGTTGAGCCACTGGCCGACCTTGTGCTCCTCGCCGTCGACGATGACCGTGTCGCGCTGGCGGATGTGGACGTGGCCTTCGCGGGCGCGGAAGGCTTCGACGGCCGTGAGGCCGTTCTCGAACTGCCGTTGCTGACGAGCGGCGCGGCCGGTGAGCTGCGGCGGCTCGTCTTCGGGCAGTTCGATCGGGGTGATGCCGAGTTCGGTGACGAGGCGCAGTTGGTCGGGGTGGAGGGTGCTGAATTCTGTGCTCTGGGTGCGCACCCAGTCGCCGAGGGGCTCGTCGTCGTCGGTGATGAAGTCGGCGGGCAGGTCGTCGAGAGTGATGCTGGCTTCGGCGTAGGTGCGGGCGGTGTAGTAGAGGCGCTGCCAGGTGATCGGCCAGGGCGGATTCCACCAGGGGTCGAGTTCGGCGAGGGCGGTGTCGGTGGGATCGGGTTCGAGGCCCTGCTCCGCCCGTGCGCGGGCGGAGCTGCGGCGGTTGGTGAGCCAGCGGCCGAAGGCGAAGTCCCCAATCATCTCGTTGGAGGGAGCGGCGAGGTGGCCGTGGGTGCTGGCCCAGTGGCGGGCGTGGAGCAGGCCGCGTTCGGCGGCCTGGGTGTGAAGGTTCCAGATCATGCCGATGTTCTCGAGGGCCTTGATCTGGGAGGGCTTGAGGGTGCCGGCCGCGTATGCCTTGCGCATGCGGTTGATCCAGCGGCCCAGGGCAAAGCCGTCTTCGTCGTCGTACAGCTGGGGGACGTCGAGGTGGCCGTGGGCGGCGTGGTAAGAGGTGGCGGCCTCCAGGCCGCGGCGGAAGGATGCTTCGCGAGGGTGGAGGACGCGCAGTCGGAAGGCCTGGGCGATGGTGTCGGCGGGGAAGGGCCGGTCGAAGACGACGTCGATGGGCACGGCCTCTTCCTCCTCGTCCGGCTCGGGAGTGGAGGGCTGCTGGGGGACGGCGAGCCGGTCGGCGATGCGGTCGTCGTGTGCCCGAAGGGCCTGCAGCACGCGCCAGAGCGGCTTGTACAGGTTGGAGCCCAGCAGATCGTCGGCGTCCTCACCGGGGGCGACGTAGACGGGGACGATCAGGGTGGCCTTCTTTCCCTGGCCGGGTTTTTGGCGCAGGGCGCGGCCGACGGCCTGGACGGTGTCGACGATGGATTCCTTGGGGTCGGCGAAGACTACGGTGTCGATGCTGGGGATGTTGACGCCTTCGCCGAGGAGGCGGGCGTTGGCGATCACCGTGCGGTGGGCGGGCGCCAGGTCCTGGCCGGGGCGGCCGTCGAAGCAGTCCAGGAGGTAGCGGCGCCAGGTGGGGTCCTGGGTGCCGTCGAGGGCGGCTGTCCACAGTTCGCCGGGGTCGGGGCAGCCCGTGCCGGTCTCGTCCAGGGTGTAGAGGCGGGTGGCGGCGTCGGGGAGGGAGGCGGCGAAGTCGTGGGCGTCGGCGATGCGGTGGTGGAAGCTGACGACGCGGCGCAGGTCGAGTTCGGCCATGGCGCGCAGGACGGCGATCTGGAGGGCGGCCTGGCGCAGTTCAGCTTCGGTGGCCCTGTCGGACATGCCGAGGCGGGTGCGGATGGTGGCCTCGTGGACCTCCATGACGACGACGCGGTAGTCGGCGAGCAGGTCTATGTCGATGGCTTCGGCGAGCGGGAGGCGGTAGCAGGTCTCGCCGTAGAGCGCGGGGTCGTCCATGGAGGCGACGAGCGAGGCGTCCTCGTCGTCGGCGGGCTCGCCGGCCGACCAGATCCGGGGGGTGGCGGTGAGGTAGAGGCGCTTGTGTGCGGGCACCAGTTCGTCGTCGTGGACGGCAGCCCAGCGTTTGCCGAGGTCGCCGCTGGTGCGGTGGGCTTCGTCGACGGCGATGAGCGACCACGGCGGCAGCGCGTACTCGTGGTGGGCTTGCTGGACGCGGCCCAGGGAGTGGTAGGTGGCGAAGACGGTGAGGGTGGGGTTCTGGTGGACCGCGGCGGTCAGGGCGTACGGGGCGGTGGTGAACGCGACGGACTCGCTGGCGGTGTTCGGTCGCTTGGAGCACAGGGCGAGGACGGGGCCTCTCATGCCGGCGGTGCGCCAGTCGTCGATGGTCTGGGCGAGGAGTTCCAGGGTGGGCAGCAGCACCAGGCGGGTGCCCTGGGGGGCGACGCGGGCCGCGGTACGTGCGGCTACGTAGGTCTTGCCGGTGCCGCAGGCCATCACGAGGGAGGTCCGGGCGGTGTGGCGCAGCGCGGTGAGGGCGGCGTGGACGGCCTGGGACTGGTGCTTGCGCAGCCGCACTTTCGGGGGCGGGGCGGTGGTGGTCGCGGACACGGTACGGCCGGCCTTTCTGCCCGAGGAGGGGTGGTGGATCAGCCGAGGCTGAAGCGAATGTGGTCGATGCCGGTCAGCGCGACTGTCTGAAGGGTCTGGGCGCGGGTGCCGCCGTCGGTGAAGTAGTCCTCTCGCAGCCCGTCGGCGACGATCTGGGCGAGTTCGTCCTCAGTGGCGCCGGCTTCCTTGGCCTCGTAGAGCGCGCGCGTGGTGTCGGCGTCCAGGCGGCAGGTGGGCAGGCGCCGGTAGCGGGGATCGTTCGTGGTGCCCTTGGGGGATTTGAAGCCGAACTTCCCGCGGACATCGACCTTCATGCCCTTGGTCGTGATGGCGGACTCGAACTTGCGCGCCTTGACGAGTGGCTGCCAGAGCTTCTTCACCTCCGCTTCGATGGCGGCGGCGGCTTCCGGCTTGGCGGTTTTGATCTGGTCGTCGCGGTAGCGCTCGACGGTGCGCTGGCTCTTGCCGATCTTCTCGGCGACCGCGCGGGCCGCCTCGGCGCGGCTGACGCCCTTCTCCTGTTTGAGCAGGAAACGGATCCGTGCGCCGAGGGATTTGGGGATCGGCTGGGAGTAGGCCGTTTCGGCGGCCTCTTCCAGGCGGTCTTCGATCAGTCCCACGATAGGTCAGTCTCTTTCGGGTCTCAGGCCACGCGGACGAGCGAGGCGTCCTTGATCTCGTTGGCGATGTTCACGCCGTCGGCGAGCAGGTCCAGCGCCCAGGTCATGGACTGGGAGCCCTGGTGTTTGACGGAGCCGGGGTTGACGCCGAGGCGGAAGCCGCCGCGGATGGGCTGGCCGTCGGGGCCGAGCAGAGCGGGCAGCGGGGAGAGGCCGTCGGCGGGGTAGACGACGCAGTCGGTGTTGACGGCGAGTGGGTAGCGCTGCGCCGTCTCGGCGAGGTTCCACATCTTGCGGTGCATGTTCGTGCGCGCCTTCGACAGGACGGCGGCGCGGATGTCGGGGCGCCAGGTCTTGCGGTTCAGGGCCGGCCACGGTTCGCCGAAGACGTAGTCGAGGCCGGTGGGGCGCTGGCGCAGCTTGCCGATGCCCGACTTGGCGATGGCTTTGATCGCGTTGGTCAGGGTCACCAGGGCCGGGTCGCCGTCCTTGTAGGTGGCCATCGCGGTAAGGAACTCCTCGTCGTCGAGGTCGGAGGTGACGCCGAGGTCGGCCATCGTGGACAGGTAGGCGGCGCGCAGCCTCTCATACCAGAGCTGGAGGTAGGGGCTGTGGGTGGTGCGGACCCAGGCTTCGAGCGGGCGGACCTCGGCGCCTCGCTCGATGGCGTAGGCGACGGTGGGGGTGGCATACCAGGCGGGGCCTTCGGGGCGCTGGCCGCTGGAGGTGAAGGGGTTGGGCAGGCGCGGGTCGAGTTCGACGTGGGAGAGGTCCAGGTACCAGGAGCCGGGCAGGTCGGGGTCGAAGTCGGGATTGTGGGGGCGGTGGATGGCCGGGCCGGTGCCGACGTGGAGGCGGCGGCAGGCGGCGAGGAAGGCGACCGACACGTCGAGGGCGACGACGTTGGGGCGGGCCCGCTCGTCGTCGGTGATCAGGTCGACGGGCCTGATCCAGATGCAGGCTTCCTCATCAAGGGCCTCGCTGGCGGGCCGGGAGCCCTCCTCCGGGTAGTCGGTGGCGACCAGGGGGTGTTCGTCGGGGGCCTCGCACGGCGCCGGCTCGACCACGGTGTGCAGGGTGTCGGGCACCGTGGCGGAGACATACTTGTTCTCTTCCTCGCTCCAGACCGCCTTGGTCGGCGGCCGCACTGCGGTCATGAGTTCTTCGCCGGTGACGGCGACCGTGCCGCGGGGTGTGATGACCATGCGGGCGAAGGCGCCGAGGAGGCGGGCGAGTTCGGGCGCGGGCAGGTGGCCGGACTCTCCCCAGGCGCGGGTCTCCAGGGCCTTCCAGGGCAGGAGGGCGAGCTGGACGCAGTACCGCTTGCCGGCGATGCGCTTGAAGATCCTCGGCCAGGGGCCGAAGCCGGACTTGGTCAGCTCCCACCCGGCGCGGGTGAGGTTCTTGACGACCTTGTGGTCGGCGGGCAGCCGGAGGCCTTCCTGGTCCTCCAGGTGGACGGGCAGGCCGAAGTGCTCGACGGCCGCGTCGGTGAGGACGAGGAGCGGGTCCTGGTCGAAGCCGTTGTCGTGGAGCTTGGCCGCGCCGAGGTGGATCTTCTTCTTGTCCAGGGCCCAGGTGGCCAGGGCCTGGAGGGTCTTGGCCGGGCAGGGCACGGCACGGCCATCGACGAGGTGCGCGGTCAGGGCACCGTTGACGATGTCGAGGACGGCGAGCGGACCATCTGCGTGCTCGGGCGCCACCGGCTTCTCGGCCGGCTTCTTGGCGGTCTTGCGACGGGCGGCGGGAGCTTGGGCGGGCTTCCGCCGGGGGGGTGCAGCCCCTGGCCGGGCGGGCGCGGCGGCGGACGCCGGGGCCGGCACTGCCGCGGGCGCGGGCGCAGCCGTCTCTTCGGGCGCAGCCGGAGCGGGGAGCACCACGGTGGTGGTCGTGTCCTGGGGGCGCGCGGCAGGAGCTGCGGGCGCCGGGGCAGTGACCGGCTGGGTTCCGCAGCGCGGCACGCCCAGGCGGGCCATGGCTTCCAGGTAGATGTGGCGGGGCTGGCCGTTGACGAGGCATGTGGTCGGCTTGCCGCACCGGGCACAGGACTGGGTGATGCCCGCGGGCAGCTCGATCCAGGAACCGGGGGCGTCGTAGTCGTCGGCGGCAGGCTCGGGCACGGCGGTCGACGCGGGGGGTGCGTCCCAGAGGAGGTCGGGCGGGTCCTCGATATCGAAGTCAAGGGGAAGAGACAGTTCCTCACCGGCGTCGGTCGACCGTGGCCCGGCGGGGGCGGGAGGCTGGTCCGGGG
>NZ_SRIC01000132.1 GCF_004684775.1 Streptomyces sp. MZ04
AAGAGACAGGGTCGAGATCGTCGCGCCGGGCATCGGCACCCAACAGACGGAAGTCCAGGACCGGTTCGACGAGGAGGGCTCGCTGTCGACACCCATGGCCGCCGCGCGGCGGGGCGCGCTGCCGGACGTGCGGGGCTGCCTGGTGCGGGACGGCGAGCGGCAGTGCTTCGGGGCGGCTGACGGGAAGGACCCAGGAAAGTAGGACCCAGGAATATGGGGCCCGGGAAAACAAGACGGCGCCCGTCCTCTCCCCCGTGGGAGGACGGGCGCCGCCGGTCTGTGGGGGCTGCCTGTGGGGGCCGCTTTCAACGAGTTCCAGCGTCATGCCCGCGCCAACTCCGTTCAAGGGATGCCTTGCCCCTGTGGCACGGAGGTGACCATTCCGCAACGGTGTGCCCAGCCCGCAACAGTTGCTGACCGGGTGCGGAGGGAACCACTTCGGGTCGCCCGGCCGTCATGTGGGCAAACTGGGCACATGCTGGGGGTGAAGCATGAGTGCTGCCTGGCGGCCGCTGCCGGAGGGACTTCCCCCGGAAGTGCGGCACTTCGTGGAACAGCTGAGGCTGCTCAAGGACCGCACCGGCCTGAGCCTGGTCGCGCTCGGCAAGGAGACCGCGTACAGCAAATCCTCCTGGCAGCGCTACCTCAACGCACAGCAGCCCCCGCCCCGCCAGGCGGTCGCGGCGCTGTGCCGGGTGGCGAAGGAGGACAGTGAACGGTTCTGCGCGCGCTGGGAGTTGGCGGTGCGCGTGTGGCCGCGGGGCGGTGCGGGGGGCGCGGATTCAGCCCCGCGCGTCGTGGCGAGCAAGGCGAGCAAGGCGAGCAAGGCGGGCGAGGCGGGCGAGCACCGGCGGCCTCGCGCCCGGAAGAGCGGCCCACGGCGGCCGTCGCGCGCTCGCCCGACGTGGACCTGGCGTTCCATCGCCGGTATCACCGCGTTCCTCATCCTGATGGCGCTGCTCGAAGGGCTGCTGAGGAATCTCATGGCCTAGGGCCGCCATGAGATGGCGGCCCCAGGCCCCGTAAGGGGCGCGGGGAGCTGCGCGACCAGCCCCCACCGGCCCGCAGTTCCATCACGCAATTCCAGCGGAGCGCTTAGCGCCAGTTGTACGCCGCCTTCTTCCACTGGCCGTCGATCTTCACGTAGTACGTGCCGCCGAGGCGCTTGAAGGTGACGTCGTGCTGGTAGCCGGTGTAGGTGACCCGGCCGTTGTAGCCCGGTCCGTCCAGGTAGTCGTCCGCGACGCCGAACGTCTCCTTGCCGACGATGCCGTCGATGTCCTCCACGTCCTCGTGCTGCTGCCACCACTTGGTGGCCGACTCGGTCTTCCGGCCGAAGCTGCCGTCGATGTCCCACTGCTTGAACGTGTGCCGGTTGCCGTAGCTGTCCTTCCACTTCGCCCCGTCCGCGTACAGGACGGTCTGCCAGAGCCGCGTGGCGTTGCTGTTCGCGTGGCTGTGGCGGGACAGGTCGCCCTCGTCGCCCCAGTCGTTGTACGCGGCGCCCTTGCCGTCGATGACCTGCGGACCGCTCGCCTGCGCGAGCGAGGCCGTGCCCCCGAGCGCGAGCGCGGCCCCCGCCGTCACGGCGATCGCCGAGCCGAGCAGCCGCTTCGACCTGCCCTTGGTGATGCGCATCTGATCCCCCTAGGTGGTGCGTTGACCTCTCCGATGCTGCCTTCCGGCCGCCACTCATAAAAGGGTTATCAGGTGCATTTGGGATGCTTTGGGACGTCCCGGGCCGCTACCTGGGGTTCCGCATTGTGATGCGGGACAGCGGTGGGACACTGGACGCCGGCCCGCGGGGAGTGCGACGGTGCACGCCAGTGGCCCGAATGCTCCCGTGCGCCCCCAGTCTGGGAACTGACATCCTGACTTCTGGCATCCCTCTGGGTAGTCCATGACAGGGGGCAGCGGGGGGCTGCCTCCTGTGCAGCGCAGGGGGCACCACGCGCGGGGGCAAGTAGGCACGTACGGGGGGAATAGGGGGAGTAATGCCTCGTTGGAAGGCGCTACCGGATGAGCTTGATCCGGAGGTCAGGGAGTTCGCCAATCAGCTGCGCAGGCTCGTCGACCGCAGTGGTCTGAGCATTGCCGCGGTGTCGGACCGCACCGGGTACAGCAAGACGTCGTGGGAGCGTTATCTGAACGGGCGACTGCTCGCCCCGAAGGGTGCGATCGTGGCGTTGGCCGAGGTGACGGGCACCAACCCCGTTCACCTCATCACCATGTGGGAGCTCGCGGAGCGCGCGTGGAGCCGCTCCGAGATGCGCCACGACATGACCATGCAGGCCATCCGGATCTCCCAGGCGCGGGCCGCGCTCGGGGAGCTGGGGCCGAACCCGCCCAAGGGCAAGGGTGGTACGGACACGGCGCGGGGCGGCTCGGCGGGCACCGATGTCGACGCCGGCGGCCGTGGCGGCCGGAGCGTGACGGGGGTCGCGGGCCCGGCGGGCGTCTCGCCCACGGTGCCTCCGCAGGCCTCGCCGTCCGCCGGCGCGGGAGCCGGTGCGTACGCGGCTTCCTCGTACGGCGTCGGGGACGGCGGCCGGGGGCCCGCCGTCGCGCCGCCCGGCGCGCAGGAGCCGCGCCGCGGCGGAGACTCGCCCGACGGGCAGCGGCGGCGCAGGAAGCTGACGATGTTTCTCGCGGGGACGGTCGGCGCGCTCGTGGTCATAGCCGCCGCCGTCTTCCTGACGGACTTCGGCAAGGACGACAAGGGTGATGAGGGCGCGAAGCCGCCGGCCTCGCCGACCACGAGTGACACGGATCTGCCCGCGGGCGTCGAGTGCAGCGGCAAGAGCTGCACCGGCAAGGACCCGGAGACGATGGGCTGTGGCGGCGAACTGGCCAAGACGACGACGCGCGCGACGGTCGGCAAGGCGCTGATCGAGGTCCGCTACAGCAAGACCTGCGGGGCCGCTTGGGCGCGGATCACGCAGGCGGCGGTGGGGGACAAGGTCACGATTTCGGCCGACGCGGGCGCCAAGCAGGCGGGGACCGTGAACGCGGACTTCGACGCGTACACGCCGATGACGGCGGTGAAGGACGGCACGTCGGCGGAGGCGTGCGCGACGCTGAAGACGGGCGTCACCGGCTGCACGAAGTGACGGAGCGGGCGCCGTGGAGCGGCGGCTCAATTCCGTAGGCATGGATCCCGGGCGCCCGGGAAGGCGCACCGTACCCCCACGGGAGTGCGGTCACACCCCCGGGCGGCCGCCACGCTCCCCCTCCCGAGGTGGCGGCCGCCACCATGTGCGCGGGGCCACAGGGACCCGGCGCACCGGCCCGCCCGAGGCGGTATAGCCTGACTCCGGATCTCTCTTGATGCCAAGAGATCGATCATCGAGAGGCGATCGAAAAGGCGTCGGCAGGGGATCCAGCACAAGGGGCAGGGACCCCCACCGCCAGCTGTCTTACGGAGATCGCCATGACCCGCACTCCCGTGAATGTCACCGTCACCGGCGCGGCCGGCCAGATCGGCTACGCGCTGCTCTTCCGCATCGCCTCGGGCCACCTGCTCGGCGCGGACGTGCCGGTCAACCTGCGCCTTCTGGAGATCACGCCGGCGCTGAAGGCCGCCGAGGGCACCGCCATGGAGCTCGACGACTGCGCCTTCCCGCTGCTGAACTCGATCGAGATCAGCGACGACCCGAACGTCGCCTTCGACGGCACGAACGTCGCCCTCCTCGTCGGCGCCCGCCCCCGCACCAAGGGCATGGAGCGCGGCGACCTCCTCGAGGCCAACGGCGGCATCTTCAAGCCGCAGGGCAAGGCCATCAACGACAACGCCGCGGACGACATCAAGGTCCTCGTCGTCGGCAACCCGGCCAACACCAACGCGCTCATCGCGCAGGCCGCCGCCCCGGACGTACCGGCCGAGCGCTTCACCGCGATGACCCGCCTGGACCACAACCGCGCGCTGTCGCAGCTCGCGAAGAAGACCGGCACGTCGGTCTCCGACATCAAGCGCCTGACCATCTGGGGCAACCACTCGGCGACCCAGTACCCGGACATCTTCCACGCGGAGATCGCCGGCAAGAACGCCGCCGAGGTCGTGAACGACCAGGCCTGGCTCGCCGACGAGTTCATCCCGACCGTCGCCAAGCGCGGCGCCGCGATCATCGAGGCCCGTGGCGCGTCCTCGGCCGCCTCCGCCGCCAACGCCGCCATCGACCACGTCCACACGTGGGTCAACGGCACGGCGGCCGGCGACTGGACCTCCATGGGTATCCCGTCGGACGGTTCGTACGGCGTTCCGGAGGGCCTGATCTCCTCCTTCCCCGTCACCACCAAGGACGGCAAGTACGAGATCGTCCAGGGCCTGGAGATCAACGAGTTCTCGCGCACGCGCATCGACGCGTCCGTGCAGGAGCTCTCCGAGGAGCGCGAGGCGGTCCGCGGCCTCGGTCTCCTCTAGTACGTCATCGCGTACGGCTCTGCCCGTACGCGCGTTCGTCCACGTCGCCCCCGGCAGCCACTCGATCGGCAGCCGGGGGCGACGTGCGTCCGGTGGACGCGGCCGTTCCGAGCGTCGCGGCCCGCAGCCTGCGGGACCCGAAGACCCGCGGGTCGAAGAGCGGCGAGCGGGAGCGCAGGGCGTGCCCCACGAACGCGGCGACGAGCGCCGCGCCCACCCCGAACGCGATGCCGATGCGCGCCGATGTCCAGCCGTGCGTCGGGCTCTCGATGATGCCGAAGAGCACCGCGACAAGACCGCCGGTCAGGAGCGTGGCGCCGAGGGGGTCGATGGCGGCCCCGACCGACTTCTCCGTACGGGGAGTTGTGCGCACCACGGCCAGGGCGAGCAGCGCCGCGAGCGGCACCATCACCCAGAACAGGGCTCGCCACGGCAGATACTGGCCGATCAGGCCGCCGGCCGCGTTCCCCGCGAAGCCGCCGAGCCCGGCGGCGAGCGCCCAGGATGCGACCGCGCGCGGCCGGTGCCCGGGTGATGCGGTGCGCACCAGGATCGACATGGTCGCAGGCATGATCAGCGCGGCTCCCGCGCCGGAGACTCCGCGTCCGGCGATCAGCGGGACGGGCCCGGTGGCGAGCGCGCTGACCGTGGCGCCCGCGGCGAAGAGGCCGAGCCCGCAGAGCAGCGCGCCCTTGCGTCCGTAGCGGTCGCCGACGGCGCCCGCGGGGATGAGCAGCCCCGCGAAGACGATGACGTACGCGTCGACCGTCCACAGTGGGGACCATCCGCCGCCCGTGTCCCGCACCCTCACCGTCCTCGGCAGCGACGTGATCGCCGCCGCGTACGGCCCCGCGCTGTTCGCCCGCGCCGCGGCCGAGGCCCCCGGCGTACGCATCCGGTTCCTCGGTGAGAGCCATGTCGACGCGCCCGTGCTGCGCGAGGGTACGGCCGACCTGGAGGTCGGGGTGATCGACACGGTCGCGCCCGAGGTGCGGGTCGAGCGTCTGTACGACGACCGGATGCTGGGTGTCGTACGCCCCGGACACCCCTTGTTGCGCGGCGAGTTGACGCCCGAGCGGTTCGCCGCCGCCGATCACATCACGGTCTCCCGCAAGGGCAGACTGCACGGCCCGCTGGACGCCGCGCTGACCGAACTGGGCCTGGAGCGGCGGGTGGTGGGCAGCGTCGGCACCTATCCCTCCTCCCTCTTCGTCCTGCTCCGCACCGACCTGGTGGGCCTGGTCACCTCCTGGGCCCGGCCCCTGACCGACACCCTGGGCCTGGTCGCCTTCGACATCCCGCTCGACCTGCCGCCGCTCCCGCTGGGCATCGCCTGGCACCCCCGGCACGACGCGGATCCGGCGCACGCGTGGCTGCGGGGGTGTGTACGGGATCTGCTGAAGGTCACTTGAACGAGTGCCGGGAATTCACTTATTCGAGGGGCGTGCGCGCCTTCCCGCGGTCCCTGTGAGCACGCTCCGTTAGCCTCCGATTCCGCTTTATCTCAACGGAGTTGGCCATGGCACGTAACACCGAGGCCACCCGACTGCTGTGTGCCGGCGTCCACCTGGACGCGGTGTTCCGCAGCCGGGTCGTGTCCGAGCTCGTCGACCACGCGGAGCGCCCCGTGGCGCCGCCGTTCGGGGCCGATGTCCTTCCGGTGCTCGCGCACGCGCTGCGGGCCCGGCGTGAAGAGGTGACCAGCGCGCTGCTGCTGGCGGCGGTGTGGATCGGGTTCCTCGTCACCGACGCGGTGATGGCCTGGGACGCCCTCGAGGACTCACTGGGCGGCGATTCCGGTGTCTCCGGAGGCGACCTCGTGCTGCTCGCCTTCGACCCCGAGGCGTTCGGCGCGTCGAGCCCCGGCACGTTCGGCGGCCTGGTGCCGGGCGGCTGGGCACTCTCGTACGCCGTGGTCGCCCTGCTGCTGTGGCTGGCCCGCGTCTTCTCAGGACGGGGCGCGGACGGCAGCGTGCTGCGGAAGCTGAACCTGCCGCCGCTGCTTGTCTGGCTGCGGCGCCGGATCGGCTGGCTGGTGACCGGGTTCGCGTGGTGGTGCGCCGTCTCGTACACGGTCTTCGCGGTCGCCGGGATCCAGGAGACCCCGTACCCGGTGATCTTCCCGCTGCTCATCGCGGCCGTGGTGTGGCGTCACCAGTACCTGCGCAAGCGCACGTTGCGTACGCGGCTCGCGCGGCAGACCTTCGCCGAGACCGAACAGCCCGCACTGCCCGCCCGCTTCCGCCGCATCGCCGACTGCGTCCGCCGCGAACAGGACGCCAAGGTCACCCTCTACGACGCGAACCGCCCCTTCGTGGGCGCCGGGAAGCCCCGTAAGCCGTGGTCCGTCGTGCTCGAACTGCAGCGCGCCGACGCGGAGCTGCCGGAAGGCGGCCTGCCCAAGCAGCGCACGTACGAACCGCTCTCCGCGCGCGAGGTCATCGAGATGATCACGCCCCGTCTGAAGGACCTGCGCACCTCCGCCGCGGCCACCAGCGTGGACCGGCTGCGGGACCTGGAGATCGAGGAGTTCGTCTATCTGCCCGCGGGCGCCGGCCGCGACGAGCAGCTCTACACGGGCCAGGGGTACGAGACAACGGGGGTCTACGACGCCGAGGAGACCGAGCGGCACATCGCCCACGCCGCGGGCGAGGGCGGCGAGGCGCGGCGGCACTTCCTGCGGATCACGGTCGGCGCCTGGAACGAACAGGTCGTCGTCTCGCTCCTGGTCCGGGTGCACACACAGGGCGGGATGCTGGTCCTCGAAGTGGTGCCGCACGTCCTGGGTCCGATCGTCCCCGAGTTCCGCGAGGTCGACACGATCGTGGCGAGCGAGCCGGAGGGCCCCGTCCGCGACGCCCTGCGCGCCTGCGTCGACGGCCCCGCGGTCGGCGTGGCGATCGGCATCGCGGCCCTGCGCACACTGCCCTCCCTCGGCACCTCGTTCCGGCTCTGGCTCGCGCAGCCCGAAGGGCCTGTCCCCGCGCCGCGCGCCGCCCGCGCCCTGCGCGCCCTGTGCTCCACGATCGGCCTGCGCGGCCCGGCCCAGGCGCCGCCGGACGCCCCGCTGGTCTCCCTGCGCCAACTGGCAAGCACCGACGAGCTGTCCCTCTTCCAGGAGATGGATGTCGCCCGCTACGCCCGCACCCTCCAGGACCGCATCGGCGAGGGCGTACGCGACGCGCTGCGGGCCGGCGGCTACCGCACGGACCGCCTGGAGCAGAACATCACGCAGATCAACAACAGCGGGGTCTACATCAAGGAGATGTCCGGCGGCGCCCTCGCCACCGGCACCCACGGCCAGGCCACGCACACCGAGAGGAGCACGGTATGAGCGGCGACGGGGAGAGCGGCGGCGGCGCGCACGTCCAGATCGGTTCGATCACCGGCGGTTCACAGGCCTTCGGCGCGCACGGCAAGGCCGAGTCCACCAACTACTCGGTGGTGACGGCCGATCCGCACCACCAGCATCTGCTCACCCAGGTGCGGGCCCTGCGCGGTCATCTGCCCCAGGCGCCGGAACGTACGCCCGACGAGGCGGCGCTCGACGCCGAACTGGACGAGGTGGAGCGGGAGATCGGCCGCAGCGGGCGCAGTGACGCCGGGCTGCTCGCGCGCCTTCGCGGCCGCCTCGAGCGGTACGGCGCGGCCGCCGCGACGGCCGCGTCCGTCACGGCGGTCATCCAGGCGATCGCCCAGATCACCGGCTGAGGGCCGATCGGTGCGGATCTTCGACGCCGACCGCCAGGAGTGGGTCAGCCACGAGCAGGAGCGGCGGATCGCCGAGCTCCACGACCGGGACGCGGTGCGCCAGGGCAAGGCGATGCGCGGTGTCGTGACGGTCCTCGCGGTCTGCGGCCTGGCCTTCGGCGGCTGGGCGCTCGGCTGGAAGGACGAACCGGAGCCGAGGGGGTACTTGACGGTTTTCGAACAGCCCGGGGTGAGCCCGGAGGACGCCCCGTCGCCCTCCGCGTCGGGCGGTCCGCCTGTCGGATACGAGACGGTGCAGGACGAGTTCGGCTACCGGCTCGCCCTGCCCTCCGACGGCTGGAGCCGCACGACAGGCGGCTCCCAGTACGGCCCCGACGTGGTCAACTACCGCAGCGCGGACGGCACTCGGCGGCTGCAGATCTACAAGGTCGAGGAGGAGACCCCGTACGCCTCGCTGGAGCTGTGGCTCTCGGATGTGACCAAGCCGGGCGGCTTCCGCCAGCTCTCCGAGGTGACGCGCACGGTCGACGCGGGCCGCCCCGGCGCCCGGCTCACCTACGAGGCCGGCCATTTCAAGGGCGAGCCCGACAACGGCACCTGGTACGCCATCGACCACCGCTTCGAGTCGGTGGACGGCGAGATCTACGCCCTTGCCGTGTACGGCGCCGACGCGGACGGCAGGGAGGACGAGGAGGAGCTCATGGCCACGGCCCTGGCGTGGTTCTGCCCTCCGGACGAGATCTGCACCCCCAGCTGACGAGCCTCGACCTGGCGCTGAAGATCGCGGAGTTCTTCGGACTGCCGGTGGAGGCGCTGTTCTCGCTCCGCCCGTTCCGCCCGCTCACGGATGAGGTCTACGGGAGTCGCGGCCTGAGTGCTGACCGTCGTGGGCGATCAGCGGTGGGCGATGTGGACGATGTGGACGATGGTCGCCCTGATCCTGCCGTGGTGCTTCGCCAGCGGCAGCGCGCCGAGAAGGCCCGAAGGACGAGCCCGCGGACTTCGAGGACCCCGAGGCGTGAGGGCACCCGAGGCGTGAGGGCGGCGGACGCTCAGGTGTTGCCCGTCGGTCAGCCGTTCTCCACGCCCTGCAACTGCGACACGTTCACCGAGTCCTCATCCGACGGGGTGTCCTTCGGGACCGGCTTGTCGTAGTCCGAGAGTTTCAGCACCGAGTCGGTTCCGTCCCCCTTCTCCGTGGCCCTGACCAGGTACGGAGTGCCCTCGGCCGCGACGTCCAGCGTGATGGTCTTGCCGTCTTCCCTGCCGGTGACGGGGATGACGTCGGTGCCGTCGACCTCGGTCCGGTCGCCCTTCTTGAGCGTCGACTCGTCGCCCGAGCCGTCCCGGACCTCCTGCTGGATCTCCTTCAGGTCGCAGACCCCGGCCATGTCCTTGAGCAGGACGTCATCGGTGGTGCCGTAGAGATAGCGGTCCCCGATGATGTCGGCCGCGGCCTCGCCCTGGCCACCGGGGAGCTGTGCCTTCCAGAACGCGGCGTCGGGCTTCATCCAGACCTTCTCGCCCCGTTTGATCAGCTCCAGGCTGCCGCCCTTGTCCGCCATGGTCAGCGAGCCGACGCAGTTGTCGTCCTGGTCGAGGGCGAGCTTCATCGAGGCGGGCTCGTCGCCGCCGAGGTCCGCGCCCTTCTGCTCCAGTTCGAGGGTGACGGACTTGGCGTCGAGCAGTTCCTTCTCCGCCTTGTCGGTGATCTCCCGCGCGCTCAGGTCCTCCGTGTCGGCGAGCGCGGCCGCCGGGGCGGCCAGGAGCGCGACCGCCGTACAGGCCGCTGTTCCCCACGCCTGCTTCCTGGAAATTCCGCGCATTACGCCACCTCCAGTGACAAAGCCCTCTTCGAGCGTACGTTTCGCCCCACCGCCCTGCACGCGCAGTGACTCAGGGCACTTTCAGCCATGTTTTGCGCATGGTTTCTTCACCGGAGGGCAGGTGCACCCGGCTACCGCGAGTGACAGGCGGGGCATATGACAGGAACGGAAGGCAAACGGGACGTGTCCGCACAACAGACCATCCATGTGGGCGGAGAGTGGCGAAACGCCCTCTCCGGTGCCACGCGCGAGATCCTCGACCCGGCGGATGCCAAGCCGTTCGCACTCATAGCCGAGGGCGGCACCGAGGACGCCGACGCGGCGATCGCCGCCGCCCGGGAGGCCTTCGACCACGGAGCGTGGCCTCAGACTCCGGTCGCCGAGCGTGCCGCGCTACTGCGCCGCGTCGCCGACCTCCTCGTACGCGACCGGGAAGAGATCGGGCTCCTGGAGAGCCGCGACGCCGGCAAGACCCTCGAAGAGGGCCGCGTCGACGTGGACTGCGTCGCCGACGCCTTCCGCTACTTCGCCGACCTGGTGATCGGCGAGGGCGCAGGACGTGTCGTCGACGCGGGATCCGACGACATCCACAGCGTCGTCGTGCACGAGCCCGTCGGCGTCTGCACGATGATCACGCCCTGGAACTACCCGCTCCTGCAGGCCAGCTGGAAGATCGCCCCGGCGCTCGCGGCGGGCAACACCTTCGTCATCAAGCCGAGTGAGATCACGCCGCTGACCACGGTGGCGCTCATCGAGCTGCTCGTCGAGGCCGGTCTCCCGGCGGGCGTCGCCAACATCGTGACCGGCCCCGGCCACACCGTCGGCGCCCGGCTCTCCGACCACCCCGACGTCGACCTGGTCTCCTTCACCGGCGGCCTCGTCTCCGGCACCAAGGTCGCCCAGGCCGCCGCGCTCGGCGTGAAGAAGGTCGCCCTGGAGCTCGGCGGCAAGAACCCCAACGTGGTCTTCGCCGACGCCTGTGCCACCGAAGAGGGCTTCGACACCGCCGTGGACCAGGCGCTCAACGCCGCGTTCATCCACAGCGGGCAGGTCTGCTCCGCCGGTGGCCGCCTCATCATCGAGGAGTCGGTCCGCGAGCGCTTCGTCGCCGAACTCGCCCGCCGGGCCGGCAGGATCAAGCTCGGCCGCGGCACCGAGGACGGTGTCGAGTGCGGTCCGCTCGTCTCGCGGCAGCAGCGCGAGAAGACCGAGATGTACGTCGCGTCCGCTCTGGAGGAGGGCGCGGTGCTCCGCTCCGGCGGCAAGCGCCCCGAGCCGAGCGACGCCCGCCCCGCGACCGGGTACTTCTACGAGCCGACGGTGCTCGACCAGTGCCACCGCGAGATGAAGGTCGTACGCGAAGAGGTCTTCGGCCCGGTCCTGACGGTGGAGACCTTCCGCACCGAGGACGAGGCCGTGGCGCTCGCCAACGACACCGAGTACGGTCTCGCGGGCGCCGTCTGGACCACCGATGCCGGTCTCGGGCGCCGGATGGCCCGCCGCATGCGCCACGGCACCATCTGGATCAACGACTTCCACCCCTACCTGCCGCAGGCGGAGTGGGGCGGCTTCGGCAAGAGCGGCGTGGGGCGCGAGCTCGGACCCGCCGGGCTCGCGGAGTACCGGGAGTCCAAGCACATCTACCAGAACCTGGCGCCCGCGCCGGTGCGCTGGTTCGCGGGCTGAGCCCTCGATACGTACGACCGCTCATTACGCGCAGAACGTTGGAGTAACCGCATGTCCCAGACCGAGTACGACTTCGTCATCGTCGGTGGCGGCACCGCAGGATCGGTGATCGCGTCCCGGCTCACCGAGAACCCGGACGTCACCGTCGCCGTCATCGAGGGCGGCCCGAGCGACATCGACCGCGACGACGTCCTGACGCTCCGCCGCTGGCTCGGCCTGCTCGGCGGCGACCTCGACTACGGCTACACCACCACCGAGCAGCCGCGGGGCAACTCGCACATCCTGCACAGCCGCGCCAAGGTGCTCGGCGGCTGCTCGTCGCACAACACCCTGATCTCCTTCAAGCCGCTGCCGTCCGACTGGGACGAGTGGGAAGAGGCGGGCGCCACCGGCTGGAACGCCAAGGCGATGGACCCCTTCTACGGCAAGCTGCGCAACAACGTCGTGCGCGTCGCCAAGAAGGACCAGAACCAGATCGCCACCGACTGGGTCGAGGCGACGAAGACCGCGCTCGGTGTCCCGGAGGTCGTCGGCTTCAACGACAAGCCCTTCGACGAGGGCGTCGGCTTCTTCGACCTCTCGTACCACCCGGAGAACAACAAGCGCTCCTCCGCGTCGGTCGCCTACCTCCACCCCCACATGGAGGCCGGTGACCGCCCGAACCTCCACCTCTTCCTGGAGACCTGGGCCACCAAGCTGGAGCTCGACGGCAAGACCGCGCGCGGTGTGCACATCCGCACCGAGGACGGCGCGGAGCAGCTGCTCACCGCCCGCCGCGAGGTCCTCGTCTGCGCGGGCGCCGTCGACACGCCCCGGCTCCTCATGCACTCCGGCATCGGCCCGGCCAAGGACCTCGAGGCCCTCGGCATCCCCGTCGTGCACGACCTGCCGGGCGTCGGCGAGAACCTCATCGACCACCCCGAGTCGGTCATCGTCTGGGAGACCAACGGGCCCATCCCCGGCAACTCCGCGATGGATTCGGACGCCGGTCTTTTCGTGAAGCGGGACCCGGACCACAAGGGCCCGGACCTGATGTTCCACTTCTACCAAATCCCGTTCACGGACAACCCGGAGCGGCTCGGCTACGAACGCCCCGAGCACGGTGTTTCGATGACGCCGAACATCCCCAAGTCCCGTGCACGCGGCCGCCTCTACCTCACCTCCGCGGACCCCGAGGTCAAGCCCGCCCTCGACTTCAAGTACTTCGAGGACGAGGGTGACTACGACGGGCAGACGCTCGTCGACGGCATCAAGCTGGCGCGCAAGGTCGCGCAGGCCGAGCCGTTCGCCAAGTGGCTCAAGCGCGAGGTGTTCCCCGGCCCCGACGTCACCGACGACGCCGAGATCAGCGAGCTCGTGCGCAAGGCCGCGCACACCGTCTACCACCCGGCAGGCACCTGCCGAATGGGTGCTTCCACTGATGAACTCGCTGTGGTGGACCCGGAATTGAAGGTCCGGGGCATGGCTGGAATCCGTATCGCGGACGCATCCGTCTTCCCGACGATGCCGGCCGTGAACCCGATGATCGGAGTGCTCATGGTCGGGGAGAAATGTGCAGAGATCCTTGGCGGTGACGCCCGATGAGCGAGGCCCCTGTGAACAAGACGAATGACTCGACCGACAAGAACGCCTCGGCCGACAAGAACGCCTCGATCGGCAAGAACGACGTCGGCGCCACGAAGGCACAGGAGTCCGGCAACGGGCCCGTCTTCGCCGTCGAGAACCTCTGGAAGGTCTTCGGCCCGAAGGCCGACCGGATACCCGGCGACACCTCGCTGCATGGCCTGAAGCCCGCCGAACTGCGTGAGCGGACCGGCTGCACCGCCGCCGTGCGTGATGTGTCCTTCGAGGTCAAGAAGGGCGAGGTCTTCGTCGTCATGGGCCTCTCCGGCTCGGGCAAGTCGACGCTCGTGCGGACGCTGACCCGGCTCATCGAGCCCACCTCGGGCTCGATCGCCATCGACGGCGACGACATCCTGGCCATGGACAAGAACCGGCTGCGCGAACTGCGCCGCCACCAGACCGCGATGGTCTTCCAGAACTTCGGCCTCCTGCCGCACCGCACCGTCCTCGACAACGTCGCCTACGGCCTGGAGATCCAGGGCATGGGCAAGGCCGAGCGCCGCGCCAAGGCCATGGAGGTCGTCGCCAAGGTCGGCCTCGAAGGCCTTGAGCAGCGCAAGCCGACCCAGCTCTCCGGCGGCCAGCAGCAGCGCGTGGGCCTGGCCCGTGCCCTCGCCGTGGACCCCGAAGTCCTGCTCTTCGACGAGCCGTTCAGCGCCCTCGACCCGCTGATCCGCCGCGACATGCAGGAAGAGGTCATCCGCCTGCACCGCGAAGAGGGCCGCACCATGGTCTTCATCACCCACGACCTGTCCGAGGCCCTGCGCCTCGGCGACCGCATCATGCTGATGCGGGACGGCGCGGTCGTGCAGCTCGGCACGCCCGAGGAGATCGTCTCCAACCCCGCCGACGACTACGTACGCGACTTCGTCCGTGACGTCCCGCGCGAGCAGGTCATCACGGTCCGCCGCGCGATGCGCCGCGCGGACGCCGACGAGTCGACCACGGGCGCCGCGCTCGCCCCGGACACCCTGGTCGTCGACGCCATCGAGGCGGTCGCGCGCAGCGGCGAGCACTGCCGTGTCGTCGACAACGGCCGCACCCTGGGCGTCGTCGACCACGCACAGCTGCTCGCGGTGGTCGCCGGGATCAGCGGCGATACCGAGGGCCGGGAGGTGGCGGCCGTATGAGTGCCGCCGGTACTCCCGTCCTGGAGAAGAAGGACCGCGCGCCCGACGCGCCGCTCGTCCCGCAGGCGCCCGGCCTGCTGGCCCGCCTTGCCGCCCGGCCCAAGGTGGTTCTGCTGGTCGCCGCCGTGCTGGTCGCGGTCGTCAGTGCGTTCCTGGTCGATCACAGCGCCTGGCCCGGCGGCTGGACCTTCGACGTCCGGTCCCCGCTGGGCGATGCGGAGACCTGGCTCGAGGACAACCGCGACACCCACTGGATCTTCCTGTACTTCCTGCTGCACATCAGTAATGCCGCGCAGGGCTCTGTCGACGGTCTCGTCAGTCTCTTCGAGAGCCTCGGCGTCTTCGGCGTGACCGTCGCCGCGGTGCTCATCGCCTGGGTGGCAGGTGGCGCGGACTTCAGCCGCCGTGCGCTGCGCACCGCGGGCACCGCGCTCGGTGCCTTCGTGCTGATCGGGCTGCTCGGCATGTGGGAACCGGCGATGGAGACCCTCGGCCTGATGGTGGCCTGTGTCACCGTCGCGGCCGTCGTCGGAGCGTTGCTCGGATTCTGGGCCGGTCTTTCGGAGCGGGGGCAGCGCATTCTGAACCCCGTCTTCGACACCATGCAGATCCTGCCGGCGTTCTCCTATCTGCTGCCGTTCGTGCTGATCTTCGGCGTCGACGTGCCGCCCGCCTTCGTCGCCACGGTCATCTACGCGGCTCCGCCGATGGGCCGCCTCACCGCGCTCGGCCTGCGGGGTGCCGACAAGGCCGCACTCGAGGCATCGGCATCCCTCGGCGCGAGCTCCTGGCAGCAGCTGTGGACCGCGCGCCTGCCGCTGGCCCGCAAGCAGATGCTGCTCGGCCTCAACCAGACGATCATGATGAGTCTTTCCATGGTCGTGCTCGCCTCGGTGGTCGGTGTCGGCGGCCTTGGCGGCGAGATCTACACCGCGATCTCCACCGTGGACACCGGTCTCGCCCTGTCGCCCGGTATCGCGATCGTGCTGATCGCCATCTGGCTGGACCGCACGACGGGGGCCGCGGGCGAGCGGCTCGACGCCCCGAGCATGGACAAGGGCGGGCCGAAGAGCTGGCTCATCTGGCTCGGCGTCGTCGTCGCGACCGCCGTGGGCTCCGTCCTCGGCTCCGTTCTGGGCAAGCAGGAGTGGCCCGACAGCTGGGTCGTCGCCATCGCCAACCCGGTCAACTCCGCGGTCGAATGGGTCGAGCACACCTTCGGCTCCGGTGTACCCGTCGTGGGCGGCACCATCACGATGGCCTCGAACTTCGCCACGTACGTCATCAACCCGATACGTGACGGTCTCGAGGCCACTCCCTGGTGGGCGCTGGCCCTGGTCGCCGGAGTCCTCGCCTATCTGGCGGGCCGTTGGTCGGCCGCGATCACCGCGGTGCTCGCCCTGGGCGTCATCGGCGGGATGGGCCTGTGGACCCGGTCGCTCGACACTCTCTCCGTGGTCATCACGGCGCTGGTGGTCACCTTGCTGCTCGGCTTCGCGATCGGTATCTTCGCGGCGCGTGTCGGCTGGGTGGAGCGGGCGATCCGTCCGGTGCTCGACGCACTGCAGACGATGCCGCAGTTCGTCTACATGATCCCCGCGATCGCACTGTTCCACGGCGGCCGTACGGCCGGTGTCGTGGCGGCCGTGCTCTACGCCCTGCCCGCGGTCATCCGCATCACCACGCAGGGCGTCAACCAGATCGACCCGTCGGCCCTGGAGGCGGCGCGTTCGCTCGGTGCCACGACGGGCCAGCAACTGCGCGGTGTCCAGCTCCCGCTGGCGCGCTCGTCTCTCCTGCTGGCTGTCAACCAGGGTGTCGTGCTCGTCCTGTCGATGGTGGTCATCGCCGGCATGATCGGCTCCGGTGGCCTCGGCGTTCAGGTCGTCACGGGCCTGGCCCATGACGACCTGCCGCTCGGCCTGACGGCCGGTGTCGCGATGGTGTGCCTCGGCGTGCTGCTCGACCGGGTCTCGCAGCCGAGTGCCAAGGCCAAGCAGGACGCCCTGCGCTGACCCCCACAGGCGGCGCGGGCGGGCCTACAGCACCTGCCGCCACAACTCCGCGCCAACTTCTGCCACTCCTGCTACGTAAGGGACAAGTCTCGTGAAGCACAGCAAGCGGATAACCACCAGTCTCATCGCGGGCGTCAGTGTCCTCGGCATGCTCGGCCTCAGCGCCTGCGCCGCCGACACCAAGAAGGCCGGCAACAGCGACGAGGTCACCATCACCGTCCCGTCCTGGGTCGGCGCGCGCGCCAACGCCGAGGTCGCGAAGGTGATCCTCGAGGACGAGCTGGACGTCAAGAAGGTCAACCTCAAGACGATGGATGAGCCCATCGCCTGGGATGCCCTGAACAGCGGCAAGGCCGACGTCATCATGGAGGACTGGAACGGCCAGCCCGACAAGCAGAAGCTCTACATCGACAAGAAGAAGTCGGTCGTCAAGGGCGGCGACCTCGGCGTGGTCGGGCACATCGGCTGGTTCGTCCCGAAGTACTACGCGGACAAGCACCCCGAGATCCTCGACTACAAGAACCTGAACAAGTTCGCCAAGGACTTCAAGACTTCGGAGTCCGGCGACAAGGGCGAGTTCATCGGTGCTGCCCCCTCGTACACGACGTACGACCAGTACCTCATCAAGAACCACAAGCTGGACTTCCACATCAAGGAAACCGGCAACGAAGCCGCGCAGATCAAGGAAATCCAGTCGAAGTACGAGGCCAAGACGCCGTTCATCACCTACTGGTGGGAGCCGCTGTGGGCCAACGTCGACCTGGACATGGTCGAGGTGAAGTTCCCCGAGTACACCGACGGCTGCAACGAGCCGAAGACCAAGACCAAGTGCGGCTACGACAACAACAAGCTGCAGAAGTACCTGAACGCGGACTTCGCCAAGGACGGCGGTGACGCCGCGCAGTTCCTGAAGAACTTCAAGTGGACCAACGAGCAGCAGAACGAGGTTGCCCAGTCCATCGCGAAGGACAAGATGTCGGGCGAGGAAGCGGCCAAGAAGTGGGTCAAGGAGAACAAGGACGTGTGGGAGAAGTGGCTCCCGAAGAAGTGAAGTGACGCCGCCGCGTATTTCGGTGGCTGAGCAGCAGGCGTAGTCATGACGATGGTGCCGGGCCCTCAGAGGGCCCGGCACCATCGTCATGTGTCTGCCCTGCGCCCCGCCGTGTTGGCCTCAACGGCGGCAAGCTGAAGAAGATGATGTTCTACTGCGGCAAGTTCTAGCCCGGAGGGGGCCCGGCACCGCCACCTCTACCGCAGGCCTGCGGCGATCTCCCGCAGCGCCTCCGTCGCCCGGATCTGCAGGCCAGGACCGAACGTGATCCGCGTGGCGCCGCGCCGCCCGAGGAGTCCTCCAGGTTGCACCCGATGGCCCCGGCCTCGAGCAGCCGCTCCACCAGCTCCTTCGGGGCGAGCCCGTACCCGTCCTCGATGTCGGCCGAGACGGGCACGGAGACCGACCGCGCGGTGCGGGCGACCGCCGCGAACATCTCGTCCGCGGGCACCTCCCCGTCCACGTACCCGAGCGACGCCGCGACCCCTGCGCTCGGCGTCGCCAGGGCGGGGAAGCCCGCCTCCTCGAAGACCCGCGCGCTCGCCGCGTCCCAGGGACCGGGCAGGACGAGCGGGTCACCGGGCGCACGCCCATGGTGCAGCGCCCTGAAGTCGTCGGCTCCGCTCATGGTGTGTACCCTCCCGGTTCGATGCGGCGGCTGACCATCAGCCGGTTCCAGCTGTTGATGACGGTGATCAGGCCGATGAGATGGGCGAGTTCGGGCTCGTCGAAGTGCTCGGCCGCCTGCTCGTACGTCGCATCGGGCACGAAGCCGTCCGTGAGGACGGTGACCGCCTCGGTCAGCGCGAGAGCCGCCCGCTCGCGCTCGCTGAAGAGGTCTCCCGCCTCCGCCCAGGCATTGAGCAGCGCGATCCGCTTCGTGGTCTCACCGTTCTTCACGGCGATGTCGACATGCATGTCCAGGCAGAACGCGCACGCGTTGATCTGCGAGGCCCGCATCATCACCAGCTCGGCGAGCGCGGGGTCGCCGAGCCCCTGCTTGGCGGCGGCGCTCAGTGCGGCCATCGCACGGCCGACGCCCTTGTCCAAGTAGGTCGTACGAGGGCTCACTTGGCGTCCGCCTTGTAGTGGCCCGGTACCTGGCGCGTGGAGACGCCGAAGCGGTTCCACGCGTTGATCACCGTGATCGCGGCGATGAGCTGGGTCAGCTCCGCCTCCTCGAACTGCTTCGCGGCCCTCTCGTACACATCGTCCGGCACGAAACCGTCGGTCAGGACGGTGATGGCGTCGGTCAGCTCGATCGCCGCGATCTCCTTCGCGGTGTAGAAGTGCCGCGACTCCTCCCACGCGCTGAGCTGGATGATCCGCTCGACGCTCTCGCCCGCCGCGAGCGCGTCCTTGGTGTGCATGTCGAGGCAGAGCGCGCAGTGGTTGATCTGCGAGGCGCGGATCTTGACGAGCTCGTAGATCACCGGGTCGAGGCCCTTACGGGCGGCCGCGTCGAGCCGGATCATCGCCTTGAAGACTTCGGGGGCGTGCTCGGACCAGGCGAGGCGGGGGCTGTGCTCGTGGAGGTACTGCTTGGCCTGACTGTCGGTGCTGTCGGTGCTGTCGGTGCTGTCGGTGCTGGTGGTGCTGGTGTTCGCGTTCTCGGTCATGCTGTCGACCGTACGACCGTAATAGCCCAGAGGTATGGTCCATTCCCATGGGAGATTCATGGGCCACTTTGGGGGTCGGCCTCCATCTGGCGTTACGCACCTGGACTCACCTCGCGTATGGCACTTTCGTGCAATTGTGGGGCCCGATCAGCCACCCCTACGGTGGGTTGTGTTCATGCCAACCCCGGGGAAGAGAGATGGTTGTCGCGTATGAAACTCCCTCGTCGAGTGAGTACGCCCGTGTGCGCACTCGCGGTCGGTGCCGCCCTCCTGACGCCGATGACGGCCGGGTCGGCTCAGGCCGCACCCGCACCCGCACCCGCCGCCGCTCAGAAGTCCGATGTGGTCGCCAAGGCCGGGTTCCACACGAAGAAGGGCACGCTCAAGTGCCGTAAGAGGGGCGAGACCGCCTGGATCTGGGACTCGGCCGTGGGTGCGTCGCGGGTGTCGTGGAAGCCTTCCGGCGGCAAGCTGGTGTCCAGGATCTGGAAGCACGATCCCAGCGGCGCCTCGACGCGGACCATCCCGACGTGGCGCAAGTCCGTGAAGTGGAAGGTCACTTCATCCTGGGGAAACCCGAACAACCTGAACAAGGTGTACGGCTACTGCAGTTCGCAGGGCTGGCGGGTGGGAAAGGCGTCGGACAAACTCAAGCAGAAGAAGTCCGGCACCAAGACCTGCTCCGCGGGGAAGACCGTCTATATCTCTTCGGCCGGAATCGGCAACATCAAGCACCGGTTCAAGTCGACGAGCGGCGGCGCACTGCGCACGCACAACTTCGGCGGTTCTCAGCAGGTTCTGGTGACGGACCGCGCGACACCCACCGAAATGCGTTCGGTGAAGTGGCGGGTGGAAGCCTGGAGCATCAAGAACACCCTCCCCGATGCCCAGACCGGGCGGGTCAAGCTCTCCTGCATCAGCAAGTACTGAAAGTCATCAGCAAGTACTGAAAGTCATCAGCAAGTACTGACGGTCATCAGCAAATGATGTCGACCGTGCGGCCCGAATAGCCCAGAGGTATGGTCCATTCCCATGGAAGATTCGTGGGCCACTTTAGGGGTCGACCTGCACCTGGAGGCGGTCGGCGACGCGACGCGCTCCGGTGTGCGCAAGCGGCTCACGGACGCCCTGCGCGAGGCGGTGCGCGGCGGTCGCCTCGCCCCCGGCACCCGGCTGCCCTCATCCCGGTCGCTCGCCGTCGACCTGGGCATCGCGCGGAACACGGTCGCCGACGCGTACGCGGACCTGGTCGCCGAGGGGTGGCTCACCGCGCGGCAGGGGTCGGGGACGCGCGTCGCCGAGCGGAGGGTCCAGCGTCCGGCCGCCCCGGCGCGGCCCCGCCGGGCAGGCGGCAGGCCGACGTACGACCTGATGCCGGGCACCCCGGACCTCGCCTCCTTCCCTCGCGCCGAATGGCTCAAGGCTGCCCGCCGCGCGCTGACCGCCGCCCCGAACGACGCGCTCGGATACGGAGATCCGCGCGGCCGGATCGAGCTGCGCACCGCCCTCGCCGACTACCTCTCGCGTGCGCGAGGCGTGCACACGGACCCGGACCGCATCGTCATCTGCGCCGGCTTCGTGCACGGCCTCAAGCTGCTCGGCGGCGTGCTGCGGGCGCGGCGGCTGCGGGAGGTGGCGGTGGAGTCGTACGGCCTCGACGCCCACTGGACGCTGCTGAAGCAGGCGGGGCTGCGGACGGTGCCGCTGCCCTTCGATGAACTGGGCACGTCCACCGCCGAGTTGGAGTCGGGCTCGGCGAAGGTGGCGCTGCTCACTCCCGCGCACCAGTTCCCGATGGGCGTTCCGCTGCACCCCGACCGGCGTGCGGCCGCCGTCGACTGGGCGCGGCGCGCGGGCGGACTGATCCTGGAGGACGACTACGACGGGGAGTTCCGCTACGACCGGCAGCCGGTGGGCGCGCTCCAGGGTCTCGACCCCGACCGTGTGGTCTACCTCGGCACGGCGAGCAAGTCCCTGGCTCCGGGTCTCCGGCTCGGCTGGATGGTCCTGCCGGCGTCGATCGCCGCGGAGGTCATCGAGGCGAAGGGCGGCACCGACTGGACGTGCGGGGTGCTTGATCAGCTGACGCTCGCGGAGTTCATCACGTCCGGTGCGTACGACCGTCATGTGCGTGGCGCACGGCTGCGCTACCGCCGTCGCCGCGACCAGCTTGTCGCGGCGCTGGCCTCGCGGGCGCCGGAGGTGCGGGCCTCGGGGATCGCGGCGGGCCTGCACGCGGTCCTCGAACTCCCGGCGGGGACGGAGCGCTCGGTGGTGGAGGCGGCCGGCTGGCAACGCCTTGCCTTGCAGGGGCTCGAGCAGTTCCGGCACCCCGCGGCGCGGGTCGCTCCGCGGGACGCGCTGGTGGTGGGGTACGGGACGCCGGCGGATCACGCGTGGGCGGGGGCGTTGGACGCGTTGTGCAGGGTGCTGCCGTAGGCCGCGTACGTTCCTCAGCGGCTCGGGGTCCCCTCGGCGGCTCGGGGTCGCCTCAGCGGCTCGGGGTCGCCTCAGCGCTCGGGGTCCCCTCAGCGGCTCGGGGTCCCCTCAACAGTCGGCGCCTCCCCGAACCTCGCCAACGCCAACGCCCCCACCACCGCCACCACCTGTCTCCTATACACAT
>NZ_SRIC01000133.1 GCF_004684775.1 Streptomyces sp. MZ04
GGTCTGCGGGGCATGGGGTCACCTCCAAACAGGGGGAATGACCCGTGGATACGATCAGTAAGCACGGGCCCAGCCAGCGTCAGGTAGGGCGAGCACGTCCCCACTCACTTCGTCGTCGTATGAGCTTGGTCGGGATTCGCAGGCCAAGTGTCCGTATTGCCGCATTTCGAAGAGTCCATCTAGCCTGAAAACTCGCAGGCGGGTGTCACATCTCTGCGCAAGCAGTACGGCAATGGGTGTTGTTGACGGTCCAGGATCTCGGGTCCACAAACGGCATCGCGGTAGACGGATGACCCAGCACCCGCGCTAACGTCCGGTCAGCGCGCATCCGCAACTGACATGACGGAGGGTCCGCACATGGCAACCGACTACAGCACTCCCGTACTGGACATCCGATGCGGCGGGTTCCGCATGACTCTTCAGCGCGTCCCCGTACGGCTCTTGACTGGCCTGGTGACCCTTGGCGTATCTGCGCTCACGGCTTGGCTGACGACCCGCTAGAACGGGGCACCAGCGGCCCCGAAGTCCTCGCGCGTCTTGAGCTTGTGACAGCCCCGACAGAGCGTCTGCACGTTGTCGTCAACGTCCTCGCCACCGAGGGCGAGCGGCTGCACGTGGTCGATGTCGATAGCCGACGCAAGCACGTCCCGCAGACAGCGGGCACAGCGAGCCCGACCCGCCTTACGGATCACCCGCCGGAGCCTGCGGGCCGCATCGTTGCCGCCCGCGAGGAGCTGCCGCCGCTTACGCCGAGCACGGACACTCGCCCGGCCCTAGTAGTCCTGGTGGTGAGTCTCGCAGCGAGGCGCGCGTTGTGACGAAGTGACGTTCAAGACCCTGTTTCTATGTTCCCTTAGAAACTTAACGAGATATCAGAAATAGGGGTCTGAACGTCACTCCGTCACACTCACGCGTCAGCGCTGAACGCTCTCATCCCGCAGCGGCGAACGGCGGAGACCACTCGTCCAACAGCCGATCCTTCTTCGACGCGCTGCACACCACGCAGACCACACGCTCATGCCGGGACGGGTCGGAGGGTACCCGCCTGGGGGTCACTCCGACAGCGCGACGCCCCGCCAACCCTCGTAGCCGGCCAGCTTCCGGCGCGCACCGAACCGCTTGTCCATGGCCGCGAACAGAGCGCGCTTCCCCGTCACTGTGCCCAGTGAGCGAGCCAAGACGGGTTCCGCCGTCGCGAACGCTTCCCACGCCGCAGTGGTGCGTACGTGCGTGCCGAACGGCGCAGAGCCGAGGTTCCGCACCCATGACGCAGGGTCGTTCAGTGGGGCGCGGAAGGCGTCGAACTGCGAAGCCAGCGAAAGGAGCTGAGTCGCTCGGGTGTCGGATGCCGACTCGATCGCTGACGCCACATCGCGCATGTGGTGGATCACCGTGCGCTCGACATCGGCAGGGGCGGGAATGGTGTCCAGTTCCTTGCGCAGAGCCCCCATGGTGGCCATGAGGCCTTCCTCCTCCTCGGCGGTAGCAGCGTCGGGCAGCGCGTCTCTCACCGCGTCAAGGCGGTCACGCAGCACCCTGCGGCGTTCCGCGTTTGCCTCCTCGCGATCCAAGCCGTCTGCCAACACACGGAGCCACTCGCCCATGCCGCGTCGGATCAGCGGCCAGTCCCGCCACTCTCCGCCCGGGGTCGTCCACTGAGCCCCCGACCACAGGAACGGCAGCGGCGTGCTTGCCCTGTCGGCGTGACGGGCCGCGTCTTCAGTGCGGTGCGTGCTGACACGTCGGCTATGTACTTACCCATCTAAACCCCCGTAGAGAAAGACATTGAAGACAGTTGACCCCGCTGTCTTGCCAAACACTGACCAGATCAGGTGGCCAAAGGTGAACCGATAGCCACTCAAGAGGTGATCCCAGAGACTGGCAAAACGCCAGGTCACCCGCTGTTTAGGTGAAGAGAGAGCAACAAAAAACAAAAAACATAAGACAAGGAGACGGGTGTTTGAGCGTCACCACCGTCACCGCGTCACTTCCACCACTGCGCCTCCCCGACCCTTAGTGGTCAGCGCCGGAAGTCCTTCGGGGGTTGATCAGGCTGCCAGGGCGACGGAGGATTCTTCTTGTCGGTCGGCGGGTGTGTGTCGGTCGAGACGAGCCAGTAGATCGTCCAGGTCGGAGGTGGTGAACTTCCACTGGAACGGCTGTGCTGTGGCGTTGTAGCGGTCTTCGAAGGCTCGGAGCCGGTCCCGGACCTGGGTCAGGTCGGTGAAGTCGTTGGGTCGGACGACCTTGCGCTGGACGATCGAGAAGAAGATCTCGATCTGGTTCGTCCAGGAGGCGTGCACGGGGGTGTGGACCATGACCGCGTTCGGAAACGCCTTGGCCAGACGGTCTATGGCCTTCTTCCCCCGGTGGGAGGAGCCGTTGTCGACGATCCAGAAGACGCGTTTCACGCTGGCGTAGGGCTCGGTGGCCATGACCTGGGCGACCAGGGCCATGAAGGGCACGATGCCGGTCTTCGGCTCGCAGCGGCCGAAGACCTTCGCGCAGTGGACGTCATCGGCGGCCAAGTAGGCCAGCGCGCCGCTCGCAGCGGCCGAAGACCTTCGCGCAGTGGACGTCATCGGCGGCCAAGTAGGCCAGCGCGCCGCCGCGGCCGTACTCGTGGTTGACGCGCATCGCCCGGGCCCGGCCCGGGGCCAGGGTCGGATGGCAGCGGCAGCGGGCCTGGACGGAGGTCTTCTCGTCGCTGGAGATCACGTACTCGTCCTCACCCAGCGGGGCACTTTCGAACGTGCGGGCGTAGAGGTCCAGGACACGCTGGGCCTTGGCGCGGAAGTCCGGGTCGCGGATGAAGATCCAGGACCGGTACTGCCAGGGCTTGAGCGCGTCCTCGCGCAGCCAGCGGCGCACCGTGGACGCGGAGACGGTATCGGTGATCCCGCGCGCGGTCAGCTCGGCAGCCAACTCCGGGCACGACCAGCGCGCCAGCGGCACGCCGGTCTCGGCGGGTAACTGGCAGGCCAGCGCCTTGGCCTCGGCAACCTGCACGGGAGTGAAACGGGCGGGGCGCCCTGAACGCTTGCGGTCGGCCAAGGCCGGCAACCCGCCGGCGGCGAACCGGCCCCGCCAAGCGCGAACCGTGTCCAGGTGCAGACCCGTCTCGCGGGCGATGCGCGCATTGGAGCGCCCCCGCGCCGCGTGCAGGATGACCTGCGCGCGGACCCGCAGTCGGTACTCGGTCTTGTGACCATAGGCCATGTTCTTCAGCCGCTCGCGCTCGGCGGCAGTCAGCAGCACGGGGCGGGCGCAGGGTATGCGCATGGCAGGAGGAACGGCCGATCTCGCGAAGTGGATCACTGACGGTTGTGCAGCCTCGCCGCGGTGGCGTCGCCGGCTCGCCCGACGATGCCCTGGACTGCGCCTGCGGCCTGCACTATGACGGGACCGGCCCTTCGGTCCGAGTCGTGCGCGGGGTGCAGGCGACAGGCGTTCAGGCGTCCTCGGCCGTCTGCTTTCCCTGCAGCTCCTCCTGGTCGGCCAGCAGCGCGTCCAGGACGTTCAGGGCGCGCCAGGTCCGGGTCATCCCGAACGTTGCGGTGGCGCGGACGGCGGCGCGGACCTCGTCGGGCGTCGCTCCCGCGCCCAGCGCGCGGCTGACGTGAGCACGGAAGCTCTCCTGGAGGGTCTGGTAGAGGACGTCCACCGTCATCGTGGCGAACGCCCGCTCGCGGACGCTGATCCGGGACATGCCGGCGCGCATCCGCGACTGCAGGTCCATGTAGTCGGCGAAGCCCGGGTCGAGGGCACGCACCTCGGCGCGCATCGCCGTGGGGATGGGGCTGCCCGTGCCGTCCGCGTTCACTTGGTGACCCTGACCTGTCGGCCCGGGCAGGCCGTGCTTGCGCTCGACCTCAGACAGCCGCTCCAAGGCGGCCAGCGCCGCCGGGTAGCCGCTGTCGTAGGAGATGAAACGGAGCAGCTCGCGTAGGTCATCGGCGTCGAGCCCGTTGTCCAGGGCGGCCCGCACGTGCAGTTCGAAGGGCATCCCAAGGACCTGTTCGCAGACGTCGGCAACGAGGCTGAGCAGAGTGAGCTCGCGCGGCGTCAGCTGAGTTCTCGACTCGGTGAGTTGCAAGCTTGCAGCGGCCATTTCCGCGAAGACCGGGTCGAGTTCCTTGGCCGTGGTCTGGGTCGGCAGCGTCATGGTGACTCCTCTTAAGTGAATGCCTGTAGGGCTACGACTGTAGCCCTACAGGCATTCCAATACAATGGCTGATCATGGATGCGACCACTCCGGCCCGAACGACCGCCCGCACTGCGCCGCGCGGCCGCAACCCGCGTGGCCAGGGCGAGCGGCTGCGCACCGAGATCGTTGACGCGGCGCTGCGGCTGCTGGACGAACTCGCCGACGACCAGGCGCTGTCGCTGCGGGCGGTCGCCCGCGAGGTGGGCATCGCCGCGACCTCCGTCTACATCCACTTCGCCGACCGCGACGCGCTGGTGCTGGCCGCCCTGGAGCACTGTCATGCGGACCTGTTGCGCGCGGTGGACAACGCGGAGTCGGGTGCCGCCGACCCGGTGGCCGCACTGCGCGCCCGAACGGCGCTGCTCGGCGCGTGGTCCCGCGAGCACCCGGGGCTGTACAAGGTGCTGCACGAGAGCACGCTCAACCGGCGCACGGACATGTCCTTCAAGGAGGAGATGGCCAAGCGCACGACTACGGCGATCCGCCGCTGCATGGACGCCGGGCTGGCGCCGCGCGGCGACGCGGAGACCGTCTCCCTGGATCTGCGCACGGCCGTCCACGGCGCGGTCTCACTGCGCGTCAACCAACCCGATCTGACCTGGCCCCCGCTGGAGGAACAGGTGGACCGGTTCCTGGTGAAACTGGTTGGCGTCCCGCCCGCGGAAGGGTGACGGCGGTGTGACGTGCGGCGAAATGGCTCGGTGTCGCGCCACGGTAGCCGATCCCGGAAGGCCGGGCTCCGCGCTCCGGACCCACGCAGGGCTTGATCACGTCCTGGGCGAGCCGCTGGTGTACGGCGGAGGCGGATGCCGGGGCCAGAGATGCGGCGCGCGGTGAGTTGCTGCGGCCGGTTTCGAGCAGCTCCAGTGCGGCAGCGGAGTGTCCGTCTCGGCTTCGCCGGCCCTCTTGGCCGGTGCCCCGAACTGCAGCGGCGGCCTCTACCTCGCCAGACCGAGCCTGCGATCCGCACCCCGCACACGGCCTGACCTCGCGTCAACCCCCGAAGGACTTCCGGAGCCGACCACTAAGTGGGCTCTCTGACAACATCCCCGCAGGTCAGACACGCTGCCAGGAACGCCGAACGGCCCGCCACCAGGTTTCCCCAGCGACGGGCCGCGACAGGCGTTCAGGCAGGCTCAGGCGCCCGCAGACTCAGGGGATTCGGCCCACTTGAGGATCACGCGGTCTGTCGTGTTCGCGTTCCGGCCCCTGCCCACGGACTTGGCGATCCGCACCGAGTCGAGGAACAGCGCCAGGAAATCGCGCTTCGTCTTCAGGTCCCACCCCGCCCAGGTAGACCCCTCGCCGATCGGGTCACCGTCCACGCTCGTCCATTCGTTCGGAATCTGGATGGTCCGGCTGTCCGCTGAATCGAGTTGGGCGAGACGCTCGGCCGTGCGCTCCTCGTGAGCCGAGAGCCGCGCCATGGACTCCTGGAACATCTGAGTACCGGTCTTGTCGGAGTACACCCCCGCCAAGCGGTCCGTGTGCAGGATCCGCCTCGATTCCCGTACGTGCTCCAGTTCGGCGCGCACAGAGACTCGTTCGGCGTCCCGCTGAGATGTGTCCCCCTGCCGCGCGAAACGGCGTGCCGCTTCGGCCAACCATTCAAGGTCGTCCGGGTCTTCCGGGTCCATGGCAGTGAGGCGAGCCCATACCCGGCCCGCAGCCTCGTAGTCCGCCGCTTCCTGGCCGATGACCAACCCGCCGTGCCCGGCCACGACGCCCCCGGCCCGGTTGCACTTGTAGTAGAGCTTCTCGCCCCGCTTGTCACTGACCATCACCGAGCCGCACACATCGCAGAACAGCAACCCGTGGCCGGCGAGCAGCGTGGCAACCCGTCGCCCGCTCCGCACGACCGTCTGAGTGCGGCCGTCCAGCACGTCTTGTAGCTGCCACCAGTCCTCAGCGGGGATCAGCGCGTCGTGCGCTTCGAGGGGCTGGCCATCGTCGTCTCGCAGGATGACGCGTCGGCCCATCTTGCCCTGCACCAGCTGCCCGTCAGCGTCCTTGGTCGGCAGTACGCGCCCCTGCCACTCGATCGCGTACCCGGCAAGGCGAGGGTCCCGCAGGATGCGCAGCACGGTGGACGACACCCAGGCGGGGCGCTCCACGGACTCCGAAGTCCCCCGGGCACGGCGCGCGGCGAGGCGCTTCTCGCCCGACTTCCCGAGCGTGGTCACCTTGGTGGGCGCTCCGTCTTCATTGAGTCGCTTGGCGATGTGCGAAGCGGACATGCCGTCCGCCGCCCACTTGGCCATATCGCGGACGTACGGGGCCTCTACGGGGTCCGGGACTAGCCGGATCACGGAGAGCTTGCCGTTCGTCCGTCGCTCAGTCGTGAAGCCGTACGGCGCGACCCCGGACACGTGGCTGCCGGCCCGCCGGAGCGTGTCCTTCGTACCCGACACGTAGGCCGACTTCATGTCGGATTCCTGCTGCGCGAGACCCGCGATGATGGCAAGGATGCCGACACCGACCGGGGTGGACGTGTCGAGGTACGGCTCTTCGACGCTGACCAGCCGGACGCCGTGCGACTCCAGCTCTTCGATGATCCGCATAGCTTCCAGCGCGCCACGACGAGTGAGGCGGGACAACGAGAAGACGATCACGGCGTCCACATGCCCGCCGCGCACGGCCGCCATCATCTCCTCGAACCCCGGGCGGTGAATGCTCGGGTCCCATCCGGACTTGCCGACGTCCTCGAAGTGACCGGCCTCTTTCCACCCCTTCGAGCTAATCAGCGACGCGCACCGGTCGCGCTGCGCCATGGGCGACGCCTGGGAATCATCCTCACGGCGCTTGGACTGACGGATGTAGGAGACTGCACGCACGTCGTCAAGGCTAGGCTCAAGGCCCGGCCTGTGATTCCTGAGAGGTGTCATGTGCCTAGTGTTGTAAAGATCAACGTCCTGACCGTGCCCGCCGAGCAGCGCGAGGTCCTGGAGAAGCGCTTCGCCTCCCGCGCCGGCGCCGTGGAGAACTCCGACGGCTTCGAGTGGTTCGAGCTTCTGCGCCCCATCGAGGGCACCGACGACTACCTGGTCTACACGCGCTGGCGCGACGAGGAGTCGTTCCAGGCCTGGATGGAGGGCCCGATGAAGTCGGCGCACCAGGGCGGCGGCGCGGGCGGCGGTGAGCGTCCCAAGCCCGCGTCGAGCAGCGCCGCCGTCTGGTCGTTCGAGGTCGTGCAGCAGGCGGCGCCCAAGCGCTAGCGCAAGAGCCGACGCGTACGCGTCGGCCGAAGCCGGAAAAGCGTTACCGACGCGCGCCGCCTCCGTGGTGCGATGGCCCGCATGATGTCCTCCGACCGAATACTCGCCTTCGCGGCCATGTCGTTCCTGCTGATCGTGGTTCCCGGGCCCAGCGTCCTGTTCGTGATCGGGCGGGCGCTGGCGCAGGGGCGCCGTGCCGCGCTGACCACGGTGGTGGGGAACACGATCGGCGCGTACGTACTCGTCGTGGCCGTGGCGCTCGGGGTCGGGTCCGTGGTGGAGCGCTCGGTCGTCGTCTTCACGGCGCTCAAGCTGCTCGGCGCCGCGTACCTGATCTGTCTGGGAGTCAGGGCGGTGCGCCAACGCGGGTCGCTGCAGGCCTCGTTCAGCGGTGACGGCCCGGAGCGCAGCGGTCCGCGTACGTTGTGGGAAGGGTTCGCGGTCGGCGTGGCCAACCCCAAGACCATCGTCTTCTTCGCCGCCGTGCTGCCGCAGTTCGTCGACCGGGAGCAGGGGCACGTCATGGCGCAGATGCTGCTGCTCGGCCTCGTCTTCAATGCCATCGCCGTGACCTGCGACAGCGTGTGGGGGCTGGTCGCGGCCACCGCGCGGGGCTGGTTCGTCCACTCGCCGAAGCGGCTCTCGACGGTCGGCGGGATCGGCGGGCTCACCATGATCGGGCTCGGCGTCAGCATCGCGGCGACCGGCCGCAAGGACTAGGAAATGGCCCTCACGAACCCCATGAACCCCATGAACCACACCGAGCAGCACAGCACCGGAAGCCCCGCCTCCTGGACCGTCGGCCCCGAAGCGGTCGACTCCCCTGCCGCCCGCGCCCTGTGGCGGGCGTACTACACCGAGGTCAGCGACCGCTACTACCTGCTCCATGAGGGACGTACGACCGATCCCGAAGAGCTGGAGCGGGAGGTCGCGGCGGAGACCGGGGCGGATCTGGTGGCGCCCGGCGGGATGCTCCTCGTCGCCCTGTACGAGGGTGAGCCCGCGGGCACGGCCGGGGTGCGGATGGTCGATGCGGGGGACGGGATCGCCGAGCTCAAGAGGGTCTTCGTACGCGAGGAGCTGCGCGGCAAGGGGGGCTCCGGGGTGCTGCTCGGGGCCGCCGAGGACGCCGCCCGTGCGCTCGGGGCGCGGCGGATCGTCCTCGACACGCGGCTCGATCTGGTCGAGGCGCGGGCGCTGTACACGCGGCACGGGTATGCGGAGACCGAGCCGTTCACCGAGCGGATGTACGCCGAGGTCTGGTACGCCAAGGACCTTGCCCCGGTGGCCGGTTGAGGCCGGAGCGGGGTGCGGCCCGCCGCTCAGTCGGCCCACACCCCGCGCTGTAGCGGCCTGCCGTTGTGCGGCCGTTCGGTGTCCGAGCCGCACATCTCGGCGCCGAGTTCCTCGACGAGCTGGACCAGGTCGGTGGGCCGGTCGGGGCCCCACCAGTCGCCGAGCAGTTCGGACAGGGACTCCTCGCGGGCCTTGGAGAGTCTGGCGACGACCTCCCGGCCCTCGTCGGTCAGGGTCAGGCCCATGCCCTCGCGGAGGGCGAGCCGCCGCTCCTCGACCTGGCGGGACGCCGCGGTGATCACGGTCAGCGGCACGGCGCTGCGATCGGCGAGCGCCGCGGGTTCCACATGGCCGTGGCGGCTGATGCGCAGCAGGAGCCAGCTGGCGGCGGGCAGCAGGTCGTAGCCCGCGCGCTCGGTGATGTGCTCGTAGACCTTGCGGCGGCCCTCGCGCGTGCCGAGCACCGACAGGGCCCGCGCCACCTCGTCGTACGAGGAACGCTCGACGGGGTTGCTGGCCAGGGTCTGCGTCGTGTCGGGCGCGGTGACCGAGCCGCGCAGCTTGTCCTCGCGCAGGAACCAGGCCAGGACGAAGGCGACCAGGGCGACGGGCGCGGCGTACAGGAAGACGTCCGTGATGGACGAGGAGTAGGCGTGCAGGACCTCGGGGCGCAGTGTCGCCGGGAGTTCGGCGATGCCGCGCGGGTCGGCGGTGAGGGAGTCCGCGCTGACGCCGGGCGGCAGTTCCTGGCCCGCGACGGCGTCGGAGAGCTTGGTGACGAGCCGGTTGGCGAAGATCGTGCCGAAGATGGCGACGCCGAACGAGGCGCCGATCGAGCGGAAGAACGTCGCGCCGGACGTGGCGACGCCCAGGTCCCCGTACGGCACCGCGTTCTGCACGATGAGCACCAGGACCTGCATGACCAGGCCGAGGCCGAAGCCGAAGACGAAGAAGTAGGCGCTCATCTCGCCCGTGCTGCTGTTCTCGTCGAGCTGGTGGAGCAGGAGCAGCCCGAGGGCCGTGACGCCGGTGCCGACGACCGGGAACACCTTCCAGCGGCCCGTGCGGCTGACGATCTGGCCCGATGCGGTCGACGAGATCAGCAGCCCGACCACCATCGGCAGCATGTGCACGCCCGACATGGTCGGAGACACACCTTGGACGACCTGGAGGAACGTCGGCAGATAGGTCATCGCGCCGAACATCGCGAAGCCGACGACGAAGCTGATGATCGCGGACAGGGTGAACGTCCTGACCCGGAACAGCTTCATCGGAATGACCGGCTCCGCCGCCTTGCGCTCGACGCTCACGAAGACGAAGGCCAGCACGACGCCGAGCACCGCGAGCCCGATGATCTGCGGCGAACCCCAGTCCCATGTGGTGCCGCCGAGCGAGGCGACGAGGACGAGGCAGGTGGCGACGGAGGCGATGAGGAAGGTGCCCAGGTAGTCGATGGTGTGTTTGGTCGAGCGCACCGGGATGTGCAGGGCCGCGGCGATGACGAGGAGCGCGACGACGCCGATGGGGAGGTTGACGTAGAAGACCCAGCGCCAGCTGAGATGCTCGGTGAACAGGCCGCCGAGCAGCGGGCCGAGGACGCTCGTCGCGCCGAAGACGGCGCCGAACAGGCCCTGGTACTTGCCGCGTTCACGCGGCGAGACGATGTCGCCGACGATCGCCATCGAGAGCACCATGAGCCCGCCGCCGCCGATGCCCTGCAGCGCGCGGAAGCCGATCAGCTGCGGCATGTTCTGCGCCATGCCGCAGAGCGCCGAGCTGATCAGGAAGATCACGATGGCGGTCTGGAACAGCTTCTTGCGGCCGTACTGGTCGCCCAGCTTGCCCCAGAGCGGCGTCGCGGCCGTCGAGGCGAGGAGGTAGGCGGTGACGACCCAGGAGAGGTGCTCCATGCCGCCGAGGTCGCTGACGATGGTCGGCAGGGCGGTGGAGACGATGGTCTGGTCGAGCGCGGCGAGCAGCATGCCGAGGAGCAGCGCTCCGATGGAGACCAGTACGCCGCCGTGCGCGTGCTCGTCCGGCGGTCCGGGGACGGGGTCGGGCTCCGGCCCCGTGGGGCGGGCGCTGAGGTCCTGCGTCATGGAACCTCCCGAGGGTCCTTGGCCTGGTCCTTGACCTAGGGGCTCTCCTTGCGGGGCCTCCTTCTCCATCCTGGTGCGTGTGACCCGTTATGGCCTGTTGAACCGTGGGTCTGCATGATCTCTGGAGTTCTCCAGGGGTGGGGTACGAAGAGTGGACAGCGCAGCACACGGCCGTGGCGGCCGGAGACAGACATGCCCGCGATGCGGCACGGAGCGGGCGGCGGGCAGTGCGCCCGCCTGCGGCTGTGCGGAGCGGGCGGGGGACGCGGCACGCGACGCCAGGTCGGCGGACGCGGCGGCCGCGGAGGACTTCGATCCGTTGCGGATACGTCCCTATGTGACGCTGCCGGAGCCCGCGGCGGAGGCGGCGGACCGCGGCGGAGGCGGCGGAACCCGCGCCCGTGGCGGCCCCGCGGGTGGCCGCGGATGCGCCTCGGTCGGCGGATGTGGGTCTTTTCGCGTCCCGGGCGCCGGAGGGCGATCTGCCGCCGCCGACGGTTTCGTACGCGGCGGACGACGAACCGGAGCCGCGTCGGGGCCGTACGCCCTGGTACGCGGGGGTGGGCGCGGTGGTGACCGTGGTGACCGTCGCCGTCCTGGCCTCGGGGGTGTTCTCCTCCGACGACGAGCCGGAGCGGGACCGGGCGCTGCCGGACGCGCCGACGAGCGCGGTGGACGTGCCGTCCGGCTCCGCCACGCCATCGAAATCCGCATCGGCGTCCGCGTCCCGCAGCGCAGGCCCTTCGCCCTCGCGTACGGCTTCGGCATTCGCCTCGGCCTCGACGCCTGCACCGTCCGCGACGCGGTCCACGGCACGGGCCACGGGCGCCGTGGAGCCGGAGGAGCCGGCCTCGGGCCAGGTGCTGCGGCGGGGCGACCGAGGTGCGGAGGTCAGGGAGCTCCAGGAGCGGCTTCGGCAGCTTTCGCTGTACGAGGGTGAGGCCCACGGCAATGTCAACTCACCGGTGGCGACGGCGCTGTCCCGGTTCCAGGTGGCCAGGGGAACCGCCGAAGCGGACGGCGAGGGGGTCTACGGGGCGGCCACCAGGGCTGCGCTGGAGGCGGAGACGACGCCTTAGGCCGGCCGCGCCTTGGTGCGGGCAGGCCGCCCCCGCTCACCCGAAGCTGAGCTCAAGCCCCCCGCCGGCCACGGCAGTCACCCGTACCTGCGTCAGATCGTCGACCTGCACCGTCGGTGCGAACTCCCCGGCGCGAGGGCCGACCCCCACGACCCGCATCCCGGCCGCGCGGCCCGCGGCGATCCCCGCCCCCGAGTCCTCGAAGACGACGCAGTCCGCGGGGTCGAAGCCCAGCTCGGCGGCCCCCTTGAGGAAGCCCTCGGGGTCAGGCTTGCTCGCGCCCACGTTCTCCGCGGTGACCCGCACGGCGGGAAGCGGCAGCCCCGCCGCGGCCATCCGCCCGGTGGACAGCGGGATGTCGGCGGACGTCACGAGGGCATGCGGCAGCCCCTCCAGCGACGCCAGGAAGGCAGCGGCCCCCGGCACCGGAACGACACCCTCCATGTCCGCCGTCTCCTCGGCCAGCATCACGCGGTTCTCCGCGTAGTTCTCCTCCATGGACCGCTCCGGCAGCAGCACCGCCATCGACGCGTACCCCTGCCGCCCGTGGACGACCTTGATGACCTGGCCGAAGTCGAGCCCGTGCCGCTCGGCCCAGCGCCGCCAGCAGCGCTCGACCACCGCGTCGGAGTTGACGAGCGTTCCGTCCATGTCCAGGAGCAGGGCCCGGGCGGTCAGAACAGAGGCGGTCTCAGCCGTCATCGACGTACTCCAGAGCACAGAGGGAGGTGAGTTACAGAGGGAGGTGAGTTACAGAGGGAGTTGAGTTTCCGAGGAGGAAAAAGAATCAAGGCAGCTCCGCCCGCCGGTCAGGGAATACGGGCGGAGCCACTTTGTTCCCCTACGATACAAAAAGGGGCCGCCGATCGCCAGCACCGCAGGTCACACCCCCACCAGGACCCCCGCGAAGGCCTCCGCGAAGGCCCCCGCCCAGACCCCTCAGGCAATCGCCTCGTACAGGCTCCACAGCCCGAGACCCAGCATCAGCAGCGCCGCGATCTTGGTGATCAGCGACAGCGGCACGCGCTTCATCAGCGCCTTTCCGCCGACGATCCCGAGCCCGGCGACCGCCCACAGCGCGAGCACCGCGCCGAGGCCCACGGAGAGCGGGTCGTCGTACCGCGCGGCCAGGTTCGCGGTCATGATCTGCGTCAGATCGCCGAACTCGGCGACCAGGATGAGCATGAAGCCCGCGCCGGAGACCTTCCAGAAGCTCTGGTCCTTGGGCTCGCGGACCTCTTCCTCGTCGTCGCCGCCCTTCAGGAGCAGCATCGCCGCGCCACCGAGGAAGAGCACACCGGTGAGCGCGTGCAACAGCCGCTGGGGCAGGAGCGTGAGCACGCTGCCCGCGGCCACGGCGAGCACGACATGGACGACGAAGGCGGCCGCGACCCCGACGAAGACGTACGAGGCGCGGTAGCGCGTCCCGAGGACGAGCCCGGCCAGCGCTGTCTTGTCCGGGAGCTCGGCAAGGAAGACGACGCCGAAGACGAGCGCCATCACGCTGATGCTGATCAAGATTCCTCAATCGGTCGGGGCCGCCCCGCCGAGAGCATTCGGTACTTCGCGTACGACACCTCGGCACGGCAGCGCACAACAGACGCACACGGATGTGTACGCCGGGCACTGCTTGCCGAAGGTCTCGCTGACCGGCCACGCCGATGACGGGACCTGCCTCCGGGCGCCGGCTCAGGCGAGCTGAGCAGTATGTCGACGGTCCGGCGAAGAGCTACTCCCCTTCTGCGTCATACATCGTACGTGACGTCCACGGAGCCCGGTCCAGGGTCTTTCGACCCCCTGGGAATGTGATCCAGGTCACGCATTCCGGGGACTGCGCCAACTCCCGCACGCATGAACGCTCATGACACGGCGTCAGAACTCTTGAACTGACCGCCTGATTGACGCGACCCTGTCACCTGACGCACATCCGCAGGAAACCCCACCGCGTCAGCATGACCACCCCATAGGTCAACTTCCCCCCACATCAAGGGAGTTCGCATGTCCGCAGTCTACGCGCGTCGACGTCTCGCCACTCTCACCGCCGCCACCGCCCTCGCCGCCGGTGCGACATTCCTCACCGGCACCCCCGCCCAGGCCGCTCCCCCGGAACCCGTCTCCGCCGCCACCGCCCGCACCTACCTCGGCCGGCTCACCGAGAAGGCCGAGGGCTCCTCCGACGGCTACAGCCGCGACAAGTTCCCGCACTGGATCACCCAGTCCGGCGCCTGCAACACCCGCGAGGTCGTCCTCAAGCGGGACGGCACCAACGTGCAGCAGGACTCCAGCTGCGCGGCGACCTCCGGCACCTGGAAGTCCCCCTACGACGGCGGCACCTGGACCGCCGCGTCCGACGTCGACATCGACCACGTCGTCCCGCTCTCCGAGGCCTGGAAGTCCGGCGCCAGCAGCTGGACCACCGCCCAGCGGCAAGGTTTCGCCAACGACCTGACCCGCCCCCAGCTGATCGCGGTCACCGACAACGTCAACCAGAGCAAGGGCGACCAGGACCCGGCCGAGTGGCTGCCGCCGACCACCTCGTACCACTGCTACTACGCCCGGATGTGGGTGGACGTGAAGCACCACTACGACCTCACGGTGAACCCGGAGGAGAAGAGCGCCCTGTCCTCGATCCTCAACGGCTGCTGAATCCGGCGACCGCTGTTCATCAGCCGTCGATCCCCGGAACCTCCCCATGAACCTCCGTCGTTCCGTACCGTACGGGGCGACGGAGGGGAGTGATCAACGTGGCACGGCTGCGCCTGGGTCCGCTGCTGAGGTATGTCGACGGTTCTACGGCCACGGTCTGGGTCGAGGCCGACCGTCCGTGCACCGCCGAGGTGCGGTGCGCGGACGGCGCCAAGGGCACGGCGCAGACCTTCCAGATCGCCGGCCACCACTACGCGATCGTCCCGGTCACGGGGCTTCGGCCGGGCACGGAGACGGCGTACGAGGTGCGGCTCGGCGAGAGTGACGCTCCCGTGTGGCCGCTGCCGGACTCGCCCTTCCCGCCGAGCACCATCCGCACGCCGGGCGACGGCGCCGACGACCCGCTGCGGGTCACCTTCGGGTCCTGCCGCTGGGCGGCCCCGCCCAGCGGCGAGCACGATCCCGTGGGCCCCGACGCCCTGGACACCCTGGCCGCCCGGATAGCCGCAGCCCCGGACGCCGAGCGCCCCGACGTCCTGCTGCTGCTCGGCGACCAGGTGTACGCGGACCAGACGTCCAAGGCGACCCGCCGCTATCTCGCCGCCCGCCGGAGCCTCGCCGATCCCCCGGGCGACCAGGTCGCGGACTACGAGGAGTACACGCACCTCTATGACGAGTCCTGGCTCGACCCCGAGGTGCGGTGGCTGCTCTCCACCGTGCCCAGTTGCATGATCTTCGACGACCACGACGTCATCGACGACTGGAACACCAGCGCCGCCTGGCTCGCCGAGATGCGCGCGACCCCCTGGTGGCGCGAGCGCGTCCTGAGCGGCCTGATGTCGTACTGGGTCCACCAGCACCTCGGTAATCTGCCGCCCGCCGAGCTCGAAAGCAGCGAGCTGTACGCGGCGGTGCGCGGGGCGCCCGACGGCACCGACACCCTGCGCGCCTTCGCCGCCGCCTCGGACGCCGACCCCACGGCGACCCGGTGGAGCTACCGGCGGGACTTCGGCCGCGTACGCCTGCTCATGGTCGACACCCGCGCGGCCCGTGTCCTGGACGAGCACAGCCGCGCGATGCTCGACCCGGACGAGGCGCGCTGGCTGCGCGAGCAGGCCCTGGAAGGCGGCTGTGACCACCTGCTGATCGGCACCTCGCTGCCCTGGCTGCTGCCCCATCTCATCCATGACGCGGAGGGCTGGAACGCCGCGCTGTGCCGTGGTGAGCGGGGCGAGCGCTGGGCCCGCTTCGGCGAGAACCTGCGCAGGCGCTCGGACTTGGAGCACTGGGCGGCGTTCCCCGCGTCGTTCGACGAGCTGACGTCGCTGATCGCCGAGGCGGGCAGCGGTGAGGGCGCCCCGGCGACGGTGTGCGTCCTGTCCGGCGACGTCCATCACGCGTACATGGCGGAGCCGACCTGGCCGGGCGGCGGCGGACCGGATTCACGCGTCCTGCAGCTGACCTGCTCCCCCGTCCACAACTCCATCCACGCGTCGATAAAGATGGGCTTCCACTTCGGCTGGAGCAAGGTCGGCCGCGCCCTGGGCCGCCGCTTCGTACGCCACGGCAGAACGGCACGGGCAGCCATCAACTGGCGCAAAACGGGCGGCCCTTGGTTCGGCAACCAGCTCATGACGCTCACGCTGCGCGGCCGTTCGGCGAGCGTGCGCCTGGAGCAGGCGCGGACGGTGCGCGGCACGGTGCGCCTGGAACAGAAGGAGGAGTCACGACTTTCCTAGGCAAAGGCGAACCCCGCCCCACGGGCCCCGCGTGACACGGCCCACACCCGGACTACGATCCTCCGCATCAGGGTTCGACTTCCCCGCTTCCGGCGGCATGATGAGGCGGACCATCCGCTTCCGACGACTTCCGAAGAGGCGGACCCTCCGCTTCCAGCTCCTCTACGCCCCGGAGTCACGCCCTTGTCCGCAGTACCCGCAGCGACCGCACCGGATCCCGAGGTCGCTGTCGCCGTCGTCGGCGCGGGACCCCGCGGCACCAGCGTCCTGGAACGCCTCTGCGCCTCGGCCGCCGATCTCCTGCCGCCGGGAGCACGGCTGACGGTCCACGTCGTCGATCCGTCGCCGCCGGGTCCGGGGCGCGTGTGGCGGACCGCCCAGCCGCCGGAGCTCCTGATGAACACGGTCGCCTCGCAGGTCACCCTCTTCACCGACGAGAGCGTGGACTGCGCGGGCCCTGTCCTGCGCGGGCCGAGCCTGTACGAGTGGGCCGCGGCGGGGCACGCGCCGGGGCTCGGCCCGGACGACTACCCCACGCGCGCCTGCTACGGCCGCTATCTGGAGTGGGTCTTCGCCGAGACCCTGCGCGGCTCCCCCGACCGGGTCCGCGTCGAGGTACATGCGGCGCGGGCCGTGCGACTCGACGCGGACCCGGCCGGGGGCGGCGGCAGGGAAGACACGGGTGACGGAGCCCAGTTGCTCGTACTCGAGGACGGGCGTGAGATCTCCGGGCTCGGTGCCGTCGTCCTCGCGCAAGGGCATCTGCCCACGGCCGCCGACCAGGACGGCCTTCTCCTCGCCGAGCACGCCGCCCGGCACGGCCTGCGGCACATCGCGCCCGCCAACCCCGCCGACGTCGGCCTCTCGGCGATCGCCCCCGGCGAGCGCGTGCTGCTGCGCGGTCTCGGCCTGAACTTCTTCGACCACATGGCGCTCCTTACGCAAGGTCGCGGCGGACGCTTCATCACCGCACCCTCGGGCGGTCTCAGTTACCTGCCGTCCGGACACGAGCCGAAGCTGTACGCCGGTTCGCGGCGCGGCATCCCTTACCAAGCGCGCGGCGACAACGCGAAGGGCGCGTACGGGCGGCACGATCCCGCCGTCCTCACCCCGGACGTCATAGCCCGCTTCCGCAAGCGCGCGGGCAGCGGTGACGCCCCCGACTTCCTCGACGAGATATGGCCGCTGGTCGCCAAGGAGGTGGAGACGGTCTACTACACGGCGCTCGTCCGCCCCGCCGAGCGCCCCTCCGAGCAGGCCTCCGAGCAGGCCTCCGAGCGGTCCGCCGCCTTCCGCGCCGCGTTCCTCGACGTACCCCACCGCAGCCCTCAAGAGGCCCTGGTCCTGGACGAGTTCGGGATCGCCGAGGCCGCGCGCTGGTCCTGGGACGGCCTCGCGCGGCCGTGCGCCGGCCGCGCCTTCCGTTCCCCTGACGACTTCCGCGGCTGGCTCCTGACGTATCTGCGCGAGGACACCGCGCAGGCCGCGCTCGGCAATGTCGCGAGCCCGCTGAAGTCCGCCCTCGACGTCCTGCGCGACCTGCGCAACGAGCTGCGCCTGATCGTCGACCACGGCGGCATCGCGGGACCGTCCCGGCGCACGCACCTTGACCGCTGGTACACGCCGCTCAACGCCTTCCTGTCGATCGGACCGCCCCGGCGGCGCATCGAGGAGATGACGGCGCTGATCGAGGCGGGCGTCCTGGAGGTGCTCGGCCCGCGCCTGGACGTGCGGGCCGACGCGGACGGGGTCTTCCGCGCGCACTCGCCCGACGTTCCGGGGTCCGATGTGCGCGTCACCACCCTGATCGAGGCGCGGCTCCCGGAGCCGGACGTGCGCCGCACCGCGGACGAGCTGCTCGGGCGGCTCGTGCGGACGGGTCAGTGCCGCCCCCACGTCGTCGACGGATACGAAACCGGAGGCCTTGACGTGACACCCCGCCCGTACCGCCTGATCGACCGTCAAGGCCGGGCGCACGCACGGCGGTTCGCGTTCGGCGTGCCCACGGAGGGGGTGCACTGGGTGACGGCGGCGGGCGCCAGGCCGGGCGTCGACTCGGTGACCCTGTCGGACGCGGACGCGGTGGCGCGGGCCGTGCTGCGGACGGCGGCAACATCTTCCAGGGTCTCGGCGACGGAAGCGGAATCTTCCGACCGGCCAGATGTTGAACTTGCAAGCATCGATTAGGTTCCCCTAACCTTGGGCCTCCACTCGGTTCCGTCCCCAAACCGAAGGAGTCCCCCATGACTGGACGTCTCAACAGCGCCCAGCCCTACGCTCTCGGCCTGTTCCGCATAGTCGTCGGCCTGCTCTTCGCCTGCCACGGCGCCGCCTCGCTCTTCGGCGTGCTCGGCGGCGCGATGGGCGGCGGCACGATCGACGCGGGCACCTGGCCCGGCTGGTACGCGGCCGTCATCCAGCTGGTCGGCGGCGCCCTGGTCGCCCTCGGCCTCGGCACCCGAGCCGCCGCGTTCATCTCGTCCGGATCGATGGCGTACGCGTACTTCAAGGTGCACCAGCCGGAGGCGCTGTGGCCGATGGAGAACGGCGGCGAGGCCTCCGCGATGTTCTGCTGGGCCCTGCTCCTGCTCGTCTTCACCGGTTCCGGCGCGCTCGGCGTCGACCGCCTCTTCGCCTCGAACGGCCTCTTCGCCGCGCGCGGCGAGCGCGGCGAGCGCAAGGACGACACCGCGTCGGAGCGGACGCCGGTGGCCGCGTAGTTCCCCACCGCTCCACACCGCTCGCCCTGCGCCCCTCAGGCGCGCGGGGCGAACGGCACCGTGAAGCACGCGACGCGGTCCCCCGCACCGCCCTGCTCGCGGTGCAGCACGACGGACCCGGCGCCGCCCGGCCGGAACTCCCAGCCGTGGCGGGCGCTCGCCTTGCCCGAGCCGTCCGGGTCCGTGGTGAAGTCCAGCCACACCTCGTTGCGCGGGTTGACGTAGGCCGGGTCCTTCGACGGCTGCACCGGGTCCACGCGGTGCTGATAGTGACCACCGGCCGCGGTCGGCTCGGCGCCGCACGGCTTCTGGTGGACATGGGCGCCGTACGCGTACCCCGCCTTCAGCCCGTTCACCCGGAGGGTGAACGTCATGCCGCCCGGCTTCCCGCGCTGCTCGACCCCGATCCAGGAGGCCGCGGGCACCAGATCCATGTCGTACGTGATCGCGGGTGAGGGCACGAACGCCGAGGGCGGGGCGAACTGCCCCTCGGCCCACACCCGGTAACAGTGCGCCGCTCCGTCACCCGCCGCACCACCGCCTGCGGCGAACACCGCCGCCGCCACGGTCCCGGCGAGTATTCCTGCCACCATCGCCCAGCTCCTTCCGTATCCATCAGTCGACATCAGCCGATGTCACTCCATACGGGCCATACGGGTCTTTCGTACGGGACTTCGGCGCCGCGCGCCGCGCCGGGAGGGGCAGCCGGGTGAACGTGGTGTAGCGAACATCTGAGCCCCCAGTGGATCTCCGGCGAAGGGCGCGGCGTACGCTGTACAGCTGTCACAAGCCGCCCCTGCCGCTCCCCGCGACGTCGCGGCAGCCAAGCCGTCGACCGGGGAGTTACGGGGAATTTCGGTGCTGGAAAATCTGGGCGCACTGACCGGCAGCCCATGGATCTACGCGGTAGTGGCACTGTCCGTGCTCTTCGACATCGTCCTGCCGGTGCTGCCGAGCGGCGTCCTCGTCATCACGGCGGCCACGGCGGCGGCCGCGGCGGGAACGGGTGCGGGGCACGTCCCGCGCGAGGTCCCCGACATCCTGGTCCTCACGCTCTGCGCGGCCACCGCGTCGGTCCTCGGCGATCTCGCCGTCTACCGTCTCGCCTGGCGCGGCGGTGAGCGTCTGGACCGGGCCATCGCCCGCTCCCGCCGCCTCACCACGGCGCAGGAACGACTCGGCACGGCCCTTTCACGGGGCGGCGGCGCCCTGGTGGTCATCGCGCGCTTCGCTCCCGCGGGCCGCTCGATCGTCTCGCTCGCGGCCGGCGCGGCCCATCGCAAGGTGCGCGAGTTCCTGCCCTGGTCGGCCCTCGCGGGCGTGGCCTGGGCCGGGTACAGCGTGGCGCTCGGCTACTTCGGCGGGCAGTGGCTCGGCGCGACGTGGCTGGCCACGGGCGTCTCCCTGGTCGCGCTGTTCGGCGCGGGCGCGGGGGCGGCGTTCCTGGTGCGGCGGCCGCGGGCGGCCGCGACGCACGAGGCGTCGGCCGTTTAGGCGGGACCAGGGCCTGTCCGGTGGGTCAGGCCGGCCTTCGCGCCGGGCGCCGATTGATCAGGGCCGAGCGGGCCAGGGGTCGCGACCCCGGCAGGACCCATCGGACAGGCCCTAGGCGCGGGCCTTGCTCGCCCCCCGCACCTCGAGCCCCTCGAGCAGCTCGGCGGTGGCTTCGGCGACGGCGTCCACGGCGCGGTCGAACACCTCGCGGTTGTGCGCGGCCGGGGCGCGGAATCCGGAGACCTTGCGCACGTACTGAAGCGCGGCGGCCCGGATCTCCTCCTCGGTGGCGTCCTCGGGGATGGCGGGCGGACGGAGCGTCTTGATGCTGCGGCACATGCCTCCAGCTTGCCGCGTCCGGGGCGGTTGAGGCGAGGGCCCGGAAGTTCACCCGTTTCAGGCGTGGCTTCACTCGCCCCTCAAAATCGAACAGGAGTAGCATTACGCCGTGCCTGCAACCCCTGCGTACGACTTCCCGAGCGACCTCCTCGCCGGACAGGAGGAGCTGCACCAGGTCCGGGCCGAACTCCTGGCCCTGCTGAAGCGGCTCCCCTGGTCGGTGACGCCCCTGGACGGCTTCAGCGACGACCACGGCTGGCGCAAGGTGGAGCGCCCCGCGTCCCCGGGCTGGACCCCGGACGAACAGGCGGAGGTGGAGAAACTCCGCGAGCGGGAGCGGGAGTTGGCGGTGTTCGTCACCTGTCACCGCTTCTGGGACGAGGTGTCCGGACCGGACGCGGTGGCGGCCCGCGCACGGCTCAAACACGTCCATGAGAAAGCCATTGACACGGGGTGACAGCGGGCGTTGACTCCCTCTACGCCGAGGAGGTGCTGCCATGAATCTGCTGCTGGTCGTCCTGCTCCTGGCCCTGATCGGCCTGGGTTTCAATCAGCCACTCCTGTGGCTGGCCGCAGCGGCACTCGTCTTCTTCATCTTCCAGCAGTACGACCGCGCGGGCTCCAAGAGCGGCGGCGGAAGCGGCTCCGGCTCCAGCTCCGGAGGGAGCTCGGGCGGCGGAGGGAGCTCGGGCGGCGGAGGGAGCTCGGGCGG
>NZ_SRIC01000134.1 GCF_004684775.1 Streptomyces sp. MZ04
CGTTGGGGGCGTTGGGAAGAGTGCGGCTGTTGAGGGTGATGAGGGTGATGAGGGTGATGAGGGTGATGAGGGTCTGGCATCCCGGTTCTCCTTGCGCGGCGTCGGTCCGGTGCGGGACCGCAGGGAGCGAGAGGTGAGAACCGAGCACGCTACTTGTAAGTAGCGTGCCTGCGAAGGGATTTGGGCATACTGCTCGGTCGGTTTATTCGGCCGGTTTATTCACGGGGCGTTCGCGCGGCGTCAGGCCGCTTTTCTCCCCGTTCTCCGGGGCCTTCGCCCCGATTACCGGAAACCGTCGCGGGGCCAGGAATACCAATACGAGCAGGGCGAGTATCGCCGCGCACCCGGCCCCCACGTACACCGTGTCGACCGCCGAGTCGACCGCGCGGCGCAGCCGGTCGGGGTCGGCGACGGACGCCGGGTCCTCCAGGGCGTGGGCGACCGAGTCGAGCGAGCCCGCGCCGCCCAGCCGCGAGGCCAGGACCGAGTTCGCGACCGCGCCGAAGAGCGCCGCGCCCAGGGTCTGGCCTATCTGGCGGCAGAAGAGGACCGACGCGGTCGCCGTGCCGCGCTCGGACCAGCCGACGGTGGACTGGACCCCGACGATCAGCGGGAGTTGGAAGAGACCGAGCGCAGCGCCGAGCAGCAGCATGATCAGGGCCGGCTGCCAGGCCTGCCCCGGATACGGGAGCAGCGGGAAGGCGAAGAGGAGGAGCGCGGCCGCGCCGATGCCGACGATCGCGGTGTTGCGGAAGCCGATCCTGCGGTACACGTGCTGGCTCAGGGCGGCCGACACCGGCCAGCTCAGCGTCATGACGGAGAGCACGAACCCGGCCGCGATCGGCGCGAGGCCGAGCACGGACTGCGCGTACGTCGGCAGGAAGACCGTCGGGGCGACCATCAGGAGGCCGAGCGCGCCCAGGGCGAGATTGACGGCGGCGATGGTGCGGCGCCGCCAGACCCAGCCCGGCAGGATCGGCTCGGCCGCCCGCCGCTCGATGACCACGACGGCGGCCGCGAGCGCGAGGCCCGCCGCGAAGAGCGCGAGCGACGGCGCGGACAGCCAGCCCCAGGCGACGCCGCCCTGCACGAGCGCGGTGAGCAGGACGCCGCCGCAGGCGAAGACGGCGAGCGCGCCCGCCCAGTCGGTGCGCCCACGGGCGGTGGCCGCCGCGCGCTCCGGCTCGTGCAGATGGCGCACGATCAGCCACAGGGCCAGGGCCCCGATGGGCAGATTGATCAGGAAGATCCAGCGCCAGTCCGCATACGCGGCGATCAGGCCGCCGAGCGCCGGGCCCGCTATCGACGAGGCGGCCCACACGGTGGACAACTTGGCCTGGATCTTGGGGCGTTCCTCGAGGGGATAGAGGTCGGCGGCGAGTGTCTGCACCGTCCCCTGGAGCGCGCCGCCGCCCAGGCCCTGTACGACACGGAAGGCGATCAGCGCGCCCATGTTCCAGGCGCTCGCGCAGAGGGCGGAGCCGATCAGGAAGAGGATGCTGCCCGTGATGAGGACGGGCTTGCGGCCGAAGGTGTCGGACAGCTTGCCGTAGATGGGCAGGGTGACCGTGACCGCGAGCAGATAGCCGGAGAAGAGCCAGGAGAAGACGGAGAAGCCGCCGAGGTCGCCGACGATCTGCGGGATGGCGGTCGAGACGATCGTGGCGTCCAGGGCCGCGAGGGCCATGGCGAGCATGAGCGCGGCGACGACGGGGCCGCGGCGTCGTATGTCGTCCGTGCCCGAACCTGTAGCGCCGTTCGTTCCGGCTGCGCCCACCGAGATTCCTTCCCCATGCACGTAATTGCTCCGGGCCACCTTCTCACCCCCTGCGTGATGGGGGCAGGGGTGGAGACCTTCTTGGCAGGTGGGGAGGGGTCCGGTAGGTACGAGGGTGGAGTGATCCCCGAGTTCGGCTCCACCGGCGGGTGGAGATCCCCTAGGGGAACCTCCGTACTACGGACCGGGGGTCGTTCGTACCGCTGGATGACGAGAAGGCCACGGCCGCTCCTTAGATTGGCTTTATGCCGAGCGGGACGGGCCAGCCACAGCGCGGGGTCTGACCAACCACACCTTCGGGGGTGGGGTTTTCCCCAGTAAAAGACTGCGCCGGGCACCAGCGCGCCGGACCCCCTCGGCGGACCAGACTCTTATGCGTAGCGAACACGCCTGACCTACCGCGTAACCGACTTAGGAGACTTACCGTGACATCGGCTGTGACCATTCCCAGGCACGGGGGCACTGGAGGGCGTACGGCCGTGGCGGCTCGGGCGCGCCAGGTCGTGAAGGCGTACGGATCCGGGGAGACCCGGGTCGTCGCGCTCGACCAGATCGACGTGGACATCGCCCGCGGGCAGTTCACCGCGATCATGGGTCCTTCCGGCTCCGGAAAGTCGACCCTGATGCACTGCCTCGCCGGGCTCGACACCGTGTCCTCCGGGCAGATCTACCTCGACGAGACCGAGATCACCGGGCTGAAGGACAAGAAGCTCACGCAGCTGCGCCGGGACCGGATCGGCTTCATCTTCCAGGCGTTCAACCTGCTCCCCACCCTCAACGCCATCGAGAACATCACGCTCCCGATGGACATAGCGGGCCGCAAGCCCGACCGCGGCTGGCTCGACCAGGTCGTCGAGACGGTGGGCCTGGCAGGACGGCTCAAGCACCGCCCCACCGAGCTCTCCGGCGGCCAGCAGCAGCGCGTCGCCGTGGCCCGCGCCCTGGCCGCCCGCCCCGAGATCATCTTCGGTGACGAGCCGACCGGAAACCTCGACTCCCGCGCCGGAGCCGAGGTGTTGGGCTTCCTGCGCAAGTCGGTGACCGAGCTCGGCCAGACCATCGTGATGGTCACGCACGACCCGGTGGCCGCCTCGTACGCGGACCGGGTGCTGTATCTCGCCGACGGTCGGATCGTCGACGAGATGTACTCGCCGACCGCCGAGTCGGTCCTGGACCGCATGAAGGACTTCGACGCGCGGGGGCGTACGTCATGAGTGTCCTCAAGACCTCGATGCGCAACTTCTTCGCGCACAAGGGCCGCATGGCGCTCTCCGCCGTGGCCGTGGTCCTGTCGGTGGCGTTCGTGAGCGGCACGCTCGTCTTCTCCGACACGATGAACACGACGTTCGACAAGCTCTTCGCCGCGACGTCCGCCGACGTCACCGTCACCTCCAAGTCCGCGACGGACCCGGGCGACCGGCCCGACACGGGCAAGCCCGAGTCGATGCCCGCCTCGGTCGTCGAGCAGGCGAGGAAGGCGGACGGCGCCAAGTCCGCCGAGGGCGCGGTCAGCAGCGAGAGCGTGACCGTCGTCAACTCCGAGAAGAAGAACGTCGGGCCCACCAGCGGCGGTCCGACCATCGCCGGCAACTGGACGCACAACGACCTGCGTTCGATGGACATCACCTCCGGGCACGCCCCGCGCGGCCCCACCGACGTGATGATCGACGCCGACACCGCCGGCAAGCACCACCTGAAGATCGGCGACGAACTGCGCACGATCGCCGTCTCCGGCGACCACACCGCCAAGATCTCCGGCATAGCCACCTTCAAGGTGACCAACCCCGGTGCCGCGATCGTCTACTTCGACACCGCCACCGCGCAGCGCGAACTGCTCGGCACCACCGGCCGGTTCACGCATGTCAACGTCACCGCCGAGCCCGGCGTCAGCGACGCGGCGCTCAAGCGGAACGTCAGCGACACCATGGGCGCGGACGCCTCCGCGTACAAGGTCAAGACGCAGAAGGAGAGCGCGGACGACAACCGCGAGAGCGTCAGCGGCTTCCTGAACGTGATGAAGTACGCGATGCTCGGCTTCGCCGGGATCGCCTTCCTCGTCGGCATCTTCCTCATCATCAACACCTTCTCGATGCTGGTCGCCCAGCGCACCCGCGAGATCGGCCTGATGCGCGCCATCGGGTCCAGCCGCAAGCAGGTCAACCGCTCCGTGCTCGTCGAGGCGCTGCTGCTCGGCGTGTTCGGCTCGGTCCTCGGTGTCGGCGCGGGCGTCGGGCTCGCCGTCGGCCTGATGCAGCTGATGTCCGGCATGGGCATGGAGCTGTCCACCCAGGACCTCACGGTCAAGTGGACGACGCCCGTGGTGGGCATGGTCCTCGGCGTCGTCGTCACCGTCCTCGCCGCCTACCTCCCCGCACGACGGGCCGGCAAGGTCTCCCCGATGGCCGCGCTGCGCGACGCCGGAACCCCGGCCGACGGCCGGGCGAGCGCCCTGCGCGCGGTGATCGGCCTGGTCCTCACCGGCGCCGGCGGCTACGGCCTCTTTGCCGCGTCCCAGGCGGACAAGGCGAAGGACGGTTCGCTGTTCCTGGGCGGCGGCGTGGTCCTCACCCTCATCGGCTTCGTCGTCATCGGCCCCGTACTCGCCTCCGGCGTGGTCCGCGCCATCAGCGCCGTACTGCTGCGGTGGTTCGGTCCGGTCGGACGGATGGCCGAGCGCAACGCGCTGCGCAACCCGCGCCGCACCGGCGCCACCGGCGCGGCCCTGATGATCGGCCTCGCCCTGGTCGCCTGCCTCTCCGTGGTCGGCTCCTCGATGGTCGCGTCGGCCACGGAGGAGCTCGACAAATCGGTCGGCGCGGACTTCATCATCCAGTCCGACAACAACCAGATGATCACCCCGAAGGCCGAGAAGTCCCTGGAGAAGGCCGACCACGTCGCCCACATCACCCGGTACAAGGAGATCAAGGCCGACCTGACGGCCGCGAACGGCAAGGTCGCGAAGGAGGTCGGCCTGAGCGCCGCCGACGCGACGTACGCGCAGGACCTGCGCAGCGAGACGGTCGCGGGCAGGCTCGCCGACGCCTACAAGCCGGACTCCATGTCGGTCGGCGAGGACTTCGCCAAGGACCACGGCATCACCGTCGGCGACAAGGTGAAGCTCGCCTTCGACCGCGGCAGGACGGGCGAGCTGACCGTCCGGGCCATCACGTCGAGCGACGCCACGATCGACGGGGGTGCGATGTACGTGAACATCTCGACCGCCGCGAAGTACGTGCCCGCCGACCGGATGCCGCCGAACGAGATCATGTTCGCCAAGGCGGAGAAGGGGCAGCAGGACGCGGCGTACAAGTCGCTGAAGGCGTCCATGGCGGACTACCCGCAGTACAAGGTCATGGACCAGACCGACTTCAAGGAGACGCTGAAGGACCAGGTCGGCCAGATGCTGAACATGGTCTACGGCCTCCTGGCCCTCGCGATCATCGTCGCCGTCCTCGGCGTCGTGAACACGCTGGCCCTCTCGGTCGTCGAGCGGACCCGGGAGATCGGCCTGATGCGGGCCATCGGCCTCTCGCGCCGCCAGCTGCGCCGCATGATCCGCATGGAGTCGGTGGTCATCGCCCTCTTCGGCGCGCTGCTCGGCCTCGGCCTGGGCATGGGCTGGGGCGCCACGGCGCAGCAGCTCCTCGCCCTGGAGGGCCTGAAGGTCCTGGAGATCCCCTGGCCGACGATCATCACGGTCTTCATCGGCTCGGCGTTCGTGGGCCTCTTCGCGGCACTGGTCCCGGCGTTCCGGGCGGGCCGGATGAACGTCCTGAACGCGATCGCCACGGAATAGCTTCCGCTACGGGGGTGCGGAGAAGCTCCCGCTACGGGGGTGCGGGAAGGGCCGGGCCCGGTGGAATTCCACCGGGCCCGGCCCTTATTGGCCATGGGGCAGGGGACTCGGCCGATGTGCATGACGACGACGGTGATGGTGCCCTCGTCGATCTCGTACATCAGCCGATATAAGCCGACATGCATGCGGCGGACCTCGGGCGAGCCGTACGCGACGGTTCAGGTCGGCCGGGGATCGTCGGTCAGCAGATCGACGGCGGCGTAGACCTGCCGCAGCCCGTCCGGGTCATCTTTGAGGAAGCGGACAGCGGCGCTGGTCGCCTGCTCCCGCCAGATGATCTGGAAGCTCACTCACGCTCCAGGCCGAGCATCTTGCGGACCTCTTCATGGGGGACGCCGACAAAGGTGCCGTTGGCCTTCTCCGCCCGATAGCGTGCCACCGCCAGCTGCTCCTCCAGCTCGAGCACCCGCTCCTCCAGCTCGTCCAGCTCACCCGGGTTTATGAACACGGCGGCGGCTTGGCCGTGATCAGTGATCGTGATGCGCTCGCGGGCGTGCGCGGTCCGGCGCACCAGGGAGCCGAACCGGGCACGCGCCTCAGTGATGGGCAGTGTCTCGCTCATACCTGAAACTGTACGCTTCAGGCGCCTTCCGTACAGTCCCTCGATCAGACGACAAACGCTACGGCGACGTACCCTGGACACCCCCCGGCCCGTACAACGTGTCGGGCGGTTCGCGTTGCCCACCCCCGGACGGGATGCCCCTTCATGAGCCTGCACGGACTCCTCGACGCCGTCGTCAAGGACGCGGCCATCGCCGAAGCGGTCAAGGCCGGCAACGCCGGCAACCGCATGCACATCGACATGGTCGGCCCGCCCGCCGCCCGTCCCTTCGCCATCGCCGCCCTCGCCCGCGAGACGAAGCGCACCGTCCTCGCCGTGACCGCCACCGGCCGCGAGGCCGAGGACCTGGCGGCCGCCCTGCGCACGATCATCCCGCCGGACGGAGTCGTCGAGTACCCCTCCTGGGAGACGCTCCCGCACGAGCGCCTCTCGCCCCGCTCCGACACCGTCGGACGCCGCCTCGCCGTCCTGCGCCGCCTCGCGCACCCCCGCGCGGACGACCCCGAGACCGGGCCCGTCTCCGTCATCGTCGCCCCCGTGCGCTCCGTCCTCCAGCCGCAGGTCAAGGGCCTGGGTGACCTCGAGCCCGTCGCCCTGCGCTCGGGCGAGACCACCGACCTGAACGAGACCGTCGAGGCCCTCGCGGCAGCCGCGTACTCCCGTGTCGAGCTGGTCGAGAAGCGCGGCGAGTTCGCCGTGCGCGGCGGCATCCTCGACGTCTTCCCGCCGACCGAGGAGCACCCGCTCCGCGTCGAGTTCTGGGGCGACGACGTCGAGGAGATCCGCTACTTCAAGGTCGCCGACCAGCGCTCCCTCGAGGTCGCCGAGCACGGCCTGTGGGCGCCGCCCTGCCGTGAGCTGCTGCTCACCGACGACGTACGGGAGCGGGCCGCCGCCCTCGCCGAGGCCCACCCCGAGCTGGGCGAGCTGCTCGGCAAGATCGCCGAGGGCATCGCCGTCGAGGGCATGGAGTCCCTCGCTCCGGTCCTGGTCGACGACATGGAGCTGCTGCTCGACGTCCTGCCGAAGGACTCCATGGCCGTGGTCTGCGATCCGGAGCGGGTGCGGACCCGGGCCGCCGACCTGGTGGCCACGAGTCAGGAGTTCCTGCAGGCGAGCTGGGCCGCCACCGCCGGCGGTGGCGAGGCCCCCATCGACGTGGGCGCGGCCTCCCTGTGGGGCATCGCGGACGTCCGCGACCACGCGAGCGACCTCGGCATGATGTGGTGGTCCGTGAGCCCCTTCGCCGCCGACGAAGACCTCGACGAGGACACCCTCAAGCTCGGCATGCACGCCACCGAGACCTACCGGGGCGACACCGCGAAGGCCCTCGCCGACACCAAGGGCTGGCTCGCCGACGGCTGGCGCACCGTCTATGTGACCGAGGGCCACGGCCCCGCCGCCCGCACCGTCGAGGTCCTCGGCGGCGAGGGCATCGCGGCCCGCCTCGACGCGGACCTCAGCGAGCTCACGCCCTCCGTCGTGCACGTCTCCTGCGGCTCGATCGACTTCGGCTTCCTGGACCCGGCCCTCAAGCTCGCCGTCCTCACCGAGACCGACCTCTCCGGGCAGAAGGCGGCAGGCAAGGACGGCCAGCGGATGCCGGCCCGCCGCCGCAAGACGATCGACCCGCTGACCCTGGAGTCCGGCGACTACATCGTCCACGAGCAGCACGGCGTCGGCCGCTACATCGAGATGGTGCAGCGCACCGTCCAGGGCGCCACCCGCGAGTACCTGGTCGTCGAGTACGCCCCCGCCAAGCGCGGCCAGCCCGGCGACCGGCTCTACATCCCCACCGACCAGCTGGAGCAGATCACCAAGTACGTGGGTGGCGAGGCCCCGACGCTGCACCGCCTCGGCGGCGCCGACTGGACGAAGACGAAGGCCCGCGCGAAGAAGGCGGTCAAGGAGATCGCCGCCGACCTCATCAAGCTGTATTCCGCGCGCATGGCGGCCCCCGGCCACTCCTTCGCCCCCGACACCCCCTGGCAGCGCGAGCTGGAGGACGCCTTCCCGTACGTGGAGACGCCCGACCAGCTCACCACCATCGCCGAGGTCAAGGACGACATGGAGAAGACGGTCCCGATGGACCGCCTGATCTGCGGCGACGTCGGCTACGGCAAGACGGAGATCGCGGTCCGCGCCGCCTTCAAGGCGGTCCAGGACGGCAAGCAGGTCGCCGTCCTCGTCCCGACCACGCTCCTGGTGCAGCAGCACTTCGGTACGTTCTCCGAGCGGTACTCCCAATTCCCGGTGAAGACGCGGGCGTTGAGCCGCTTCCAGACGGACACGGAGTCGAAGGCGACCTTGGAGGGCCTGCGCGACGGCTCGGTCGACATCGTCATCGGCACGCACCGCCTCTTCTCCTCCGAGACCAAGTTCAAGGACCTGGGCCTGGTCATCGTCGACGAGGAGCAGCGCTTCGGCGTCGAGCACAAGGAGCAGCTGAAGAAGCTGCGGGCGAACGTGGACGTCCTGACGATGTCGGCGACGCCGATCCCTCGTACGCTCGAGATGGCCGTGACCGGCATCCGCGAGATGTCGACGATCACGACCCCGCCGGAGGAGCGCCACCCGGTGCTCACCTTCGTCGGCCCCTACGAGGAGAAGCAGATCGGCGCGGCCGTCCGCCGCGAGCTGCTCCGCGAGGGCCAGGTCTTCTACATCCACAACAGGGTGGAGTCGATCGACCGCGCGGCGGCCCGCCTTCGCGAGATCATCCCCGAGGCCCGCATCGCCACCGCCCACGGCCAGATGTCCGAACAGGCCCTGGAACAGGTCGTGGTGGACTTCTGGGAGAAGAAGTTCGACGTGCTCGTCTCGACGACGATCGTCGAGTCCGGCATCGACATCTCCAACGCCAACACCCTCATCGTCGAGCGCGGCGACAACTTCGGCCTCTCGCAGCTCCACCAGCTGCGCGGCCGTGTCGGACGTGGCCGTGAGCGCGGCTACGCGTACTTCCTCTACCCGCCGGAGAAGCCCCTCACGGAAACGGCCCACGAGCGTCTCGCCACCATCGCCCAGCACACGGAGATGGGCGCGGGCATGTACGTGGCGATGAAGGACCTGGAGATCCGGGGAGCCGGAAACCTGCTGGGCGGCGAACAGTCCGGCCACATCGCGGGCGTCGGCTTCGACCTCTACGTACGCATGGTGGGCGAGGCCGTGGCCGACTACCGCGCGTCGCTGGAGGGCGGGGTCGAGGAGGAGCCGCCGCTGGAGGTCAAGGTCGAGCTCCCGGTCGACGCGCACGTCCCGCACGACTACGCCCCCGGCGAGCGCCTGCGCCTCGCGGCCTACCGCTCGATCGCCTCCGCGAGCAGCGAGCAGGACGTCAAGGCGGTGCGCGAGGAACTCACCGACCGCTACGGCAAGTTGCCCGAGCCGGTGGAGAACCTCCTCCTGGTGGCGGGCCTGCGCATGCTGGCCCGCGCGTGCGGGGTCGGCGAGATCGTGCTGCAGGGCAACAACATCCGTTTCGCGCCGGTGGAGCTGCGGGAGTCGCAGGAGCTCAGGCTCAAGCGTCTCTACCCCGGCACGGTCATCAAGGAGAACACCCACCAGATCCTCGTCCCGCGCCCGAAGACGGCCAAGGTCGGCGGGAAGCCGTTGATCGGGCGTGAACTGCTGGGCTGGGTGGGAGAGTTCCTGACGTCGATCCTCGGATCGTAGGCAGCCGGTCGACGGGCAGCCGGTCGGCGGGCAGCCGGTCGACGGTCAGCCGGTCGACGGTCAGCCGGTCGACGGTCAGCCGGTCGGCTCGGGCAGCCGATCGCCTCAGGCCACCGGACGGATCCGTCCGCCGGTGGCCTGGTCCAGCTTCTCCACGAGGCGGTCACGGACCTCCGTCTGGGCGGCGATGCGCCGGTCGATGACGGCGAGGCGGTCGAGGATGACCCGCAGGCCCTGGCCGGACGGCTCTGTGGTGGCGATGTCCCCGTCCAGGCAGGGCAGGAACACGCGTACGTCGTCGAGGGTGAGCCCGGCGCCGAGGAGGAAGCGGATGTTGCGGACGCGCGTGACGGCGCGCTCGGCGTCGTACAGCCGATAGCCGTTGTGGGCGCGCTCGGACTCGATGAGCCCGGCCTCCTCGTAGTGGCGCAGTGCGCGCGGCGTCGCCCCGGTGACCTCCGCAAGCTCCCCGATGCGCATCCGCGAGGCCCCCTTCTCCGGTTCTCCTTCGGCCGGAGCTTTCGTATCACGCGGCGTGCCGCACGACGCGGCGCTACGAGACCACGGCACCGCCGTCCACCGGCAGCACGACGCCGGTGATGAACGAGGCGCCGGGCGATGCGAGCCGGGTGATGGCCCAGGCGACCTCCTCCGGCCGCCCGACCCGCCCCATCGGGGTGTGTTCCATCTGCCACTTCCGGATGGCGGCCTTCTCCTCGGTCGTGAACCCGGAGTGGTCGGCGATCGGTGTGGCCACGGCGCCGGGTGCGACGGCGGCGACCCGGATGCCGCGCGGCGCGAGGTCGACGGCCCAGCCGCGGGTGAGGAGTTCGAGGGCGGACTTGGTGGCGGGATAGAGCGAGTTGCCGGGCCATCCGCGCTGCCCGACGGCTGTCGTGACGTTCACGATGACGCCCCGGCTCTCGCCCAGGGCGTCGAGCGCGGCCTGGGTGAGCAGGACGGGGGCGACGAGGTTGGTGGCGAGCTGGAGGCCGATGACCTCGCGGGTGTAGGTGCCGAGGCTCGCGGTGCGGACGACTCCGGCGTTGTTGACCAGGACGTCCAGGCGTCCGTGGGTCTCAAGGACGGTACGGACGATGTGCTCGGGTCCGCCGTCGGCGGTGATGTCGGCGACGAGCGGCGTGATGAGACCGCCCCCCTCGGCCGCCGTCTCGTGGAGCGGCTCGGCCCGCCGCCCCACGACGACGACTCGCGCCCCCTCGGCGGCGAAGGCGAGCGCGGTGGCGCGTCCGATGCCGGTGCCGCCCCCGGTGACGAGCACGGTTCGGGTGATGTGGTCCTGCGGTTCTTGGTGGCTCATGACGGTGATGGTCGGACCCTGCCGCTAGGGGCAAGGTCAAGTGCGGCGGGCGGTCAGGGGGTGCAGGCCTCGGCGATCGACAGGCTGTTCTCGTAGAGGTGGTGGCGCGTGACGCGTCCGTCCTCGACGGTGAGGCGCAGGGCGAACGGCCCTTCGAAGGACTTGCCGGTGCTGCGTACGGTGCCCCAGAGCTTGCCGAAGATGACGGCCTCGGTGCCGTCGACGATCAGCGCGTCCATGGTGGCTCCGCCCTTCTCCGGGATCACGTGCTCGGCCATGTCGTCGGCCTGCGCGGCGCACTCCGCGCCGGTGGACCGCGGCCGGATCCACGGCACGGCCGGGTTCTCGGCGAGCAGCCAGTCGACCTCGTCGGCGAAGAGCGCGGTGAGGCCCTCGGTGTCGCCCGCGAGCCGGTGGCCGAGGAAGGTCTGGACGGCGGCGCGGGTGGCGTCGGCGGTGGACTGGTCGGTCATGTCGATCTCCTCGCGGTCGGCGGTTCCTTGCGGTGTTGACGATGATGTCGCGCGGGCCGGACGGCCGCGATTACGTCCGAGGTAATGCGGACGGTGTAAGTGGCCAAGGGTGCCTCCGCCCCTTGCTCACGCGCGTTACCGTTGCCCGGAGACGAAGACCGAGACCGAGACCGAGACCGAGACCGAGACCGAGACCGAGACCGAGACCGAGACTGAGAGTTGGCTCAGGGAGGGGGAGCGGCATGGCGCACGGCACCGTTGTGGGGCTCGAGTGTTTTCCGGTGAAATCGATGCTGGGGGAGGCGCACGAGCGTCTCGTCGTCGACGAGCGGGGCGTGGCCGGGGACCGGTTGTGGGCCCTGCGGTACGAGGACGGCAAGCTGGGGAGCGGCAAGAACCACCGGCGGTTCCGGCGCACGCCGGGGCTGCTCGAGCATGTCGCCGTGTACGACGACAAGGGTCCCGTCGTCACGACACCGGACGGAGAAACGTTGCGCCCCGGTGATCCGCGGATCGCGGAACTCTTCGGCGGCGGCGCGGAGTTGGTGCGCGAAGGTGAGGCGAGCCATCAGGACGTGGCGGCCGTCTCGATCGTCGGGACCGCGTCGCTGCGCGCACTCGGCGAGCTGCTCGGCGACGCCGACCCCGTCGACGTACGCAGACTGCGCAAGAACATCGTGGTCGAGACCGACGAGCCGTGGGTGGAGGAGGAGTGGGTCGGCCGGGAGATCGACTTCGGCGGTGAGCTGCGGCTGCGGGTCACCGAGCGCATCGAGCGCTGCGTGATGGTCACCCAGGCCCAGCGGGGCCTGCCCGCCGACAACCGCGTCCTGAAGACCCTCACCGCCACGCGCGGCATGTGCATCGGCGTGTACGCGGACGTCGTGACCCCCGGCACCATCGCACTCGGCGCCACGGTGGCCGTCCGGTGAACCGACGCACCACCCGGCTCCAGGCCGCCGCGCTGCTCACGCTGCTCGTCGTCACCGGCTGCACCCCCGAGGAGAAGGGCGAAGGCGGCTCTTCGGGCCCCGACGCCAAGGCGGGATCCGCGCTCGCCGCCGTCGACTCGCTCACCGTCAAGGGCCGTGCGCCCAGGACGGGTTACGAGCGTGAGCGGTTCGGCAGCGCCTGGGCCGACACGGACTCCAACGGCTGCGGCACCCGCGTTATCTCTGTGCTTCGCCAGGTGATTGGCACGTTTACGCAGCTCACGCAGGGAGTGGTGGGCTGTGCCTGCTGAGAGGGACGTGAAGCACAGGGGTGCCGGGGGCGCGCACTTCCTCCGCGCCGCGACCGTGGCGGCAGTCGCCATTCTCCTCTGTTCGGGATGTGAGGGCCTCGACGAAGACAGCTCCTCGACGGGGTCAGGGCCGACTGCGACGGACGGACGGGCGATCAGTCCGCTCAAGAATCCAGACGGTACGAAGCCGGGACTTGCGCCCGTGACGACGGACGCGGACAGGTCCGCGGCGCGAAAGCTCATCGAGGAACTGTCCGCGAAGGGGCGGGGGCCCAAGACGGGCTACGCCCGGGACGAGTTCGGCTACGCCTGGATGGACACGGCTGATGGTGTGCCGCTGGCGAGGAACGGTTGCGACACTCGAAACGATCTCATTCGTCGTGATGGTCAGAACCTGCGTTTCAGAGCCGGTTCCGACTGCGTGGTCATCGCCATGACGCTGGACGACCCGTACACAGGGACGACCATCGAGTGGCGCAAGCAGCAGCCCTCCGAGGTGCAGATAGACCACGTGGTGCCGCTGTCGTACAGCTGGCAGATGGGCTCCTCGCGCTGGGCGCTGAGCAAGCGCAAGCAGCTTGCGAACGACGTGCTCAATCTGATTCCGGTCGACGGCCGCACAAACTCGGCCAAGGGCGATTCAGGACCCGCCTCCTGGCTTCCGCCGAACAAGCAGATCCGTTGCGCCTACGCGGTCCGCTTCGCCCAAGTCGCCGTCAAGTACGAGATGCCGGTGACCGCGCCGGACAAGCAGATGATGCTGGGGCAGTGCGGCGGATGACCCCGGCCGAGGCGCCCGGATCGCCTCCATCACGGTGGTGAACTGGGTGCGGTCGCTGGTGCTCCCGCCCGTGACCACGACGACGAGCGGGCGACCGAAGGTATCGCGGGCGGACCGCCGTCAGCGGTGGCGGGCGGGCCTGCGGCGCTGCTCGGAGTCGGTCAGCGCCGGTCGCCTGTAGTCGATGTCCGCTGGGTTGAGCGTGACGCCGGGGGCGACGATCTCGTCGATGCGGTCGAGGATCTCGTCGTCGAGCCGGACCTCGGCGGCGGCGAGCTGGTCGGTGAGTTGCTCGACCGTGCGGGCGCCGAGGATCACCGAGGTGACGCCCGGGTGGGTCGACGCGAAGGCGAGCGCCAGGTGCGTCAGGGAGATTCCCGCTTCGTCCGCCAAGGCCGACAGGTGCTCGACGGCGTCGAGTTTGCGCTGGTTGCCCGGCAGGTCGAGGGTGAACTTGTGGGCGACCGCCTGCCGGAACCAGTTCATCTCGATCGGCTCACCGCGGCGGAACCGCCCGGTCAGCCAGCCGCTGTTGAGCGGACTCCAGGTCAGCACGCCGAGCCCGTACTTCTGCGCGGTGGGCAGCACGTCCGCCTCGATGCCGCGCACGAAGACGGAGTACGGGGGCTGCTCGGCGCGGAAGGGGATGTGGCCCCGGCGGTCGGCGGTCCACTGGGCCTCGACGAGCTGTTCGGCGGGGAAGTCCGAGGTCCCGATGGCCATGATCTTGCCCGCGCGCACCAGATCGGACAGGACCGAGAGCGTCTCGTCGATGTCCGTGCTCGGGTCCGGGCGGTGCACCTGGTAGAGGTCGATGCGGTCGGTGCCCAGGCGGCGCAGGCTGTCGTCGACGGCCTTGGTGAGCCAACGGCGGGAGTTTCCCTGCCGGTTGGGGTCCTCGTCCTTGAAGCGGACCGGGAAGTGCCCCTTGGTCGCGAGCACGACCTCGTCGCGGCGATCGCGGATGGCCTTGCCCACGATCTCCTCGGCCTCGCCGCCCGAGTACTGGTCGGCGGTGTCGATGAGGTTGATCCCGGCGTCCAGGGCCGTGCGGATCAGCCGGGCCGCATCGTCGTGATCCGTGTTCCCCCACGCGCCCAGGCGCAGGGTGCCCAGCGCGAACTTGCTGACCGATATGCCGGTGCGGCCCAGCTTCCTGTGCTGCATCACTCACTGCTCCTTGATGTCGCCTCTCCCCGCGGACGGGGTGCGGACTTGCTACTTCTCCGACGCCATGAACCTAAGACATGCAACATTGATGTCGCAAGTAGAAGCTTTGAGGGAGTGCGGATGTAGCATGTCGGCGTGACGGCGCAGAAGCAGCAGACGGAACAGCAGGCGAAACGGCCCCTCCGGGCCGACACCGAACGGACCGTGCGGACGATCCTGGAAGCGGCCGAGCGCGTCCTGGCCACCAATCCTGCGGCGACCATGGAGCAGCTCGCCCGGGCCGCCGGCGTCGCCCGGACCACGGTCCACCGCCGGTTCGCCACCCGTGAGGCGCTCCTGGACGAGCTCACCGGCTGGGCCGCCCGCCAGTTCGCGGATGCTGTCGACACCGCCCGCCCTGACGCTGCCCCGCCGCTCGTCGCCCTCTACCAGGTCACTGCCAACGTCCTCCGCGTGAAGACCGACTGGTCGTTCGCCATGAACCGCGCGGCCGGGGACGCCCACCCCGAGGCGGCCCGCATCCACGCCGAGGTCCGGGCCACCTGCGTCCGGCTCTTCCGCCGCGCTCAGGAGGCGGGCGTGCTCCGCCCCGACATCGACCTCGACTGGACCCGGCGCGTCTACTACGCCCTCATCCACGAGGCGGCCAAGGAGGGAGCGGGAGGCGGCGATGCGGACGCGCTCGCCACCCGAGTCGTGGACACCCTGCTGCGCGGCACAGGAGCTCCAGCCGGACTCGCGAGGCAATCGGGAATTTGAAGACGGGCTAGGCGCGAGCGATCACCAGGAACTCGCCGTCCCCGGCGCCCACGGGCTCGCGGTTCCAGCCTCCGTAGATGTGCTCGATGCGGACACCTGCGTCGCGGAGCGAGGAACGGATGTCCGCTTCCGCACGGAAGCGGAGCTTGGCAGTGCTCAGCAGTTCCTCACCGTCGGGGAACGTGCAGTGATGGGTGAAGCTGACTGTTTTGAAGACGAGCCGGCCGTCCGGCACGGGAGCGATTGAGATCGGTGAGAGCCCGTGCCCTCCACGCGCGCTGAGCGGCCCCGCACACGGCGACGGGACAAAACCACTTAACAGACCGGTCCGTGCCCGCTAGGTTCCGGGGCATGGACCTGAAGATCACGACCTTGGCCGAGCGGCCGGAACTCATGTCGCCTCTCTGGCAGATGGAGGAGACCTGGCCGGAGTTCATCGGGAACGACCCGATCGCCTGGTCGATGATCGGGCGGATCGTCAAGGATCTTCCCGATTACGTCCTGGTCGCCACGGACGAGCAGGGCGGGGTCGTCGCACGGGCGTTCAGCGTGCCGTTCGCGCTGCGCGCCGACGGCCGTGGCGAGCTGCCGGACGGCGGCTGGGACCAGGTCATGCTGTGGGCGTTCTCCGACCTGCGGCACGGCAGGAAGCCCGACACGGTGAGCGCGATCGAGATCACCGTCGCGAAGGGCTTCCTCGGCCAGGGCGTGTCCGGGCGGATGCTCGCCGCGATGCGCGAGAACGCCCGCGCCCGCGGCTTCGCCGAGGTCGTCGCCCCGGTCCGCCCGAACGCCAAGCACCTCGAACCGGCCGCGCAGATCGACACGTACGCGCAGCGCAAGCGGGACGACGGGCTGCCCGCCGACCCGTGGCTGCGGGTGCACGTGCGCGCGGGCGGCACCATCGAGAAGGTGGCGCACGCGTCGATGACGGTCTCCGGGTCGACCGCCCAGTGGCGGGCGTGGACGGGGCTGCCGTTCGACGCGCCGGGGGCGGTCGAGGTGCCGGGCGCGCTGGTGCCGGTGCACTGCGAGCCGGAGCGCGGGTACGCGGTGTACGTCGAGCCCAATGTGTGGGTCCGGCACGTGCTGTGAGGGCCGACCCCGGCCCCGCCGGCTTGTCAGCCCGCCGGCTTGTCAGCCCGTCAGCCTGTCAGCCTGTCAGCCCGTCAGCTGTCAGCCCGTCAGCCTGTCCAGGTCGAGGACGTCGTCGGTGGGCGGCGTCGTCTTCACGGGCTTGTCGTAGTCGCCGAAGGTCAGGGACTCGGGCTTCCCGCCGGTCGACTGGTCGACCTTCAGCAGATACGGCTTGCCCTCCGTGGCGACGTAGAGCGTGTACTTGTCCTTGCCGTCGTTCTCGGTCAGCTTGATCGCCGGGGTGCCGTCGACCTTGGTCGTCCCGCCCCTGCGGGCCGCGGAGTTGACGTCCTTGAAGTCGGCGAGCAGGACGTCGAGGTCACAGAACCCGGCGATCTCCTTCGCGTCGGAGCTCGTCGCGCTCGTCTTCACCCAGCGGTCCGCGAGCATGTCCACCGCCGCCTGTGTGTCGGCCGCGGGCTCCCCCTTGCTCTGTGAGCGCAGGAACTTCTCGTCGTACTTCATGTAGACGGTGTCGCCCGGGACGATCAGCTCCATCGAGCCCTCGTCGGCCGTGCTGATCGTGCCCGCGCACTTGCCGGTGGTGTCGAGGGCCATGTCCAGCGAGTCCAGGCCGGTCTCCTCGTCCGTGGCCTTGCCCGCGATGCGGAGCGACTTGGCGCCCGAGGTCGCCTCGACGGCCTTCTCGGCGATCTCGGCGCCGGACATGCCGGCGAACGGGCCCTTGGGCTCGGCGTTCTCGGTCTTTTCCCCGGCCTTGTCCGCGGCGTTGCCGGATTCGGTGCCGCAGGCCGTCAGGCCGACGGTCGCCGCTGCGGCCAGGCAGACGGCGACAAAAGTGGTGCGATGCATGGAAGTTCCCCCCACAGGAGCTTGAAAGTGCTGACGCCATCTCAGCAGAGCCTGTGAACCGAGTCAACATGAACTTGGATGGATGGTTGATTAACACCCGTGAAGCGGATGGTTCCGCGTGCGCGGGTATGCTCGCCGCCACAGCGCCGCGCCGCGACCACGCGCGGCGGGGGCAGGGAACTGAGGGGAGCCGGTTCGGTGCGGGACAACGCGACAGAGGTGACCGCCGCCGGGATCGCCCGGCTCGCCGGAGTCGGCCGCGCCGCCGTCAGCAACTGGCGCCGCAGGCACGCCGACTTCCCCAAGCCCGTCGGCGGCACCGAGACCAGCCCCTCCTTCGCGCTCACCGACGTCGAACAGTGGCTGCGCACCCAGGGCAAACTCGGCGAGGTCCCGCTCCGGGAAAGGGTCTGGCAGCAGCTCGCGGGACACCCGGCGGGTCCGGTCGCCGCCCTGCTGCACGCCGGCTGCGCCCTGCTTCTCGTACGCGACCGCCATCCCGGCTGGCTCAAGGTGAGCGCGGTGTCGGACGAGCGGATGGCCCAGCTGCTTCCGGGGGAACTGGAAGGCGTACTCACCTCGCGCTTCGGCGGCCGTCCGGGTGCCGTGCGCGTCCCGAGCCCCGCCGAACTGCTGCCCTCCGTCCCGCTGTTGAGGGGCGTCGCCGAACTCGCCGCCGAGCTGGGCGCACGGCAGGCGTACGAGTTTCTGCTCGGGCGGCACATCGACGCCAACCCCCGCCAGTACACGCTCACTCCGGCAGGACCCGCCGAGCTGATGGCCGCGCTCGCCGAGATCGCAGCCCCCGCGCAGACCGTCCTTGACCCCGCCTGCGGCACCGGAGCCCTGCTGCGTGCCGTCCCGCCCCGCCCCGAACAGCGCCTGTACGGGCAGGACGACGCCCCCGAACTCGCCGCCCTCACCGCGCTCCGCCTCGCCCTGCACTCCGACGCCACCGTGCGCGGCGCCGCCGCCGACACCCTGCGCGCGGACGCCTTCGCCGACGAGCGGGCCGACGCGGTGCTGTGCCACCCGCCGTTCAACGAGCGCAACTGGGGGCACGGCGAACTCGCCTACGACCCCCGCTGGGAGTACGGCTTCCCGGCCCGCACGGAGTCCGAACTCGCCTGGGTCCAGCACGCGTTGGCCCGCCTCAAGGACGGCGGCACCGCCGTACTCCTGATGCCGCCCGCCGCCGCGTCCCGCCGCTCGGGGCGCCGGGTGCGCGCCGATCTCCTGCGCCGCGGCGCCCTGCGCGCCGTGATCGCGCTGCCCACCGGCGCCGCGCCCCCGTACAACATCCCGCTGCACGTCTGGGTCCTGAGCCGCCCCGTACCGAACACGCAGGTCCCGCCCGAGCTGCTCCTGGTCGAGACGGCGGGGCTCGCCGCCCCCGACGGCAGGGACCGGCAGGCCTGGCGCCCGGTGCAGGACGCCGTCCTCGACGTCTGGCGCCACTTCGAGCGGCACGGCACCCTCGACGAGCGGCCGGGCCTCGCCCGCGGCGTACCGGTACTCGAACTCCTCGACGACGAGGTCGACTTGGCCCCCGCACGTCGCCTGCCGCCACCGGCCGCGGGCGGCGGCGCCGAGGAGCTGACGGCGGTGCGCGAACGGCTCGGCGACGTGGTGCGCCGCACCGCCGACCTGATGCCGCCGCCCGCCGAGACGACTGATGCCGTCCGGTGGCCGCTCTCGACGGTGGGGGAACTCGCGCGCTCCGGGGCGCTGTCGCTGCGTACCGGAACGGGCTCGGGCGCTCCCGGCAGCCGGGTGCTCACCGAACACGACGTGCTCGCCGGAATGGCACCCTCCGGATCTGTCGACCCGCTGACAGCAGACTCCGTAGTGACCGAAATCGGCGATGTCGTCATCCCTGTGACCGGCGGCGGAACGGCCGCCCGCGTCATCGACGAGGCGACGGCGGGCGCCGTGCTCGGCAGGGGACTCACCCTGCTGCGCCCCGACGCGGCCGCCCTCGACCCCTGGTTCCTCGCGGGCTTCCTGCGCGGCACCGCCAACAACCGCCAGGCGAGCAGCTACGCCTCCACCGCCGCCAGGCTCGACGTCCGCCGCCTCCAGGTGCCCCGCCTGCCGCTGACCGGACAGCGCGGCTACGGAGAGCGGTTCCGCGCGCTCGCCGCCTTCGAGGACAGCCTGCGTCTCGCGGGCAGGCTGGGCGAGCAGTTGGTGCGGGGGCTGCACGACGGGCTGACGGACGGAACGCTTCCGCCGGAGTGAACGGGAGGGTTCCGGCGAAGTGGCACGACCGGGTTCCGGACAGGGCCGCGATCAGGACGTGACCAGTACGGCAACGGTTCGGTACAACCCGGGACCGGTTCTCCTTGTCGGCCTATACGCTCGAATCAGCATCCGTTCGTATCTCGACCATCCGGCCGTGCGTTCGCCCGTGGGCGCGTACGGCCGCATCAGGCACCAGGAGCAGCCATGCACGGCCACGGCTACGCGCCGCAGCAACCGCCGCCACCCTCAGGCGGCACCCATGTGACGCTGCGCGTGCTGTTCGTGGTCCTCGCCGTCGTGACGTGCGGCCTGGCCGCGTGGGGGCCGATGCTGCGGCTCGCGATCGTGACCCGCAAGTCGTACGACTGGGTCCTGTTCGGCATCGTGGCCGCGCTCGACGTGACGGCCGTCGTGCTGATCGGCGTCGACCCGGGCGCGGACGAGTTCCAGGGCCCCGGCAACGCGGGCATGGTCGTCCTCCTGAGCACGCTGGTGGCCGCCGTCGCCTACTACTTGTTCGCGGACATACGCCACTTCAGCCCGTTCCGCCGGCCGCAGTTCACGGGCTACGTACCGCAGCAGCCGCAGCCGACCTACGGCTATCCGCAGCAGCAGGGCCCCGCTCCCGTCCACCTCCAGTCCACGCAGCCGCACCCGCCGCCGGCCCAGCAGACACCGCCGCCGCCCACGCGCCCCGCACCGGCCCGCATCCACCAAGTACAGGCCGAGCTCGATGAGCTCAGTGACTACCTGCGCAAGCAGGAAGGCGGCAGCTGACCGTGTCACTGGGGATCGGGGGCCGCGTCGTAGCCGGACGCTACGAACTCTCCACGCTCATCGGCCAGGGCGGCATGGGCCAGGTCTGGACGGCGTACGACCAACGCCTCGACCGACGGGTCGCGGTCAAACTCCTGCGCCCCGACCGGGTCGCGGGCGCCGAGGCCGAAGAGCTGCGCCGCCGCTTCGTGCGCGAGTGCCGCGTCACCGCACAGGTCGACCACCCGGGCCTGGTCACCGTCCATGACGCGGGCACCGAGGGCGAGGACCTCTACCTCGTCATGCAGTACGTCGACGGGGCCGACCTCGGCGACCACCTCGCCGAGCACGACCCCTACCCCTGGCAGTGGGCCGTCGCCGTCGCAGCGCAGCTCTGCGCCGTGCTCTCCGCGGTGCACGCCGTGCCGATCGTGCACCGTGACCTGAAGCCGCGGAACGTGATGGTGAAGCAGGACGGCACGGTCTCCATCCTCGACCTGGGCATCGCCTCGGTGATGGACACCGACACCACCCGCCTCACCCACACCGGCTCACCCATCGGCAGCCCCGCCTACATGGCGCCCGAGCAGGCGATGGGCGGCGCGGTCGGCCCGTACACCGACCTGTACGCCCTGGGCGTCCTCCTCCACGAACTCCTCAGCGGCGACGTCCCGTTCTCCGGCTCGACCGCGCTCGGCGTCCTCCACCGCCACCTCTACGAACCGCCGCTCCCGGTCCGCCGCCTGCGCGCCGAGATCCCCGAGGCCCTGGAGAACCTGGTGCTCCGCTTGTTGGCGAAGGACCCCCAGCACCGGCACGGCAGCGCCCAGGAGGTCTACGAGGAGCTGGCCCCGATGCTCCCAGCGCGCGGCATCCCCACCGGCGGCCCGCTGGACCCCACCCGTCCCTTCCTG
>NZ_SRIC01000135.1 GCF_004684775.1 Streptomyces sp. MZ04
GGCGAGGGGAGACCGGCAGGCGGTGCGCGCTGGTGTTCACGGTCTCCAGGGTTCCGCCTAGCATTGAAAAGGTCTATTTACTCTTTCTTCTCCTATCAGGAAGGTGAGCTTCTTGTTTGATGTACGTCGCCTTCGTCTGCTGCGCGATCTGTCGCTGTACGGCACGGTGACCGCCACCGCCGAGGCCCTGCACCTCAGCGGCCCCGCCGTCTCCCAGCAACTGGCCACCCTGGAGAAGGAGGCGGGCCTCCCGCTCCTGGAGAAGCAGGGCCGCACCCTGCGCCTCACCGCGGCGGGCCGCCTCCTGGTGGAGCACGCCGAAGTCATCCTCGGCGGTCTTTCCGCCGCCGAGGCCGATCTGCGGGCGCTGCGCGCGGGCCACCGCGGTGTGGTCCGCGTCGCCGTCTTCCCCTCCGCGGCGCGGGCCCTGCTCCCGAGGGTGTGGCGCACGCTCACCGGGGATCACGAGGCCGCCTCCCCCGAGCTGCGCATCGCCGAGCACGAACCGGGCCCCGCCGTCGACGCCCTGCGCCGGCGCGAGGCGGACCTGGCCGTCGTCCACGCCTACAGCCTGCTCCCGCGCGTCCTTCCTCCCGGCTGCGAGCAGCACCGCCTCCTCGACGACCCGGTGCTGCTCGCCCTGCACCCGGAAACCGCCGCCCGGCTCCGCCTCGAGCCGGGCCGGAAGGCGGACCTCGCCCGTGTCGCCGACGAGAACTGGCTGCTGCCAGGACCCGAGACCTCCTGCCACGAACTCACTCAACGAGCCTGCGGCGCCGCCGGTTTCGTCCCCCGGGCCACGGCCCTGGCGAGCGACTTCTCCGTGCTCACCGCCCTGGTCGGTGCGGCGGCGGGCGTGGCCCTCGTGCCCCGCATGGCGCTGCCCGCCGACACCACCGGCATCAGCCTGCACCCCCTCGCCCGGCCGGTGACCCGTACGGTCTCCGTGCTCAACAGGACCGGAGACGCCCGCCAGCCGCACCTGGCGCTCGTCCTCGACGCGCTTCGGCTCGCGGCGTCGGAGGCCGACATGCCGGAGTCCTCGGGCCGTGTCAGGATCGCGGGCGGGGGCTTGTGATCGCGGGCGGGGACTCGTACGCCGATGGAGCCGCGCATGCCGAGCGACGCAGCCAGCAGCCGTGGCCCCCGCTGGGCGCAGTGGCTCGACGATCTGCCGCCCGCCACGGGGGCCGCGGTCATGGCCACCGCCGTGCTCTCCGTCGGGCTGCATCTCCTCGGCGCCGAATGGGCGTCGCGCGTGCTGCTCTTCGTGGCCGTCGTGGTCTGGCTGGCCCTGGCCTCCGTCTTCGGCCGCCATCTGCTGGCCGAACGGGACCGCTGGCGGCACGAGATCGACACATCGCCCGCGCTGACCGCCATCGCCGCGACGGCGGTCCTCGGCACCCGGATCTCCCTCCTCGGCAGGCAGCCGGTGTCGGTGGCGCTGCTCTGCGTCTGCGTACTGCTCTGGCCGTTGCTGATGTCCCACGTCATCCGGCACTGGCAGAGCAGACTGCCGGGCGCCGCGTATCTGGTGTGCGTGGCCACCCAGTCCATCGTCGTGCTCGCCGCGACGGTGGCGACCGCCGACCGGCAGGCGTGGCTGATGTGGCCCGCCCTCGCCTTCTTCGCCGTCGGCCTGCTCCTGTACGCCGTCGTGCTGTGGCGCTTCGACTTCCGCCAACTCGCCACCGGCCAGGGCGACCACTGGATCATCGCCGGCGCCATGGCCATCTCCGCGCTCGCCGGATCGAAGCTGGTCGCCGCATCCGTCCCGCATGGGCCGTTGCACTGGGCGACCGGGGCGCACGACGTCCTGCGGACCGTCACCCTCGTCACGCTCGGCCTCGCGCTCGCCTGGTACGCCGTCCTGGTCGGCTGCGAACTGCTGCGCCCGCGCCTCCGCTACGACGTACGCCGCTGGGCCACCGTCTTCCCGCTCGGGATGACGGCCGTCGCGTCCCTCTCCACGTCCACGGCAGCGGACATCCCGGCGCTCTGGACCTGCGGGAAGGTGCTGCTCTGGCCCGCCATCGCGGTCTGGGCGGTGGTCGCGACCGGGGCCTTCCGCGCGGCCCGCAGCGGCATCGAGGCGGGCCGCGCCCTCAGCGGCAGCGTCAGCCGGCGGTGAGGGTGCGCCAGTCCCGCGAGCCGATGTCGGCGGGGGTGCCGTCGAGGATCCGCGCGGTGCGTGTCGCCGGTTCGAGGGTGACGGCCGCCAGGCTCGCCCAGCGGCGGCCGAGTGGTTGGTCGAGGTCGGGCAGGCAGGTCACCGGGGGCTCACCGTCCCCCGTCACCAGGCAGGTCACCGGGGGCTCACCGTCCCCCGTCACCAGGCAGGCCGCGAGGTCGTCGAGGGTGGCCGGGGGTTCCGTACGCGAAAGACGTGCGCGGACGAAGTCGTGGCGCTCGCCCGAATCGGGCTGGTAGAGCCACGACTTCTCCTCGGCGGCGGGTGCCGGCGTCAGGAAGTGGTTGGTGCGCACGAACGTGCCGCGTTCGGGACCCACGGGGCAGGGCCGCACTGTCGCGGACGGTGCGGCTGACGCGCCGTGCACGGACCGGGACCGGGCGTCCGGCAGCCGGTGAATCGGCCGGGGGCTCAGGGCCCCGTGACTGCCGGGACCGTCGTGGGGGCGGCCGTCGCCTGCGCGAGGAGTTGGAGGGCCGTGCGGCCCTCCGATCCCGCGGGGGCGGTCGCCACGACGAGGACCTGGTCGTCCGAGATGCCGAGTGCCTGCTGGGTGACGGTCAGCGAGCCCACCAGCGGATGCCGCATCTCATGCTCGGCGATGGTGCAGGGCCGCACCCGGTGATCGGCCCACATCGTCGCGAACTCCGCGCTGTTCATGCTGAGTTCGCCGATGAGGGAGGCCAGTAATGCGTCGTCGGGATGACGGCCCACCGCATGGCGCAGATTGGCCACGACGGCTCGGGCCTTGGCCTCCCAGGTGATGTAGAGGTCGCGCGTGTGCGCGTCGAGGAAGAGGAGCCGGGCCATGTTGGGGCGGCCGGCCGGCCGCTCCGGCGCCGACGGGTCCAGGTGGCCGGCGAACAGGGCGTGGCCGAGCGGGTTCCAGGCCAGGACATCGGCGCGTCGGCCGGTGACGACGGCGGGCACGTCGGGCATCGAGTCCAGGAGCGTACGGGTCTGTACGTCGACCCGCTCCGGCGGCGGCCGACGGGCCGGGCGGCGCCGGACCGCGACGCCCGCGAGGTCGCGCAGATGCAGGCGCTCGGCCTCGTCCAGACGCAGTGCGTGGGCGAGCGCGTCAAGCACCTCCGGGGACGCGTTGTGCGAGTGGCCTTGCTCCAGGCGCGCGTAGTACGAGGCGCTGACCCCGGCGAGCATGGCGAGCTCCTCGCGGCGCAGGCCCGGGACACGACGCCGTTCCCCGTACGTGTCCAGGCCGATGTCCTCGGGCCGCAGCCGGGACCGGCGGGCCTGCAGGAACGCGCCGAGGGGGCCCTGTCCGCCCTGTCCGCCCTGTCCACGCTGTCCGTCCATGCGGTCCAGTATCCGTTGCCCACAAGCCGGTTGCCTCTCCCTGGCGGGGATAGGCAGGAGAGGGTGTGGCGGACTTCCGGGGGCCCGCGCAGCCTTGAGGGTATGGACACCATCGAGTTGGGCGATGTCACCGTGACCCGGGTCCGCGAGTTCTACGGACCGATCGGGTTCACACCACGCGCTTTCGTACCCGAGAGCAGTGAGGGCGTGTGGGAGGCGCAAGAGCATTGGCTGAGGCCGGAGTTCGTCGCGGGAGAGCCGCCCGTCGTCAACGCCGCGCTGCAGACATGGGTGCTGCGCAGCGAAGGGCGGGTCATCCTCGTCGACACCGGGGGTGGCAACAACAAGCCACGCCCCGGTACCCCTTGGGATCACCTGGAGACCGACTTCCTGGGCCATCTCGCCCGCGCCGGAGTCGAGCCGGAGGACGTCGACCTGGTCGTCAACACCCATCTGCACGCGGACCACGTGGGCTGGAACACCCGCCTCGACGCGGGCAGTTGGGTGCCCACCTTCCCGAACGCCAGCTACCTCATCCACCGGAACGACTTCGAGTTCTGGAACCCGGCGAACGGCCACACCTCCGTCCTCGGCGACGGCAACGCCCACGTCTTCGAGGACAGCGTCACCCCGGTGCACGAGGCGGGCAGGACCCTGCTGTGGGAGGGCGACGGCTACCGGATCGACGCGCATCTGCGCCTTGAACTCGCCGCGGGACACACCCCTGGCTCCGCCGTGCTCACCCTCGCGTCCGGCACCGACCGGGCCGCGTTCGTGGGCGACCTGCTGCACAGTCCCGTGCAGATCCTGGAACCGGACGCGAACAGCTGCTTCTGCGAGGATCCCGGCCGGTCACGGACAGCGCGGTGGCGGGTCCTCGGCTGGGCGGCCGACCGCAACGGGCTGCTGTTCCCGGCGCACTTCGGCGGCCACGGTGCGGCTGAAGTCGCCCGGGACGGCGGCGGCTTCGCCATCAAGGGCTGGGCCCCCTTTACTCCGTACACCCCGGACACCTCGCACACCCCGGACACCTCGCACACCCCGGTCGACGAGGGCTGACCGGCGATGACGACGACAACCTCCCCGAACCCCACCGTGGAGACCGCGCTCGGCTCTGTACGGGGCCTGACGCGGGGCGGCATCGGGGTGTTCCTCGGCATCCCGTACGCCGCCCCGCCCCGAGGCGCGGGCCGGTTCGCCGCGCCCGAGCCGCACGCGCCCTGGCCGGGGGTCCGCGACGCCACTGTCCTAGGGCCGACCGCGCCGCAGGCCGCACGCCGCCTCGGCGGCATCGACATGTTCCCCTATTTCGGGCCGGGTTGGGTCCGGGGTGCGGACTACCTGACGGTGAACGTATGGACGCCCCACATCGGAGCGGACGGAGCGGACGGAGCAGACGGAGCGGACGGAGCGGACGGAGCGGGCGGAGCAGACGGAGCAGGCGATGCCCGCGAGCTGCCGGTCATGGTCTTCGTCCACGGCGGCGGCTTCACCGCGGGATCGACCAGTGCGCCGCTCTACGACGGCACCGCACTCGCCCGCGAGGGCGTGGTCCTTGTGACGGTCAACTACCGGCTCGGCGTCCAGGGTTTCCTCGACCTGCCGGGCGCGCCCCGCAACCGCGGACTGCTCGACGTGATCGCCGCGCTGCGCTGGGTACGGGAGAACGTCGCGGCCTTCGGCGGTGACCCCGAGGCCGTCACCCTGTTCGGCCAGTCCGCCGGGGCCACGATCGTGTCCGCCGTGGCGGCCGCGCCCGAGGCCGGAGGGCTGCTGCGGCGGGCGATCGTGCAGAGCGGCAGCGGGCTCGGCGCCTTCACCCCGGGGCAGGCCGCCCGGGTGACGCGGGCGGCGGCGCGGGAGCTGGGGGTCGAGGCGCATGCCGATGCCTTCGCGGCGGTGCCGGACGACCGCCTTGTCGAGGTCGTCGGCCGGCTCTCCGGGATCGACCTGCGTACGCCGGATGCGGACGACCCGCTGATGGGGCTGACCCCGTTCAGCGTGGTCCTTCCGGTGCAGCCCGCGCAGACCCCGCCCGCCGCCGTCGACCTGCTCCTCGGGACGACGACACAGGAGGGCAACCTCTATCCGGCCGCCGACGGCGAGGACGCGCACGGCGCGGCCACGCGGGCGCACCCGGACCCGGCCGGGCTCCTGGCCGCGTACCGGGCCGCCGCCGGACCCGGCACCCCGGATGCCGAACTGCGCTCGGCCGTGCTCGGCGACGCGCTGTTCGGCCGGGGGACGTGGGCGCTCGCGGAGGCGTACGCCACCGCCGGGCGCCGCACCTTCCACTACGAGTTCGACTGGCGAGGCGCGATCGGTGCCGCGCACGCGGTGGAGGTCCCGTTCCTGTTCGGGCGGACGGATCTGCCAGAACTGCGCGGCCCGCAGGGCTTGTTGGGCTCGGCCCCGGTTCCGGACGGCCTGGCGGAACGGCTCCGTGCGGCGTGGGTGCGGTTCGCCAGGACTGGGGACCCGGGCTGGGACGCGTACGACACCGAACGCCGTACGACGATGCGGATCGGCGAGCGATGGGCCGCCCTCTGTGACCCGCGCGGCGCGGAACGCCGGGCATGGACCACCTAGGACACGGACTCCTTCCGCGCCCCTGCGTCGAAGACGAGTTGACCTTCAATGAACGTCATCTTGACTTCGGTGGCGTGGACTTGAGCGATCGGCACTTCGAAGGGGTTCTGGCCGACGACGACGATGTCGGCCAGCATGCCCGGTTCGATGCGCCCGACACGATTCTCCATGCCTTCCTGGCGGGCGGAGTTGACGGTGAACAGGTCGAAGGCTTCTTCCAGGGTGATGGCTTGGGACGCGCCGAAGGAGTCGGAGCTGCCCCCCGGCTCCTGCCGGGTGACGAGCGTTTCGATGGCGGACCACGGGTTCACCGACGGCACGACGCACCAGTCCGACCCCGCCACGACCAGTGCGCGGGCCTCGAGCATCTCGCGCACCGGCCATACGCGTTCGACCGCTTCCGGGCCGACGGCGGCCGCGATGTCGGAGCAGATGGGGGAGGGCTGCCACAGGTAGGGAGAGACTTCGAACGTCGCGCCGATCTGCGACGCACGCTCGATGTCGGTCTTCGCCACGAACGTGCAGTGTCCTACGTTGTGCATGCAGGGGCCGTGCCCGTTGGCGGTGCGGGCGGCCTCGACGGCGTCCAGCGCCGCCCTGACCGCCGCGTCGCCGGCCGCGTGGAACTTGACCGTGATGCCCATCCGGTCGAAGCGGGTCACCGCCCGCTCGAGGACCGCCGGCGCGATCGCGAGCAGCCCGTGCCGGCCGGCCTCGTCGTCTCGTCCCTCCACCGTGTCCTTGTACGGTTCGAGCATGGCCGCCGTGTGGCTGTCGGTCGGTACTCCGTCGAGGAAGATCTTCACGCAGTCGGGCGTGATGTGACCGCTCGCGTAGAGGTTCCGTGTCGCGATCACCTCTTCGCACACAGGGTCGTTGGGGGACCACACGAGACAGAGGCGCACGCGCTGCCTGACGGCTCCGCGCGCGGCGAGACGGGTGTAGGCGCGCAGCTCAGCCCGCGGCCCGGCGGTGAACCCGACCGCGGCTTCGGTGAACGACGTGATCCCGTGCGAGACCATCTCTCCGAGAGCCCATTCCAGAGCCGCCTCGACCTCTTCGTCGGCCGGGGTGGGGGCCGAGGCGGCGAGCAGATCGGCGGCGGTCTCGCGCTGTATGCCGCTGGGATTGCCCGCGGCGTCCCTCTCGAAGTAGCCGCCGAGCGGGTCAGGTGTGCCGGGGCCGATTCCGGCGACCCCGAGTGCCGCGCTGTTCGCCCATGAGCTGTGTCCGCTGGTGTCCTCCAGGAGGACCGGATTGCCGGGCGCGACGGCATCGAGCATGGTCCGTTCCGGGGCGGTGCCGAGCGCGGAGGTGTCCCATTGCCCGCCGAGGACCCACGCGCCGGGGGCGGCCCGGGATATGTGCTCGGCCACGATGCGGAGGGTGTCGGCCAGGCTCGAGCCCTGCGGGATCTTGCAGCGGCGTTCACGGATTCCGGCGTAGATCGGGTGGACGTGCAGGTCGTGCAGGCCGGGAAGAACGGTATCGCCGGCGAGGTCCGTCACCCGCGTGTCCGGTCCACGCCGCCGCAGCACGTCCTCGCGGCTGCCGACCATGTCGATGACACCGGTGCGTACGGCGAGTGCCTGGGCCCAGCCCGAGGAGGTCTTGACGTGCCCACCCACCAAAATCATGTCCGCGTAGGGCTCGGTCATGGCGCTCCGCCTTTGGCTCAGGTATTCAGCGACGGTTGATGAACCCGGCGTCGACGGGCAGCGTGACGCCGGTGACGTAGCGGGCCTCGTCCGAGGCCAGCCACAGGACGGCGTTGGACACGTCGACCGGTTCGACGGTGTCCACCGGAAGGGCATTGGGCGCCGTCTCGGACAGAATCGGGTCCTGGGCGACGAACTCGGCGATGGCGGGGTCGGCGACCATGCGGGTTGCCACGCCGGTGGGGTGCACGGAGTTCACCCTGATGTTGTGCGGGGCGAGGTTGTTGGCGTACGTACGCATCAGCCCGACCACACCGTGCTTGGAGGCGGCGTAGCCGAGGCCGCCGTTGCTGGCCCCGCCGATGCCGACAAGCCCGGCGGTGGAGCTGACGATCACGATCGAGCCGCCCTGCTCGGCGGCGACCATCGACGGGATGGCCACCTCGATGATGTGAAAGGTGCCGGTGAGGTTCACGTCGATGGCGTCGTGCCACGCCTGCACCCTGTCCTCCACAAGGAGCGGTGCGATCCCGGCGTTGGCGACGACGATGTCGATCTGCCCGAACTCGGCGAGCCCGGCGTCGTACGCCTCTTGGAGGGCGGCTCGATCGCGCACATCCGTCTCTCGCGCCACGACACGGCGGCCCAGGGCCCGCACTTCCTCGACCGCGTCGGACAGCTCCTCCGGTGTCGACTGCGGATAGGGCACGGTGTCGACCGACCGGCAGATGTCCACGATGACCAAGTCGGCGCCTTCCTCCGCCATCCGCTGAACGTGACTGCGCCCGAGCCCCCCGGCCGCACCGGTGACGAAGGCCACCTTGCCGTCAAGGCGCCGCGTCGTTCTCTGAGCTACGTACCGCATGACAACGACGTACCGCAGGGATCATCCGCCGTCACCCCCGACCTCACGCCGAAATGTTCAGGAACACCCGCCGATGTGGCCGCTCGATGTCCGTGACGACGAAGGTGATCTCGTCGCCGGCCTCGAAGTCCTCCGGCGGACCGGCCGCAGGCCGGCCGTGGACCTCTCTGTAAGGGACAAGCCCGACGACTCCGTCCGCAAGGTGGACGAGGACGCCGAAGGGGAGCACCTTGTCGACGGTCCCGCGTAGTTCCTCGACCGGCGTCAGTTCGCCCGGCACGCTGGATGGTCGCCCCCGCCGTCGACGCGTAACGTGAAGCGGCATGAAGATCCTCATCAGCGCCGACATGGAGGGCGCCACCGGAGTGACCTGGCCTGCCGATGTGCTGCCCGGTACGCCGCAGTGGGAGCGGTGCCGGGCCATGTTCACCTCGGATGTCAATGCCGCCGTGCTCGGCTTCTTCGACGGTGGTGCCGACGAGGTGCTCATCAACGAGGCGCACTGGACCATGCGCAATCTGCTCCTGGAGCAGCTGGACGAGCGGGCCCAGATGCTGACCGGGCGTCATAAGTCGCTCTCCATGGTCGAAGGGGTCCAGCACGACGACGTCGACGGCATCGCGTTCATCGGCTATCACGCGGGCGCCGGCATGGAGGGTGTGCTCGCGCACACCTACCTCGCCAACTCGATCACCGGCGTGTGGGTCAACGACGTACGCGCCAGTGAAGGGCTGCTCAACTCCCATGTCGTCGCCGAGTACGGCGTGCCCGTCGTGCTCGTCACCGGTGATGATCTGGCCTGTGAGGACGCGCTCGGTTACGCGCCCGGTGCGCTGAAGGTGGCCGTCAAGGACCATGTTTCGCGGTACGCCGCGGTCTGCCGGACGCCGGCACGTACCGCCGCCGACATCCGGGCCGCGGCGAAGGAGGCGGCGGTGCTCGCCACGCGCCATCAGCCGGTCCAGGGCGGGCCGTTCACCGTCGAGCTCGAGTTCGACGCCGAGCATCTGGCGATGGCGTCCACCGTCGTGCCGGGCGTGCGGCGCAGCGGCGAGCGGAAGGTCGCGTACACCAGCGAGACCATGTACGAGGGCATCCGCACCTTCAAGGCGGTCACGACGATCGCCTCCGCCGCCGTGGAGGAGCAGTATGGCTGAGCAGGCGGGGGAGAGCGCAGGTCGATGACCTGGCTCTCGAGGAGGTCTTGCGGTTCACGTCCGATCTCATCCGCATAGACACCACCAACCGCGGCAGCGGCGACTGCCGGGAGCGGCCCGCCGCCGAGTACGCCGCCGAGTGTCTGAGCGGGGCCGGGCTCGAACCGACGCTCCTGGAGTGCTCGCCGGGGCGTACGAACGTCGTCGCGCGCATCGAGGGCACGGATCCGTCGGCCGACGCGCTGCTCGTGCACGGGCACTTGGACGTCGTGCCCGCCGAGGCCGCCGACTGGAGCGTGGACCCGTTCTCCGGGGAGATCCGCGACGGTGTCGTGTGGGGCCGCGGCGCCATCGACATGAAGAACATGGACGCGATGATCCTGTCCGTCGTGCGCGGCTGGGCCCGTGCGGGCGTGCGGCCCCGGCGGGACATCGTCATCGCGTTCACCGCGGACGAGGAGGCGAGCGCGGAGGACGGCTCGGGCTTCCTCGCCGACCGGCACGCCTCCCTCTTCGAGGGGTGCACGGAAGGCATCAGCGAGTCCGGCGCCTTCACCTTCCACGACGGGCGGGGCAACCAGCTCTACCCCATCGCGGCGGGCGAGCGCGGCACCGGCTGGCTCAAGCTCACCGCCCGCGGCAAGGCGGGCCACGGCTCGAAGGTGAACCACGCCAACGCGGTGACCAGGCTGGCGGAGACGATCGCCCGCATCGGGGAGTACCGCTGGCCGGTGCGGCTCACGCCGACGGTCCGCGCGGCGCTGCTCGATCTGGCCGCGCTCTACGGCGTGGAGGCCGATCCGGACGCGCCCGGATTCGACGTGGACGCGCTCCTGGAGAAGCTCGGCCCGGCCGCCTGCCTCATCGAGCCGACGGTGCGGGGCAGCGCCAACCCGACGATGCTGCAGGCCGGTTACAAGGTCAATGTGATTCCGGGGGAGGCCGTCGCCTATGTCGACGGGCGTTGTCTGCCCGGTGGCGAGGAAGAGTTCGTCGCCACCCTTGACCGACTCACCGGCCCGGACGTCGACTGGGAGTTCCACCACCGAGAGGTGGCGCTGCAGGCGCCGGTCGACTCGTCGACGTTCGCGAAGATGCGAGCCGCCGTGGAGGAGTTCGCGCCCGAGGGGCATGTGATGCCGTACTGCATGTCCGGCGGCACGGACGCCAAGCAGTTCTCGCGCCTTGGGATCACGGGATACGGCTTCTCGCCGCTGAAGACCCCGAGGGGCTTCGACTACCAGGCCCTCTTCCACGGCGTGGACGAGCGGGTGCCGGTCGACGCCCTGCACTTCGGCGTCCGCGTCCTCGACCGCTATCTGAGAACGGCCTAGGGAATGACCAACCGCCTAGGAAACAAAGGGACATGGGGGAAGAGAGGGACATGAGAGAGACCCAGGCGTACGGATCGTGGCCGTCGCCCATCGACGCCGCACTCGCAGCCGCCCACGACGGCTCTCCGGCCCACGTGGGGTTCGTCGGGGCCGAGGCGTGGTGGACCGAGCCGCGGCCCGCGGAAGGCGGCAGGCGGGCGCTGGTGCGGCGGCGTCCGGACGGGGTGGAGGAATCGGTGCTCCCCGCTCCGTGGAACGTGCGCAGCCGGGTCATGGAGTACGGCGGGCACGCCTGGGCGGGGGCCGAGTGTGCTGCGGGTCCGTTGGTCGTGTTCGCGAACTTCCCGGACCAGCGGCTGTACGCGTACGAACCCGAACGCCCCGGCGACGGACCGCGCCCGCTCACCCCGCTCTCCGACATCGGCTGCGGCCTGCGCTATGTCGACCCCCGCGTGCACCTGGACCGGGGCGAAGTCTGGTGCGTCATGGAGGAGTTCACCGGCGATGCGCCCACCGACGTGCGCCGCGTCGCCGTCGCCGTGCCGCTCGACGGCTCGGCGGCACAGGACCGCGGCGCGCTGCGTGAACTCACCGACGAACGGCACCGGTTCATCACCGGGCCCCGGCTCTCGCCCGACGGCGCCCGCGCCGCGTGGATCGCCTGGGACCACCCCCGGATGCCGTGGGACGGCACGGAACTGCTGGTCGCCGACGTCCGTGAAGACGGCACGTTCGGCGCGCCGAGGGCGGTCGCCGGTGGGCCCCGCGAGTCGATCGCGCAGGTGGAGTGGGGCGTCGACGGGCGGCTGCTCTACGCCAGTGACCAGACCGGATGGTGGAACCTGTACCGCCAGGACCCGGCCGACGGGGGCCGGGGAACGCCCCTGTGCTCGCGCGACGAGGAGTTCGCGGGACCCCTGTGGAAGGTCGGCTCCGGCTGGTTCGCGCCGCTGGACAGCGGCCTGATCGCCGTCGTGCACGGCAAGGGCGCCACCTCGCTCGGCGTGCTCGACCCGGAGACCGGCGAGGTCGTCGACGCGGCGGGCCCCTGGACCGAGTTCGCGTCGACCGTCGCGGTGAGCGGCACCCGGGTCGTCGGTGTCGCGGCGAGCCCCCGCAGCGCGTACGAGGTGGTGGAGCTGGACACGAGCACCGGGCGCGCCCGCGTGATCGGCGCCGCCCACGACGACCCGGTGGACACCGCGTACTACCCCGAGCCGCGCATCCGCACCTTCAGCGGCCCGGCCGGACGCGAGATCCACGCGCACGTCTATCCGCCGCACCACCCCACCCGCATCGCGCCCGACGACGAACTGCCGCCCTACGTGGTGTGGGCGCACGGCGGCCCCACCGACCGCTCGCCCCTCGTGCTCGACCTGGAGATCGCCTACTTCACCTCGCGCGGCATCGGCGTCGCCGAGGTCGACTACGGCGGCTCGGCGGGCTACGGCCGTGCCTACCGCGAAAGGCTGCGCGAGCAGTGGGGCGTGGTCGACGTCGAGGACTGCGCGGCCGTCGCGCTCGCCCTCGCCGACGAGGGCACCGCGCACCGCGACCGTCTCGCGATCCGCGGCGGCAGCGCCGGCGGCTGGACCACGGCGGCGTCGCTGACCACGACGGACGTGTACGCCTGCGGCACGATCAGCTACCCCGTTCTCGACCTCATGCAGTGGGTCGACGGGGGGACCCACGACTTCGAGTCCCGGTACATGGACTCGATGGTCGGGTCCTTCGAGGAGGTGCCGGGGCGGTACGCGGAGCGCTCGCCCGTCACCCACGCCGACCGGGTCACCGCGCCGTTCCTGCTCCTCCAGGGGCTCGACGACGTGATCTGCCCGCCCGCGCAGGCCGAGCGGTTCATCGAAAAGCTGGAGGGGCGGGGCGTGCCGTACGCGTACATCGCCTTCGACGGCGAGGGGCACGGGTTCCGCCGCGCGGACACGATGGTGCGGGCCCTGGAGTCCGAACTCTCCCTGTACGCCCAGGTGTTCGGCCTGAATCTGGCGGGACCTGTCCCCACCCTGGAGCTGTCCAAGTGAAGCCTCTGATACGCCCCGCACGTCTGACGCCCGGTGCGCGGGTCGCTGTCGTCGCGCCCAGCGGACCGGTGCCGGAGGACCGGCTCCAGGCGGGCCTCGACATCCTGCGCGGCTGGGACCTCGAACCCGTCGTCGCCCCCCATGTCCTGGACCGCCACCCCGGGTTCGACTACCTCGCGGGCACGGACGCCGACCGGGCCCGCGACCTCCAGGAGGCGTGGTGCGACCCCTCCGTCTCCGCGGTGCTCTGCGCTCGCGGTGGTTACGGCGTCGCCAGGATGGTGGAGCTGCTGGACTGGGCGGCGATGCGGGCGGCGGGTCCCAAGGTGTTCGTCGGCTACAGCGACATCACCACGCTGCACGAGGCGTTCGCGGCGCGGACGGGCCTCGCGACGCTGCACGGCCCGATGGTCGCGGCCGCGGACTTCCTCAAGAACGCCCGTGCGCAGGAGCACTTGAGGGCCACGCTCTTCGAGCCGGAGCGGGTCCAGCTGATCGCGTCGGGCGGGCGTGCGCTCGTGCCGGGCCGCGCGCGCGGGGTCACGCTCGGCGGCTGCCTCTGCCTGCTCGCCGCGGACGTCGGCGCCCCCGGGGCGCGCTCGTCGGCACGGGGCGGGCTGCTCTTCCTGGAGGACACCGGTGAGGAGACGTACCGACTCGACCGGTATCTCACCCAACTCGGGCGCGCGGGCTGGCTGCAGGGCGTGAGCGGGGTCGCGCTCGGCTCGTGGGCGGACTGCGATCCGTACGACACGGTGCGGGCGTTGCTGCTGGACCGGCTCGGCGGGCTCGGGGTGCCGATCGTCGAGGAGTTCGGATTCGGGCACTGCGAGGGCGCGTTGACGGTTCCGTTCGGGGTGCCGGGTGAACTGGACGCGGACGCGGGGACGTTGACGCTCGAGGTGCCCGCGCTGGTGTGAGGGCCGCCTGCCGGGCGCCGGGGCGGCGACGTACCGGATCTCCTTCGAGATCCACGTACTGAATTTTCGTCAAGATCCGCCGAGAAACTCCTGTCACGAGCGTTGACCCCGACATGACACGTGTCACAACATGACCCTGGCCGGCTACTTACCGGTCAGTAGTCGGCTGTCCTCAGCGTGGAGGTCTCGTGTCCCGTCGTACCGCACCCCGTCGTGCCGTCTCCCGGTCCCGCACGCCGCTCGCCCTCGCCATGGGAGCCGCGCTCGCCGCACCGCTCGCCTTCGCGGCCCCCGCCCCGGCGAGCGTCACCGGCCAATACACCGTCACCGCACTGAAGTTCACGGTCGAGGCGGGCGGCCGGAGCTGCACCGTCGACGCGGACCTCTACCGCCCCGCCGGAGTGGACGCCGCGCACCCCGCGCCCGCCGTGCTCACCACCAACGGCTTCGGCGGCAGCAAGTCGGACGGGACCGCCGACACCGCCAAGGCCTTCGCCGAGCGCGGCTATGTCGGGCTCGCCTACTCCGGGCTCGGCTTCGGCAAGTCCGGCTGCCTCATCTCCCTCGACGACCCGGACATCGACGGCAAGGCGGCCTCCGGTCTCATCGACTTCCTCGCCGGGAAGCGCGCCGCCGACGACGGCACGACGATCGACTACGTCACCAAGGACGCGCAGGCCGACCCCCGCGTCGGCATGATCGGCGGTTCCTACGGCGGGGCGATCCAGCTGGCGACGGCCGCCGTCGACCACCGGGTCGACGCCCTCGTACCGCTGATCACCTGGAACGACCTGAGCTACTCGCTCGACCCGAACAACGCCTCGAACCGCCGGGTCCCCGGCGCCGCCAAGTGGCAGTGGATGAACGGCTTCTACCTCATCGGCGAGGGCCAGCCGCTGCTCGTGCCGAGCCTGGACCCGTCCCGGATCAACTCCCTGACCTGCCTGCACTTCGCCACGCAGGCCTGCGAGACGATCCGCACCCTCAACTCGGGCCGCTATCCGGCGGACAAGACCGCAGCACTCCAGGAGTACGCGCGCAGTGTCTCGCCCGTCTCGTACCTGCCGCAGGTCAAGGCGCCCACCCTCCTCGTCCAGGGCCAGGCCGACAGCCTCTTCAACCTCAACGAGGCGCAGGCGACGTACGAGACACTGAAGGCGCAGGGCACCACGGCCAAGATGATCTGGCAGTCCTGGGGCCACAGCGGCGGCCTCACCGACCCGGCGTCCGGCGAACTCAACCTCTCCGAAGGCAACTTGGAGACCAGCTACGTCGGCAAGCGGATCCTGTCGTGGTTCGACCGCTACCTCCACCAGAAGAAGGGCGTCGACACCGGGCCCGCCTTCGCCTACCACCGGGACTGGGTGCCGGGCGACAGCGGACCGAACGGCTCCTACGCCACCGCGCCGAAGGTGCCCGCGCTCAGCCAGAAGCTGTATCTCTCCGGCGACGGCAAGCTCGTCGACAACCGCGCGAAGGTCGCGCGCGGCAGCCGCGAGTACCGGAACTGGCTGATCCCCACGAGCCACTCGGAGAGCTCCCTGGCCGGGATGATCGGCCTTCCCGACCCCGCACCGCGCGACACCAAGGGCACCTGCCTCGACTGGACGAGCGAGCCGCTGACCGCCCCGGTGGACGTGGTGGGCGCCCCGAAGGCGACCCTCAAGGTCGTCTCGCCCCGGACGGAGAAGGTGCAGAACTCCGGCGATGCCGCCGACAAGCTGGTCCTCTTCGCGAAGCTGTACGACATCGCGCCCGACGGCAAGAAGACGCTGGTGCACCGGCTCGTGGCCCCCGTGCGCGTCCCGGACGTGACCAAGCCGTTCACCCTCTCGCTGCCGGGAATCGTGCACCGGTACGAAGCGGGCCACAAGCTGCAGTTCACCGTCGCGGCCAGTGACGACGCGTACGTCGGGAACAGGGGCGTCAAGCCGGTGACGGTCACCAGCGCGCCCGAGGACACCGGGGTGCTCCAGCTCCCCGTCGTCCGCTGAACCCCGGACTCACCCGTACGGCCCACACCCCCACCCCGGAGCGGCACCCACCGCGCGCAAACCCTCCCCGGCGGCCCATGCTGGTCGCCAGGGGAGGGTGACCGAAGCTCCGACGGAAGGGTCCACGTATGAGTCCCAGCACCTCCACGGGCGGCTCGAAGAAGAGCGGCTCGGGTGGCGGCATCCGTGACGCCATGACGCCCGGCAGGGTGGCCGTCGCAGCGCTCGTCGTCCTCGCCCTGGTCTTCATCTTCGAGAACACCGGCAACACCAAGATCCGACTCCTGATCCCCGAGGTGACCCTGCCGCTGTGGATGGCGCTGCTCGGCATGGGCGTGATCGGCGCGCTCTGCGGGGCGTACTTCATGCGGAGGCGGAAGTAGCGTGGCCGGATGGACGACCGCACCAACCATCTCGCCGAGGGCCCCCGCATAGGCATACGCCCCTATACCTACGCCGACGGCCCCGAATTCACCACGCGCGCGCGGGAGAGCCGTGAGCTGCACCGCCCCTGGCTGTTCCCGCCCGCCACCGGCGAGGCCTACGCCGCGTACGCGACGGCACTCGTCGAGGACCCCGCCAAAGCCGGGTTCCTGCTCTGCGAACGGGCGGCGGGCGGCGCCGTCGCCGGGTTCGTCAACATCAACAACATCGTCGACGGCGGCTTCCGGTGCGGGGCGCTCGGATACGGCGCCTTCGCCCACGCGGCGGGGCGCGGACTGATGCGGGAGGGGCTGGGACTCGTCGTGCGGTACGCCTTCGACGTACTGGAACTGCACCGCCTGGAGATCAACGTCCAGCCCGGCAACGCCGCGTCCATCGCGCTCGCCCGCCGCAGCGGCTTCCGCCTCGAGGGATTCTCGCCGGACTTCCTCTTCATCGACGGGGCGTGGCGCGATCACGAACGGTGGGCGTTGACCACGGAGATGAGTCGCCGCGCGGGCTGAGTACGGTGCGGTATCGCGCCCCGTTGCCTTTACCCAACTCTGACCGGCGGAGCCCCTGGTCGGGACCGCCACGAGCGTGTTCCATGGTGATCATGACGACCACCGTGCGACGTGACGTGCTGACGCTGCCCGCCGCCCCCCTGGGCCCCGAGAACCCGCTGCCGCCCCTGCGGCCGTTGCGCAGGGTGCACGCGCTGGATGAGCGGGGCAGAGAAGGGCTGCCGCGCGACATGGCGCGGCAGCTGGGATACGAGCCGCTGCGCGGCATCCTGCCGACCCGGGTGCTCGACGGGTACGGGCGTGAGCGCGCCGAGACGACGCTCGACACCCTCGTCATCGAGAACGACCGGCTGCGCGCCACCGTCCTGCCGGGCCTCGGCGGCCGCGTCCACTCCCTCTTCCACAAGCCGACCGGCCGTGAACTCCTCTACCGCAACCCGGTGTTGCAGCCCGCCGACTTCGCGCTCAACGGCGCCTGGTTCTCCGGCGGCATCGAATGGAACATCGGCGCCACCGGCCATACGACACTCTCCTGCGCGCCCCTGCACGCCGCCCGCGTGACCGCGCCCGACGGCGGCGAGATGCTGCGGCTCTGGGAGTGGGAGAGGCTGCGGGACGTGCCGTTCCAGGTGGACCTGTGGCTGCCCGAGAACTCCGACTTCCTGCATGTCGGCGTGCGGATCCGCAATCCGCACGAGAAGCCGGTGCCGGTGTACTGGTGGTCCAACATCGCGGTGCCCCAGGAGCGCCGCGTCCTCGCCCCGGCCGACGAGGCCTGGCACTTCGGGTACGCGGGCGGCCTTCGCAAGGTGCCGGTGCCGGAGACCGACGGGGTGGACCGGACGTACCCGCCACGCAGCGAGTACGCCGCCGACTACTTCTACGACGTACCGGACGAGGCCCGGCGGTGGATCGCCGCGCTCGACGACGACGGGCACGGGCTCGTCCAGACGTCGACCGACCTGCAGCGCGGCCGCAAGCTCTTCGTCTGGGGTGCCGGCACCGGCGGGCGGCGCTGGCAGGAGTGGCTGACCGAACCGGGCACCGGCGGATACGCGGAGATTCAGGCCGGTCTCGCGCGCACGCAGCTGGAGCACGTACGCCTGGACGCCGAGGCCGAGTTCGCGTGGCTCGAGTCGTACGGACCGCTGTCCGCCGCGCCCGACGTCGTGCACGGCGGCGACTGGCGCGCCGCGCGAGGCGAGGCCGAACAGCGGCTCGCCCAGGCCCTGCCGAGGGACGCGGTGGACGCCGCGTACGCGGCCTGGCGGCCCTGCGCCGACGCCGAACCGGGCGAGGTGCTCGCCACCGGCTCCGGCTGGGGAGCGCTCGAAGTGCTCCGCGCAGGCCGCAAGTTGCCCGGCACGCCCTTCGACGAGGCCACGCTCGGCCCCGAACAGGCGCCGTGGGTCGAGCTGTTGCACTCCGGCGCCGTCCCCGAGCCGCGCCGTGTCGCCCCGCCGGGACCGACCCTCGTCGCCCCGCACTGGCGGGACATGCTGGAGACGGCGCCCGCGCGGCCGGTCGCCGAGTATCACCTGGGCGTCGCACAGTGGCATGCCGGTGACCTGGCCCAGGCGGTGCGCAGCTGGGAGCGCGGGCTCGAACTCGCCCCGTCCCGCTGGCCGTTGCTGCGCTGCCTCGCCGTCGCGGACGAGGAGTCGGGCCACATCGAGAGGGCCGCCGACCGGTATGCGGAGGCCTTCGACGACCTGTGCCAGGAGCGGCGCGACGACGGCGTCCTGTGGACGTCCGCCAGCGCCGCGCTCGGCCGGGAGGCGATCGCCGTGCTGCTCAGGGCGGGACGGCACGGTGCGGCGCGCGGCATATGGGACCGCCTGCACACGGTCACCCGAGCGGAGGGCCGCTTCCGGCTCGTCGAGATCCAACTGCTCCTGGCCGAGGGCGAGAAGGCCGCGGCGCGGGCGATATTCGACGAGGGCTTCGAGCCTGCCGACCTGCGCGAGGGCGCCGAGGTGCTCGGCGAGCTGTGGCGCGCGGCGACGGACGAGGAGCTGCCGGAGCGGTACGACTTCCGGATGCGGGCGGCGGCGTCGTTCGAGGAGTGAGGACATGTCGTCGGGTTGAGGACATGAGGACATGAGGACATGAGGACATGAGGACCGCCCGTGCCGGGACCTGGGCAGCCCGGCACGGGCGGTGACTGTGAAGGGAACCGCGGTCGTCGCTACGCCAACTCGCCGTTCCTGGCCACCACTCGGCCCCCGTGCACGACCATGTCCCGCTGCGGCATGTCCACGTCTGCGCCGCCGTGGGCGCCCACCCTGTAGCACTCGGCCAGTTCGTCGTCGAGGCGGACGTCGGTGACCCAGCCGAGTATGTGCGTGCGGTGCAGCATGCCGGCGTTGCCGAACGGGCTCCACGCGTCGCGCACTCCGTCCGAGCCGAGCCCGACACGCACGCCGTGCTCACGCAGCTTCGCGATCGGCAGGACGAGCGACTCGTTCGGCGCCACCGTCGTCAGGGAGATGTCCTGCTCGCCCAAGTCGGCCGCCATCTTGTCCAGTTCGGAGTCGGACAGGTACGGCAGGCAGAAGACGTGGCTGACCGTGACCCAGCGCCTCCCGCACGGGCACGCGGGACATCCGCAGCTCCTCGGCGACCTCACGCTCCACCAGACGCGAACCCAGCGGACAGCGGCGGTCCACGATGCGCCGGCGGACCGCCTCGCGCGCCTGGGCGCTCAACGACGTCCGTTCCGTACTCCCCGCCACGTGCACCGTCCTCCGTTCGGCCTGCCTGCCGTGGAGGATACGGCTCAGGTCGCGGCGCGCCGGTCCACGTACTCGAAGACGGCGCCGTCCGGGTGCATCGCGATGAGGTTGCGGCCCACCGGGGTCGGCACGGGGCCCGCGATGACACGGGCGCCGGACGCGTTCAGGACCGCGTACGCCTCGTCGACGTCCTGGACGGCGATCGTCGCTGAGACCTTGCGGAGGATCTCGAGCTCCCGCTCGGGGCCGCTCATCAACAGAAAGCAGCCGACCGCCGCGACCGAGACGCCCCCACGCTCGAAACGCTGCGCGGGGCCGCCCGCGAGACGTTCGTAGAAGGCGACCGAGGACTCCAGGTCCTCGACGCAGATACGCAGCGTGGCTCCCAGGATCTCCATACGGGCGAGCCTAGTTGGCCCCGCCCGCACGCGAGATCGTTTCCGGCGACTTGGCGGATGACATGCGGCCCGCCCTCACGCGACCCGGTATTCCTCCACGTCCTCCGCGTGCCGCAGCTCGAGACCGTGCCCGACGCCGCCCTCGGGGCGCACGGTGCCGCCCGTCGGGTCGAGGGCCCCGTCGAAGAACATCGACTCGATCCGCACATGGTCGTGGAACCACTCGATGTGCCGCAGATTCGGTACGCAGGCGGCCACCGCGGCATGTGCGTGCGGGGCTCCGTGGGCCGAGACCTCCAGGCCGTGGCCCTGCGCGAGGGCCGCGACGCGCAGCCACTCGGTGAGTCCCCCGCAGCGGGTCGCGTCCACCTGGAGGCAGTCGACGGAGGGGAGCATCCGCGCGAAGTACGGGAGGTGGCAGCCGTATTCACCGGCCGCCACATCACAGGGGAGCGCGTCCCGTACCAGGGCCAGCCCGCGCAGATCGTCCGCCGGCACCGGCTCCTCGAACAGGCCCACCCCGTGCTCGGCGAGCACGCGGCCGACGCGCACCGCCTGCTTGCGGGTGTAGCCGCCGCTCGCGTCGACGTACAACTCGGCCTGCGGGCCGATGACTTCACGCGCGGTGCGCACCCGCGCCACATCGCGGGCCGCCGCCCGCCCCCAGCTCTCGCCGACCTTGATCTTGACGCGCGGGATGTGCTGACCGTGCACCCAGCCGGTCAGCTGGGCCGCCAGATGCGTGTCGTGGTACGTCGTGAAGCCGCCGCTCCCGTAGACGGGAACCTTGTCGCGGGCCGCGCCCAGGAGACGTACGAGGGGGAGTTCGAGGAGGCGTGCCTTGAGGTCCCACAGGGCGATGTCGACCGCGGAGAGCGCGCACGAGGCGGCGCCGGGGCGGCCGGTGTTGCGGACCGCCTTGGCCATCGCGTCGTGCGCGGCGGGAATGTCGACGGCGTCGAGCCCGGTCACGGCCGGCGCGAGCTGCTCATCAACCAGGGACGCGACGGCGGCGGGGGCGTAGGTCCACCCCGTTCCCGTCGCGTCACCCGCAGTGACCTCGACGATCACGATCGTCGTGGCTTCCCAGGCGAGGGTGCCGTCCGCCTCCGGGGCGTCCGCGGGCACGGAGTACGCGGACATGACGGGTCGTTCGATGGGCACGGAGTCCTTCATCGGGGCGTCCTGGGTCGCGTGGGGACGGTGGGGACGGTGG
>NZ_SRIC01000136.1 GCF_004684775.1 Streptomyces sp. MZ04
GCGGGGGCCGGAGCGGAGCCGCCCCCGCTCCGGCCGTCCATGTCCTGTGTGTTCTGTGCGTTCTGTGTGTTCTGTGCGTTCTGTGCCACGGCCGGTGCCGTGAGGCCGGCGCCGCACAGCAGAGCGGCGGCGATCGACCCGACGACTCTTCGGCGGATGGTGCGGGAGGTGAGGTGACGCATGGTTACGTTCCTCCGTACTCGCAGAAGTTGGGGGACTGCATGTACGTGCCAGAGGTGCGCGCTTACGGTAGAGCGTGTTGGACTCTGTTGGAAGGGGAGTGGTAACGGTTCGGACAGTCGAACGCTGAAACCCTTGACTGCGGTGGCACTTGGGAGTGGGATCCCAATCCTCGCGTTCGGTTGTGTTTGGTTGCACCCCGAGGAGGGGGACATGGCACAGTCATCGTTCAGTGATCCTGCTGCGCGCCGAAGCATGTCAGGACATCGGATGTCCCGACGGAATCTTTTCCGGGGTGCCGCCGCCGGCGCCGGAGCGGTCACCCTTCCGGCCCTGCTCACGGCCTGTGGCGAAGGCCCCGGCGGCAACAAGGACGAAGTCACGATGGGCTCCAACTCCTCGGACGCGGTGCCCAAGAAGGCGTTCGCCGCCGCCTTCGACGCGTACGAGAAGAAGTCCGGGAAGACCGTCAAGGTCAACACGACAGAGCACAACGAGTTCCAGCAGAACATCACGCGCTATCTGCAGGGATCACCCGACGACGTCTTCATGTGGTTCGCCGGTTACCGCATGCAGTATTTCGCGGAGAAGGGCCTGCTGATCGACGTGAGCGATGTGTGGAAGGGATTCAGCGGCTTCTCGGACGCGTTGAAGGAGCAGTCCACACACGACGGCAAGCAGTACTTCGTGCCGTACTACTACTACCCGTGGGCCGTATTCCACCGGAAGAGCCTCTTCGAGAAGCAGGGCTACGAACAGGCCAAGACCTGGGACGACTTCATCGCGCTCGCCAAGAAGATGAGCAAGGACGGGATTCCGGTCGCCTTCTGCGACAAGGACGGCTGGCCCGCCATGGGCACCTTCGACTACATCAACATGCGGCTGAACGGATACGAGTTCCACAAGAACCTGATGGCGGGCGAGGAAGCCTGGACGGACACCAAGGTCAAGAAGGTCTTCGACCTGTGGCGCGAACTCATGCCGTACTACCAGAAGGGCGCGCTCGGCCGCACGTGGGAAGAGGCAGGACAAGGTCTCCAGCAGCGCAAGACGGGCATGGCCGTCTTCGGAATGCCGCACCCCGGCCAGCAGTTCCCGGCGAAGGAACGCGACGACATCGACTTCTTCGCCTTCCCCGAGATCGACCCGGCGTACGGGCAGGACGCGGTGGAGGCGCCCATCGACGGATTCCTGGTCGCGAAGAAGTCGAAGAACGTCGACGGCGCCAAGGAACTCCTGAAGTGGCTCGGTACGCCGAAGGCCGAGGGCATCTATCTGTCCGGTGACCCCAACAACGTCGCGGTCAACGACGGAGCCGACACCAGCACGTACAGCCCGCTGCAGAAGAAATCGGCCGAACTCGTCGCCGGCGCCAAGCAGATATCGCAGTTCCTCGACCGGGACACCCGGCCCGACTTCGCGCAGACCGTCATGATCAAGGCCCTCCAGGACTTCATCGACGATCCGAACGACGTCGACGGACTCGTCAAGAGCATCGAGCGGCAGAAGAAGGACATCTTCTCGTCGGACGTCAGCTGAGTAGCGGGGATTACGTTCCGTGCCGCAGAAGACCACCGCGCGGCGCGCCGGACGACGGGGCCCACGGCGCTTCTCACGCCGTGACATCGCCGTCCTCAGCGTGCTGCTGGGAATTCCCGTCCTCATCGACATCGTCATCATCTGGGGCCCGACCCTGGCCTCCATCGGCCTGTCCTTCACCTCCTGGGACGGCATAGGCGACATCGAATGGGTCGGCGGAAAGAACTACGAGAGCCTGGTCGACAACTACCCGGCCTTCTGGCCTGCCGTCCGCCACAACCTCCTGTGGATAGCCTTCCTCGGCCTGGTCGCGACGCCCTTCGGCCTCCTCCTCGCGGTCGTCATCGACCGCGGAGTCCGCTTCAGCCGCTTCTACCAGTCCGTGCTCTACATGCCGGTGGTGCTCTCACTGGCCGTCGTCGGATTCATGGCCCAACTGATCCTCGGTACGGACCAGGGCGTGGTCAACACCATCCTCAACGACCGCAACGACCCCATCGACTGGCTCGGAAACGCCGACATCAACCTCTGGATGATGATGCTCGCCGCGAGCTGGCGGCATACGGGCTACGTGATGATCCTCTATCTGGCAGGACTGAAATCCGTCGACCCGGCCTTGAAGGAGGCGGCGCAGATCGACGGCGCCAATGCCCGCCAGACCTTCTTCCGCGTCGTCTTCCCGACCCTGCGCCCGGTGAATGTCATCGTCGGCGTCATCACGGTCATCGAGGCATTGCGCGCCTTCGACATCGTGTACGCGGTGAACAAGGGCCGCAATGGCCTGGAACTGCTCTCCGTACTCATCACGGACAACATCATCGGCGAGGCCAGCCGCATCGGATTCGGCTCGGCCATCGCGGTCGTCCTGCTGACCGTCTCCCTGGGATTCATCGTGACGTTCCTGGTCCAAGAGCTGCGAGGTGCGCGCGACCGATGACCGCCGACATCCACACCACGGCACCCGCCGCCCCGCAGGCACCGCCCGCCCGAAAGCCCCCCGGCCGCGGGCGACGTCCGGGCCGGTTCGGCGTGCACATCTTCCTGGCGGCCGTCTCCCTGGCGTTCCTCGCACCGCTCCTCCTGGCCGTCTACGCCTCCCTGCGCCCGTACGAAGAGACGGCGCAGCACGGCTACTTCTCCTTCCCCGAGCGCCTCTCCTTCGACTACTACCGCCAGGCCTACAGCGATTCCGGCATGGGCAAGTACTTCACCAACACCTTGCTCATCGCGGTGCCGGCGGTCCTCGTCACGCTCTTCCTCGCGGCGTTCGTCGCCTTCGCCGTGTCCCGGCTGCGCATTCGCGGCGGAATGCTCCTGCTGATGTTCTTCACCGCGGGCAATCTGCTGCCTCCGCAGGTGATTGTCACCCCGCTCTACGTCCTGTTCCTGAAGATCCCGCTGCCCTGGTGGATGTCCGATTCACTCACCCTATACGACTCGTACTGGGCGATCATCATCGTCAACATCGGCTTCCAGGTGGGCTTCTGCGTCTTCGTCCTCTCCAATTTCATGCGGACGCTGCCGCAGGAAATCCTGGAGGCGGCGATCGTGGACGGCGCGGGCGTATGGACCCAGTTCTGGCGCATTACGCTGCCGCTGTGCCGCCCCGCGCTCGCGGCCCTCGGAACGCTCGAATTCACCTGGATCTACAACGACTTCCTCTGGGCCCTGATCTTCATATCCAACCCCGACAAACTGCCGATCACGTCGTCGCTGAACAATCTGAGGGGCCAGTTCTTCACGGACTACAACTTGCTGGCCGCGGGCTCAGTCCTGGTGGCCCTGCCCACGGTCCTCGTCTTCCTGCTGCTGCAAAGGCACTTCATCGCGGGGCTGACGTTGGGGTCGAGCAAGGGGTGAGGCCGGGAGCGAAGCTCTCGATCAGCGGATCAGCGGATCAGCGGATCAGCGGATCAGCGGACCCGGGCGGCGATGGTCAGGGCGCACACCAGGGACTCGGTGTGCGTCGTGTCCACCTCCAGGTCGTAGGTCACGCCCTTGTGCACCACGTCCGCCTGCAATGCGGCCATGCCCTGGGTCCGGTCGCCCCGCGCGATCTCGCGGCCCGCGGCGACCTCACCGGCACAGCGCACGCCGACCCACAGCACGTCCAGCTCGCCCAGCGCCTTCTGCCAGCGCTGCTGGGACGAGGCTCCGCCGAGAAAGACGTCGTCGACGATGATCCTGGCGCCGGCACGGGCCATCGCCACGATGCCATCCGTCCAGGCCGCCTCCAGCGCCCGGAACTCCGCCCCGACGCTCACCCCGCCGTCCGCCGCGATCTCGATCCCTTCGTCCGATGCCTGCATCCTCGCGGGCATCGCGTCGACGAACGAATCGCAGCCGAACGCCAGCCACGGATCCGGAAGAACGGACTGCAGGCACCGCACGATCCCGGACTTCCCCGAGCTTGACCCGCCGTTGACAATGATCATCTGAGTCGCCACGCCGTCAGGGTAGGAGTTCTCCCGCGCCGTACGAAAACGGATTTCCGCGGAAGCCCGCTGTCCTCCTACCCCGCCGCCTCCAGCGCCGCCCGCAGCGTAGGCACGGGAGACAGCATGGCCGTGAGGCCGGCGATGCTGAGGATGCGAAGCGTCAGGGCGTGGGTGCAGACCACGGAGAGGTGGCCGCCCCTGGTCGTCGTACGGCGGTGCGCGCGGACCAGCAGGGAGATGCCGGAGCAGTCGAAGAAGGTGGTCTCGCGCAGGTCGATGATCACGGTCTGGGCGGGGCCCGCGGTGATGGGATCGAGCAGCGGGTTCACTCTCTGATACGTCAACAGGTCGATGTCGCCGTGGAGTTCGACCACGACCGCACCATTCAGCCCGTAGACGCGAAGCGGTGGGTTGGATTCTTCGAAGGCGAATTCGTCCAGTGCGTCGAGCTGCATACGTCCCCCCAGTGCCGAGGACGAACCGGAACCTCGCGGGAGCCGGGCCGTGTCGGAAGTGCCGGAATCAAGAGGTCACCAGGGGCTGGGGCGCCTAACGGATCACGCTAGCGGTGGAGGGCGCACCCTGGAGTGCGGGAACGATTCATGCAGCCCCACTGCCACTCAATAGGGTGAAATTGAAGTGAACAGCTTGACGCTCTCGGTCGGCTTTCGGCCCGGGCGTTGGCCGCCTCATCAGGGCCTGGTTTCCGTGGCAGGGTGTTGCGGGCAAGCCACAGGGGGCCAACAGAAGAGGGGGAACCGTGATCGTCTGGATCAACGGCGCGTTCGGTGCGGGCAAGACCAGCGCCGCACGGGAACTGATCGAGCTGATCCCGAACAGCACACTCTTCGACCCCGAGGTCATCGGCGGCGGACTGCCCGATCTGCTGCCGCCCAAGCACCTCGCCGAGGTGGGCGACTTCCAGGATCTGCCGATCTGGCGGCGGCTCGTCGTGGACACCGCGGCGGCGCTGCTCGCCGAGGTCGGCGGCGTACTCGTGGTGCCCATGACCCTGCTCCGCCAGGACTACCGCGACGAGATCTTCGGCGGGCTCGCCTCGCGCAGGATCGCCGTACGCCATGTCGTCCTGGCCCCGGACGAAACGATCCTGCGGGAGCGAATAACGGGCAGACCCGTCCCGGCCGACCTGCCCGACGGAGAGATGCGGGTGCGGCAGTGGTCGTTCGACCACATCGAGCCCTACCGTGCCGCGCTCGCGGGCTGGCTCGGTGCGGAGGCCCTGCGCGTGGACACCAGCGCGCTCACTCCCTACGAGACCGCCGAGCGCGTCGCCGACGCCGTACGCACCGGTGCCGCGTCCGTCTGCGACATCGTGCAGACCCCGGAGCCCACCGGGGAGACGCTCGCCGCCGGAGTGCTGCTCTTCGACGAGCACGACCGGGTGCTGCTCGTCGACCCGACGTACAAGGCCGGTTGGGAGTTTCCCGGCGGCGTCGTCGAACCGGGCGAGGCTCCCGCGAGCGCCGGCGTGCGTGAGGTCGCCGAGGAGACGGGCATCCACCTCACCGAAGCTCCCCGGCTCCTGGTCGTCGACTGGGAGCCGCCGCTGCCGCCGGGCTACGGGGGGATGCGCTTCCTCTTCGACGGAGGGCACCTCGACGGCGAGGAGGCGCGGCGGATGCTGCTGCCAGGACCGGAGCTGCGCGACTGCCGGTTCGTCACCGAGGAGGAGGCGGCGCGGCTGCTGCCTCCCGTGCGCTACGAGCGACTTCGCTGGGCGCTGCGGGCGCGCGAGAGCGGGGTCCCGCTGTACCTGGAGGCGAGCGCTCCGGTCGGCCGGCAGGAAGTTCCGGGCGGTTCGGGGCCGGAGAGCCGTTAGGGTCCGGCGTATCCGTCGGCCGCCGCGTGCGGGGCGGACGGCGTCTTCTCGGTCACCGGATCCCCATGGTGCGGAGCCTCGCCGCGCTCACGCGGCGGATCGTGCGCGGTGTCGGCGTACCGCGTCGCGGTTGGCGCACCGTTGGGAGCAGTAGCGCTGCCGCCCCGTGCGGGAGGTGTCGGCGAAGATCGTGGTGCACTCCGTCACGTCGCACCGCCGCAGCCGGTGCATGCCGCGGCCCGCCAGATGCAGTGCCGTACCCACGGCGAACAGCGAGAACAGCACAGAGCCGATCGGCTGCCGGTCGTCGCGGTAGTGCAGATGCCAGCCGGAGTCCGCGTGGTCGGTCAGGCGGGGGTAGGCGGCGGCCTCCGCCAGCATCCGGTTGACCAGCTCGGCGCGTTCGTTCTCGTCGGGGGCGTCGACGGCCTTCTCCCACGCCGCCAGTGCGGCCAGCGTGCGGTCCAGGTCCCGTGGCGTGACCGGGTGCTCCAGTGCCAGCCCGGCGGCGCGGCAGCGGTCCGCGAGTTCGTCGGGGCTGGCCGGGGGGCAGTTGGCCAGGTCCGCTGCCAGGTTCACGGCATCCTCGCCGTAAGGGTTGAGGTGCATAAGACCATTACAGCACTGTGGGCCGCATGAGTCAGCACACGGGACACCAGAGAGAGCGCATCGCCGTACGGCAGGCGGTCGAGGGAGACGTCGCGGAGCTCGTACGCCTGCGGGCGTCGCTCTTCGGCGACCTCGGCGGCGAGTTCTTCAACCCCGCCTCGGCGGGGGATGGTTGGCGGGTCGCGTTGGTCGCCGTACTGAAGGAGAAGCTGGCATCGGACGACACGCGGATCCTCGTCGTGGACGGCGGCGGTGACGGCGACGGTGGTCTCGCCGCCTGTGGCATCGGCACCGTCGACCAGTGGTTCCCCGGTCCGCATTCGCCGAGCGGCCGGGTCGGCCATGTCATCGGCGTGGTCACCGATCCGGCACATCGGCGGCGCGGCCACAGCCGCGCGATCATGCGCGGGCTGCTCGGCTGGTTCCGGGAGCGGGACGTCTCCCGCGTGGACCTGTCCGCCTCCGTCGAGGGTGAGCCGCTGTACCGCGAGCTCGGCTTCGTCAACCACCCTGATCCGTCGCTGTACTGGCGCCCGTGACCGCCGATCAGCAGACGCCGGGTCGCAGTGTGTGGCGCTACCGGTGGGTCGTTCTCGGCGTCGCCACCTTCACCCAGGCCGCCGCCGGATTCTTCGTGCAGGGCATCGGGGCGATGGGCGTCCACCTGCAACGTGAACTGAGCCTGAGCACGGCTCAGTTGGGACTGTTGCTCTCGGCGGCTCAACTGGTGCCGCTGGTCGGTCTGTTGGTGGCCGGGGAGCTGCTGGACCGGGTCAGTGAGCGATGGGTCGTCGGGGGCGGTGCCTGTGTGGTCGGCGTGGGTCTGCTCGTGGGCAGCGCCGCGCCCGGATACGTACCCCTTCTCTGTGTCCTGATCGTCGTCGGCGCGGGGTACAGCACGATTCAGCCCGGCGGGAGCAAGTCGGTCGCGGCCTGGTTCGACACGTCCCGGCGGGGGATGGCGATGGGCATCCGGCAGGCGGGGCTGCCGCTGGGTGCCGCCCTCGCGTCGGCCGTACTGCCCCTCGTCGCCGAGGAGTTCGGCTGGCGGGCGACGCTCGTGGCCGGTGGGCTGATCGCGCTGCTTGGGGCCGGGGTGTTCATGGGGTTCTACCGGCGGCCGCCCACCGGCGGTGCTCAGAAGCAGGACGACGGTGGCCCGCACGCCTCGCTCAGGGAACAGCTCGACGCCCGCCTTGCGATGCTCCGCGAACCGGCCATGGTGAAGATCATGCTGTCCGGGACCAGCCTGATCTCGGTGCAGTACGCCGTCGGGGTCCTGACCGTGCTGCATCTGCACCGGACGACGTCGCTGGCGGCGGGCACGGCGGCCCTGGTCCTCGTGGTGTCCCAGGGGGTGGGCGTCGCCGGTCGTGTCTGCCTGGCGGCCTGGAGCGACCGCAGCGGCTCCGGGCGCTACGCCTCCGTCATGATCTGCATGATCGCCGTCATCGCGGGGATGGTCGCGCTCATGACGCCCGCCGGGCGGTCACCCGCGGTGGCGTGCGCCGTCTTCGTCTGGCTCGGGTTCTTCGGCTACGGCTGGTACGGCCCGTGGGTCGCCCATGTCGCCGAATCGGCGCCGCCCGGCAAGACGGGATTCGCCCTGGGCCTGGCCATGTCCGTCAACCAGATCGCCATCGTGCTTGCGCCGCCCGCCCTCGGCCTGCTCATCGACCTCACGGGCAGCTTCACACCGGCGTGGGGCGTTCTGGCCGCGATGACCGCCGTGGCCCTGATGGCCACGGCGCACGGTGAACGCCCACGCGCCGGTGCCTGAATCAGCTCGCCGCGTACTTCTGGAGGAACAGCGCCTCCGCGACCGAAAGCCGCTCCAACTCCTCCGGAGACACGCTCTCGTTGACCGCGTGGATCTGCGCCTCGGGCTCACTGAGACCGATCAGCAGGATCTCCGCCCGGGGATAGAGCGCGGCGAGCGTGTTGCACAGCGGGATCGATCCGCCCTGCCCCGCGTACTGCATCTCCTCGCCCGGGTACGCCTCGCCCATCGCCTCCGCCATCGCCGCGTACGCCGGGCTCGTGGTGTCCGCGCGGAACGCCTGGCCCTGCCCGATCTGCTCGGTGGTCACCTGCGCGCCCCACGGCGTGTGCGCCTCCACGTGCGCCTGCAGCAGCTTGGTGGCCTCGGCCGCGTCCACGCCCGGCGGCACCCGCAGGCTGATCAGCGCCCGCGCGCCCGCCTGCACGGACGGCGTCGCGCCGACCACCGGCGGGCAGTCGATGCCGAGCACGGTGACGGCCGGGCGCGCCCAGATGCGGTCGGCGACCGTGCCCGCGCCGATCAGCTCGACGCCGTCGAGGACCTTGGCGTCCTTGCGGAAGGCGTCCTCTTCGTACTGAAGGCCGTCCCACACCTCGTCGCCCGTGAGGCCGTCGACCGTCGTCGAACCGTCCTCGGCGCGCAGCGAGTCGAGGACCCGCACCAGCGCCGCGAGCGCGTCCGGGGCCGCGCCCCCGAACTGCCCCGAGTGCAGATTGCCCCCCAGGGTGTCGATGCGGACGCGTACGAGAGTCATGCCGCGCAGGGTCGCGGTGACCGTCGGCAGGCCGACCCGGAAGTTGCCGGCGTCGCCGATGACGATCGTGTCGGCCGTGAGCAGGTCCGGGTGCTGCTCGGCGTACCGCTCGAGACCGCCCGTGCCCTGCTCCTCCGAACCCTCCGCGATCACCTTGACGGTCACCGGGACGCCGCCGTTCGCCTTCAGGGCGCGCAGCGCGAGCAGATGCATGATCACGCCGCCCTTGCAGTCGGCGCTGCCGCGGCCGTACCAGCGTCCCTCGCGCTCCGTCAGCTCGAACGGCGGCGTGGTCCACGCCGTCTCGTCGAGCGGGGGCTGCACGTCGTAGTGCGCGTAGAGCAGGACGGTGGGCGCGCCCTCGGGTCCTGGCAGCAGGCCGTACACGGACTGGGTGCCGTCGGGAGTGTCGAGCAGCGCCACGTCCTGGAACCCCTCGGCGCGCAGCGCGTCCGCCACCCAGTCGGCGGCGGCCTCGCTCTCGCTCCTGGGGAACTGGTCGAAGTCCGCCACCGACTTGAAGGCCACCAGTTCAGTGAGCTCCGCCTTCGCCTTCGGCATGAGTGAGGCGACGGTCTCGGCGATCGGATTCGGCGACATGGGCACGCTCCTCGTAGGTGCGACGTTGTACGTGTATGGGTGCGGTGATCCTCCCACAGGAGGGGGTCAGGGGTGCCCGCCGTAGGATGCCTTGGAAAGCGCGGCCAACAGCTGGATCGGGAGCGGTAGACCAACGTGAGCAGCGAGAACTCAGCGGACGACGCGCAGTACGTGTGGGACGTCGTCGTGGTGGGAGCAGGGCCCGCGGGGGCGTCGGCGGCGTACGCGGCGGCGGTCGCGGGACGCAGTGTCCTCGTCCTGGAGAAGGCCGAACTGCCCCGCTACAAGACGTGTGGCGGCGGCATCATCGGCCCGTCGCGCGACGCACTGCCGCCCGGTTTCGAACTGCCCTTCAGGGACCGGGTGCACGCGGTGACGTTCTCCCTGGACGGCAAGTTCACCCGCACCCGTCGCTCGAAGCAGATGCTCTTCGGGCTCATCAACCGCCCCGAGTTCGACCGGCAACTGGTCGAGCACGCGCAGAAGGCGGGCGCCGAGGTGCGTACGGGCGTCACCGTCGCGCGCGTGGAGCAACACGGCTCCGCGGTGCCCGACCGGCGCACCGTCGCGGTCGTGCTGCAGGACGGCGAGACGGTCCTGGCCCGCGCGGTCGTCGGCGCCGACGGCAGCGCGAGCCGCATAGGAGCGCATGTCGGTGTGAAGCTCGACCAGGTGGACCTCGGTCTGGAGGCCGAGATCCCGGTGCCGCCGAGCGTCGCCGAGGACTGGGCGGGCCGGGCGCTCATCGACTGGGGCCCCATGCCCGGCAGTTACGGATGGGTGTTCCCCAAGGGGGACACGCTCACCGTCGGTGTGATCTCCGCGCGCGGAGAAGGCGCCGCCACCAAGCGGTACTTGGAGGACTTCATCGCCCGCCTCGGGCTCGCGGGCTTCGAGCCGAGCATCTCCTCGGGCCATCTGACGCGCTGCCGCAGCGACGACTCGCCGCTCTCGCGCGGCCGGGTCGTGGTGTGCGGTGACGCGGCGGGGCTCCTGGAGCCGTGGACCCGCGAAGGCATCTCCTTCGCCCTGCGCTCGGGGCGTCTGGCGGGGGAGTGGGCGGTGCGGATCGGCGAGGCACACGACGCGGTCGACGCCCGCCGCCAGGCCCTGAACTACGCCTTCGCCGTCAAGGCCGGCCTCGGTGTGGAGATGAGCGTCGGGCGGCGCATGCTGACCATCTTCGAGCGCCGCCCCGGCGCGCTGCACGCGGCGATCACCGGCTTCCGGCCCGCGTGGAACGCGTTCGCGAAGATCACCCGCGGCTCGACGACGCTCGGCGAACTGGTGCGGAACCATCCCATGGCGGGGCGGGTGCTCTCCGCGCTCGACCGGTAGCCGGGGTCCGCACCCCTTCGGACTCGGGGCCCGGCCGCCTGTGGGTGGCCGGGCCTCATTTCGTGACGGTGATCCGGAAGACGGGGTGGTCGCCCGCGGCCGCCTGGATCTCCGCGTCCGTCGACTTGGCGGTGACGCCCTTGAAGTACTGGTTGACCTCCCAGCCCCACTTCTCCAGATAGCCGCGGATGACCGGCAGCTTCTCGGCGTCGGGGATCTCCGCGGCGGTGAACGTACGGACCTTGCGCCCGACCCGCAGCTCCCCGCCGCCCGCCGCCCGCATATTGCGCACCCACTGGGAGTGCCCACGGGCCGAGACCAGGTACTGACCGCCTTCGTGCGTGAACGGGTTGACCGGTACGCGCTGCATCTGGCCGCTCTTGCGGCCGCGTACGGAGAGCTCGGCGGACCCCATCAGGCTGATGCCGCGCCGCGCCAGCCACCCGATGACGCCGTTGAGCCGGACGTTGAGGGGGCTGCCCTTGAGGTAGTAGGGGGAGCCGGAGGGCGAGGAGGAGGACATGGTTGCCACCTAGGTCGAGAGAGTTTACGAGAGCACTGCTCTCGCTTTAGGGCAGTGTGCACAGGATCGGTGATCCAAAGCAAGAGCACTGCTCTCGAAAGTGTGAAGTGCTCTCGTTTCAGCGCACTGCTCCGAATGCGTGGCACACTGCCTGCATGAGTAGTGCCACGAGCGGAGCCAGGGCCCGCGCCCGAGTCGAAGTCACCGCGGCCATCAAGGACGAGGCGCGCAGACAGCTGGCGGCCGAGGGTGCGGCCAAGCTGTCGCTGCGGGCCGTGGCCCGCGAGCTCGGCATGGTGTCCTCCGCGCTCTACCGCTACTTCCCCAGCCGCGACGAGCTCCTGACCGCCCTCATCATCGACGCCTACGACTCCCTCGGCTCGGCCGCCGAGGCCGCGCACGCCGAGGTGGCCTCAGCCGTGCCCGTGCGGCGCTGGACGGCGGTGTGCGAGGCGGTGCGCGCCTGGGCGCTGGCGCATCCCCACGAGTACGCCCTCATCTACGGCTCGCCCGTGCCGGGCTACAGCGCGCCCCAGTCCACCGTCGCAGCCGCCGCACGCGTGGGGCTGCTGCTGATCGGGATCGTGCGCGAGGCGCACCGGGCGCGTGGTGTCGCCGTGCGGAAGCTGCCCGCCGGGCTGCGCTCCGAGGCCGAGCGGATGGCCGCGGATCTCGCCCCCGATCTGCCGCCGGCGGTGATCGCGGCGATGGTCGCGGCGTGGGCGCAGCTCTTCGGGCTCGTGGGCTTCGAGGTGTTCGGGCAGTTCAACCGCGTCGTCGAGGACCGCTCGGAGTTCTTCTCGTACGCGGCCACGCAACTCGCCTATGGCGTGGGGCTGTTGGAGCAGGAGTAGCAGGAGCAGCAGGAGCAGCAGGAGCAGCAGGAATAGCAGGAGCAGCAGAAGGAGACCGTCAGCCTCACGCGGCGGAGGTCGATGCGGGCGCGTGGGACGCCAGCAAGGCCGGGTCCTGGCGCAGCATCCGTTCGTGGAGGGACCGCAGCGCGGGCCCGGGGTCCGCGCCCATCGCCTCCGCGATCCGGTGCCGCGCGTCCTCGTAGGCGATCAGCGCGTCCGACGAACGGCCGCTGCGGTACAGGGCGTTCATCAGGAGTTCGACCGGGCGCTCGCGCAGCGGGTGGGCCGCCACGAGCCGGATGAGTTCGTGGACGTACTCGAAGGAACGGCCGAGTTCGATCTCCCCGGCGATCCTGGCCTCCAGGACGGTGAGCCGCTTCTCGCGCCAGCGCAGCCGTTCCGCCGCCAGATACGGTGCGCCGAGCCCCTCGGCGAACTCGCCGCGCCACAACGCCTCGGCCCGGTCGATGAGTTCGCCCGCGCGCCGCAGCTGCCCCGCGTCACGCGCGGCGAGCGCCGCGTCGATCGCCTGCCGCCGCTCCCGCAGGTCGTCGATCGCCGCACCGGAGAGCCGGTAGCCGCTGCCGGTCCACGTCAGCGCGGGCGCCGCCCCGTCGCCGGCCCCGGCCCCGCCCGCGAAGGCGCGCCGCAGCCCCGAGACGTACTTCTGCACCAAATTGCGCACATGGGTGGGCGGTTCGTCGCCCCACACCGCGTCGACCAGACCCTCGTACGAGATCGGGCGCCCCTCCTGGAGCAGCAGCACCGCGAGCACCGCCCGCTGCTTCGGCGGCCCCAGCGGCACCTCTTCGCCGCCGCGCAAAGCCCGTAGCGGACCCAGAAGTTCGAAGCGCATCCCGTCACAAGGCATGGGCCGAGCGTAACCCGGCGCCCGCGTTCCAGTGGATCTTCCAGTGGATCTTCCAGCGGGCCTTCCAGTGGACCTTCCAGCGGTGACCGCGACCGTGGCGGCACCGGATCCCGCACGGGGATCCCGGGAGAGAGGCAGACAGCGATGCTCACCCGGCTCGGCCGTTTCGTGGTGCGGCACAGCCGCGCCGTACTGATCGGCGTGGTCCTGGCCTTCCTCGGCCTCGGCGCCTATGGGGCGGGCGCCCAGGCCGACCTCGACCTGGCGCGCTGGGACTCGCCGGGCACGGAATCCGTGCGCGCGGCGGACATCCTGCGCGAGGAGTACGGCACCGGGAACCCCAACCTCGCGCTGCTCGTCACGGCCCGCGACGGGGATGTCGACTCGCCGCGCACCACCGACGCCGCCCGTCAACTGGCCGTCGAGGTACGGGACATCCCCGGCGTCACGGACGTCAGCTCTTACTGGACCGGAAGCAGCCCGGCCCTGCGCGCCGCCGACGGCGACCGCGCCCTGATCCTCGCCCGCCTGGAGGGCAGCGCCACCGACACCCGCGAGCGGCTCGCCGACATCTCGCCCCAACTCACCCGCACCACACCCGAGTTGACCGTCTGGGTGGGCGGTCAGGAGGAGATCTCCCGGCAGGTCGGCGAGCAGGCCCGCACCGACTTCCTGCGCGCCGAGATCCTCGCCCTGCCCGCCGTGGTCCTCCTGCTGATCCTCGTCTACCGGCGCACGGTCGCCGCGCTGCTCACCGTCGGCGTCGGCCTGTTGTCCATCGTGGGCACGCTCGCGGGCCTGCGGGCGATCGCGCAGTTCACCGAGGTGTCGACGTTCGCCGCCAACCTCGCGCTCGTCCTGGGTCTGGGGCTCGGCATCGACTACAGCCTCTTCGTCATCAACCGCTACCGCGAGGAGCGGCACGCGGGCCACGCCCAGGAGGACGCGGTGGTCCGGGCGACCTCCGCCGCCGGGCGCACCGTGATCTTCAGCGGGGTCACGGTGGCGGTCTCGCTCAGCGCGCTCCTTGTCTTCCCGTTCTTCTTCCTCAGCTCGTTCGCGTACGCGGGTGTACTCGTCGTAGCCACCGCGGTGGCCGGGGCGCTGCTCCTGCTGCCCGCCGCGCTCGCCCGTTGGGGGCACCGCGTGGAGCGCCCGCAGGTCGCGGACGGAGGCCGCTGGCAGCGGATCGCGCTCGCTGCCATGCGGCGACCGATCGCAGCCGGGGCGGCCGTCGTCGGCGTACTGCTCCTTGCCGCCTCGCCGCTGCTCGGCCTGCGCTTCGGGCTTCCGGACGAGCGGACCCTGCCCTCGGGCACCTCGTCCCGTACGACGTCCGAGACCATCCACAAGGAGTTCCCCGCCGAGCCGACGGACACCGTCCAGATCGTGCTCCGAGAGGCGGCCGAGTCGCGGGACACACAGGCGTACGCCGTCGAACTCTCCCGGATCCAGGGCGTGTTCCAGGTCGACGCGCCCACCGGCCGTTACCAGGACGGCCGCCGCACCGGCCCGTCCGGCATCCCGCCCCGCGACGGCGGCGCACGCCTCGCCGTCGTCCCGGCCCAGGCGGCGATGTACGGCGACGTCCCCGCCTTCGTCGAGCGGATCCGCGACACCCGGGCGCCCGCTCCCGCCCTGGTCGGCGGCTATCCGGCGGAGACGACCGACTTCCGCGCCACCCTCCTGGACCGGCTGCCGTACGCCGTCGGCCTGATCCTCCTGGCCACCTTCGGTGTCCTCTTCCTGATGACCGGCAGCCTGCTCCTGCCGGCCAAGGCGACCGTGCTCAATCTGCTCAGCCTGTCGGTGATGTTCGGCTGCCTGGTGTGGGTGTTCCAGGAGGGCCATCTGTCGGGGCTGCTCGGCTTCACGCCCACCGGGTCGATCGAGCCGAGCATCCCGGTGCTGATGTTCTGCGTCGCGTACGGCCTGTCGATGGACTACGAGGTGTTCATGCTGGCCCGCATCAAGGAGGAGTACGAGCGGGTCGGCGAGACCGAGCCGGCGGTCGCCGCCGGGATCCGGCGCAGCGCGCCGCTGATCACCGCGGCGGCCGGGATCCTCGCGCTCTCCTTCCTCGCGTACGCGACCGGCGGCGTCGTCTTCCTCAAGGAACTCGGCGTGGGCACCGCCCTGACGATCCTCGTGGACGCCACGCTCATCCGCGTCGTGCTGCTGCCCGTCGCCATGCGCCTCGCGGGCCGCGCCAACTGGTGGGCGCCGGGCCCCCTGCGCAGACTGCACCGGCGCTTCGGCCTGCGGGAAGAGCCGGCTGCCCCCGAGGTACTCCAGCGGGAGTACGCGTGATCGCCACGCACGGCTGACGCCCCGCGGCCACCCTGCGGTCTAGCGTGGCCGACATGGACGAGCAGCGCGAACACAGGCGCGGCGGTCCGCCCCTGCCCTGGGGCGGACCGCCGATGTGGCGGCATGGCCCGCCCTGGTGGAACCAGCGGGACGAGGCGGCGCAGGGCGGCAGGCTGCCGTGGCTGACGACGCTGGTGCTGACCGTGTTCGTGCAGGTCGGTTCGCGGTTCGCCGCGGAGGGCCAGCTCGACCGGGAGGACCTGGACATCCCGGCCCGGCTGATCCTGCTCGCCGGTACGGCCTCGCTCCTGCTGCGCCACCGCTACCCCGTACCCGTGGCCTACTTCACGGCCGGGACGGCGCTGCTCTACCTGGGGGCCGGATACGCCTACGGCCCGGTCCTGATCACGGTGGCGGTCGGCTGCTTCGCGGCGGTGGTCGCGGGGCACCGGCGGGCGGCGTGGGGGGCCGTCGGCATGCTGTGGGCGGGGCATCTGCTGGTCGCGCACTGGCTCTACCGGTGGCTGCCGCCGGACGGCGACAACGCGCGCACCTGGGGCGAGGAGACCGTCGTCGCCGTCTGGGTCGTCGCGATCATCGCGGTGTCCGAGCTGGCCCGCGTACGCCGTGAGCAGTGGATGAAGGAGCGCGCCGAGCGGGCGCAGGCGGCCAAGCGGCGGGCCGACGAGGAGCGCCTTCGCATGGCGCGCGAACTGCACGACGTCCTCGCGCACAGCATCTCCGTCATCAATGTCCAGGCGGGCGTCGGGCTCGCCCTGCTCGACTCCGACCCCGAGCAGGCGCGCACCGCGCTGACCACCATCAAGGCCGCCAGCAAGGAGGCGCTGGGGGAGGTGCGCCAGGTCCTCGACACCCTGCGCGCGCCCGGTGACGCGCCGCGTACCCCGGCGCCCGGCCTCGACCGGCTCCCCGAGCTGGTGCAGCAGGCCGCGAGTGCCGGCCTCACGGTCGACGTCGAGACCCAGGGGCCGGTGGTGAAGCTGCCGCCCGGCGCCGATCTGGCCGCCTTCCGGATCGTCCAGGAGGCCCTGACGAACGTCGTACGGCACTCCGGATCGCGGCACGCGCGCGTGCTGGTGCGGTACGAGAAGACGGCGCTCACCCTGCGGGTGGACGACGACGGCCCCGCGACCGGCGCGGACGCGGGCGGCAGCGGCAACGGTCTTGCCGGGATGCGGGAGCGTGCCGCCGCCCTGGGTGGCACGATCGAGGCGGGCCCGCGCCCCGGCGGAGGCTTCCGGGTCACCGCGGTACTGCCCACCCGCACGGCACCGAAGGAGGACGAGTGATCCGCGTACTGCTCGCCGACGACCAGTCCCTTGTCCGGGCAGGTTTCAAGGCGCTGCTCGACGCCCAGCGGGACATCGAGGTCGCCGGGGAGGCGGCGGACGGCGAGGAAGCGGTCCGCATGGTGCGCGAACTGCGCCCCGACGTCGTCCTGATGGACATTCGCATGCCCCTGCTCGACGGGCTCGCCGCGACCCGCAGGATCACCGACGAGCCGGACCTGGACGGCGTCAAGGTGGTCATGCTGACCACCTTCGAGCTCGACGAGTACGTCTTCGAGGCGATCCGCGCCGGGGCCTCGGGCTTCCTGGTCAAGGACACCGAGCCCGAGGAACTGCTGCGCGCCGTACGCGCGGTGGTCGACGGCGACGCGCTGCTCTCGCCGGGGGTGACGCGCCGCCTCATCGCCGAGTTCGCGGCCCGCTCCAAGGAACCGGCGGCCGCCGAGCCGCTCGGCCAACTCACCGAGCGGGAGCGGGAGGTGATGGCGCTGGTCGGCATCGGCCTCTCGAACGAGGAGATCGCCCGCCGCCTGGTCGTCAGCCCGCTCACGGCCAAGACCCATGTGAGCCGCACGATGGTGAAGCTCGGCGCCCGTGACCGCGCCCAACTGGTGGTCCTGGCCTACGAGTCGGGCTTGGTGCGGCCCGGCTGGCTGGGCTGATCCACCCGGGGCTGATCCACCCGGGGCTGATCCACCCTGGGGGGTCCGGGGTACGCCTCCGGCGGGCAAGGAACTGCCCGCCGGAGACCGGGAGTTGATGTTCACGACGATGAGTCGAGGTCAGTCGCGGACGGCCACCGCCTCCCGCTCGGCGTCCTGGGAAGGCGACTTGGCGACGACGACCGACTCCCGCGTACGTCGTGTCCGCAGCCCGGTGAGGGTGATCAGGAGTCCGGCGACCGCGATGGCCGTGACCACGATCAGGCCGGGCCGGTAGCTGTCGAGCACGGCCTGCGGCGAGGAGTCCCCGCTGTCGGCGGACGCGGTGACGACGGCCGTGACGACGGCGAGGAAGATCGCGCCGCCCACCTGGATCGAGGTGTTCAGGAGGCCCGACACCATGCCCTGCTCGTCGTCGTCCACGCCGTTGGTGGCCTGGATGTTGAGCGAGGGGAAGACCAGAGCGCAGGCGAAGCCGAGCAGGATCATCGACGGCAGGATCATGGACGCGTACGACGGGGTCAGGCTGACCCGCAGGAACAGTACGTACGAGGCGACGAGCAGTGCGAAGCCCGCCACGATGACGCGCGGGGTGCCGAACCGGTCGATGACCGAGCCGACCTTCGTCGAGGAGAGCGCGACGAGCGCACCGGCCGGCAGGAAGGCGAGCGCCGTCTCCAGGGCCGACCAGCCGAGCAGCGACTGGAAGTACTGCGTGGCGAGGAACTGGAAGGAGACATAGCCGCCGAAGAACGTCATCGCGCCGATCTGCGCCCGGAGTTGAGGTCCCGAACGCAGGACGCCGAGGCGGATCAGCGGGCTCGGGGTGCGCAGTTCGATGCGTACGAAGACGGCGAGCAGTACGGCGGCGACGAGGAACGACAGGAGCGTGCGGGCCGATGCCCAGCCGGCTTCCGGGGCCTCGACCACGGTGAAGACGAGCAGCAGCATCGTCGCTGTGCCCGTGACGGCGCCGGGCACGTCGTATCCGCCGGTGTTCTTCTCGCGGGCGCTGCGCGGGATCAGCTTGAGGCCGGCGACCAGCGCGATGACGGCGATGGGCGCGGGCAGCAGCATCGTCAGGCGCCAGCTGGCCTCGGTGAGCAGGCCGGACAGGACCAGGCCCATGGAGAAGCCGGTGGCGGCGCAGGTCGTGTAGATGGTGAGCGCGCGGTTGCGGACCGGGCCCTCGGCGAAGGTCGTCGTGATGATCGAGAGGCCGGCGGGCGCCGTGAACGCGGCGCTCAGCCCCTTGATGAAGCGGCTCGCGATCAGCAGGGGGCCCGAGTCGACGAACCCGCCGAGCAGCGAGGCGAGCGCGAAGACGGCAAGGGCGATCAGGAAGACCCGGCGCCGTCCGAGCAGGTCGGCGGCGCGGCCGCCGAGGAGCAGCAGTCCTCCGTAGCCGAGGATGTAGCCGCTGACGACCCACTGCAGGGTCGAGGTGGAGAGGTTCAGTTCGGAGCCGATGGAGGGCAGGGCGACGCCGACCATCGATACGTCGAGTGCGTCGAGGAACATCGCGGCGCAGAGCACGAGGAGGGTGCCCCACAGGCGCGGGGACCAGCGCTCCGGGGACGCGGAGTCAGCTGTGAGCGGAGAAGTCATGCGCAGCACAGTACATGCACATGCATTGAGTGCAAGTGCATTTAATTCCGATGCAACAATGGGCATTCTTCTGCTACGGTGCGATGTCATGGCGGCGAAGAAGGCCGAGCAGGAGCTCGTGGACCAATGGCGCGACATCCTCGCGGTGCACGCGCGCACTCTGTGCGAACTCGATCGCGCCCTGCATGAGCACGGTCTCGGGGCGAGCGACTTCGAAGTCCTCGACGTGCTGTCCGAGAGCGCCGCGGAGGACGGCGGCGGTGCCTACCGCGTCCAGGAGATCGCGGGCCGGGTGCATCTGAGCCAGAGCGCGCTGTCCCGGCTCGTCGGCCGCCTGGAGAAGGACGGCCTGGTGTCGCGCGGGATGTGCAGCGAGGACCGGCGCGGGGTGCAGGTGTGCCTCACGGACAAGGGGCGCGCGCTGCATACGCAGGTGCGGCCGCTGCAGCGCGAGGTCCTCGGCAGGATGCTGGCGGAGCCCGCCGCCAAGTAGCGCTCCGTCGTAGCTCTCCCGTGGGGTCTCAGATCCCGGACGTCTCGAGCCACAGTGCGGCGAGCGCGGGGTCACCGTCGACGTGCGGGAACGGCCCGCGGTTCCAGAGCGCCAGGTAGAGCTCGGATGCGGCCCCGGACAGCTCGCAGTCGGCGTCCTCGGTGCCGCCTGGCTCGGTGACCGGCGGCTCTTCCGAGAGCCGCACGGTCCACACGGCGTCCGCGTCCGTTGCTCGTACGCGCAGTCGGCGGGGCTTCTCCACCCGCACCCTGCTGCGCGAGCGGGCGTGAAAGCCGCGGAGCAACTCGTCGATCCCGTCCACGGCGAACTCCGTACCGATCGGCGACGGCGCACCCCCGCGCGCGGACTCGGCGTCCACCCGATGAATCGTCGTCTCGTTCGCCTGCCGCCGCGCCCAGAACGCGAGCGGGGACGGCGCGGGCAGAAACGCCCAGCACTGTACGTCGGTCGGGGCCGCGCGGAGGGTGGTGACCAGGTCGGCATGCGCCTGCCGGTACCAGTCGACCAGCGCGGCGCCGTCCAGCGCGGGCGGGTCGCCCATCGGCCGGGGCGAGTCGTGCTCCTCGGCGACGAACGCCGCGGCCCAGCGGTGCACGACCCCGGTGTGCCGCAGCAGATCACGCACCGTCCAGCCGGGACAGGTGACGACGCCGGCGTCCGGCCCGGCCGTTTCCGCGGCGCGGGCCAGCAACTTGCCCTCCGCGTCGAGAGCTTGAAGGTGCTGGGAGATCTCCATGGGGGGATTGTGCCGCATGGAGCGGCCCGCTCCAGAGACCGTATAGATGATCTGTAGGCGCGTACAGGAGAGTTGTCCGACGCGTGCCGTGATGCCTCCCGCGACGAAGCAAGCGCGACTCCCGCGACGAAGCAAGCGAAAGAAGGTCATGTATGGCTAGCGACGAGGTGGCGTTACTCCTCTTCGACCTCGCGTTCATCCTTGTCCTCGCGCAGGGGCTCGGGCACCTGGCGACGAAGGTGCAGCAGCCGCCCGTGGTGGGGGAGATCCTCGCGGGGGTCCTCCTCGGGCCGACCCTGTTCGACGGGGCGGTCTCCGACAAGCTCTTCACCGAAGCGGTCCGGCCCGTGCTCAGCGGCATGGCCGACGTCGGCGTGGCGCTCTTCATGTTCGGCGTGGGCCTGGAGATCGAACGCCATGCGCTGCGCGGCAGGGGGCGCATGACGGCCGCCGCGAGCATCGGCTCGACGGCGGTCCCGTTCGTCCTGGGCACCGGCCTCGCGTACTACCTGCTGCGCACCCACGAGACCGAGAACAAGGCGGCGTTCATCGTCTTCATCGGCCTGTCCGTGTCCGTGACGGCCTTCCCCGTCCTCGCCCGGATCCTCACCGACCGGGGGCTTGCCAAGACCACGCTCGGCGGCATCTCGCTGGCCACGGCCGCCGTCGTGGACGTGGTGGCCTGGACGGCGCTCGCCGGGGTGCAGGCCTCCGTCGGCAGCGACGGCGAGTACTGGCGGGTCGCGCTGATGGTGCCGTTCGTCCTGCTGATGCTGCTGCTCGTACGCCCCGCGCTGCGCCGCTGGACCCTGCGCGAGGGGGACGGAGACGGGTACGGGG
>NZ_SRIC01000137.1 GCF_004684775.1 Streptomyces sp. MZ04
CCCACCCGTTCCGCGCCCCCGCGCACACCACCCATGGAGGAACGTTGTCCACCCCCACCCCACCGGCGGAGACCGAGACCGCACTCGCCCGCCGCTACCGCCTCGAACTCAACACCGGCACCGACACCACCTCCGTGTGGATGCTCGTGCCCGGCGTTCAGGAGTTCGCTCCCAAGGTCGAGCCGACCCAGCAGAAGAGCACCACCTACGACGACGAGGGGTGGGCGGACAGCACGGTGACCGAGCTCGCCTGGTCGATCGAGGCCAAGCTCGCCCACCGCTGCCACCCCACCACCGGCGTGTTCAACGCCGCACAGGAGAAGTTGCGTTTGGCCTCCGAGACGTTCGGCGTGGCCTCGCGCGTGCACGTGCGCTACTACGACCGCGAGGGCCGCGACGAGGCGTACGAGGGGTACGCCCTGGCCACGTGGGAGCCGGACGGCGGCGCCGCCGATGACCTCGACACGGTCAAGGTCACCCTGACCGGCAAGGGCCCCCGCAAGAAGATCACCAACCCGGCCGCGCCCGCGGGCGGCGGCACGCTCACCCTCGCCGCCGCGAGCAACACGAAGGAGGCCGCGTAATGGCGTTCGAGCCCATCGACGAACTGCTCGACGAAACGCTCGTCCTCCCGGTCAAAGGCCGCCGCTACACCATCCTCGCGCCCTCCGCGGAAACCGGTCTGGCCGTGCAGGCACTCGTGCAGAGCGCTGCGGTCGCCGCGAACGGCGGCGAGGTGGACACCGACGCCCTCGGCGATGCGGCCGAGCGCGACCTCTACCGCGACCTGCTCGGCGACGCCTACGACCAGATGCTCGCCGACGGCGTGAGCTGGCCGGCACTCAAGCACTGCGCGCGCGTCGCGATCGTATGGGTGGTGCAAGACAAGGCCACCGCCGAGCGCGTGTGGCCCTCGGGCGGCGACCCTTCTCGACTGGCCCCGAACCGGCAAGCGCGCCGATCGGGCGGGGCGAATACGACGAAGAATCCGGCCTCTGGGAGTGGTACGAGTTCCCGCCCGGCACCGGCCCGCGCACGCCGCAAGCGTCACTGACCTGGCCCCAACTCCTCGAACAGTGGCCTCTGATCGAGGCCGACCTACACGAGATCTACGGCCTCGACGTCGGCGACCGGCGCCTCATGCGCGCCCGCTCCTGGCGGTGGCTACGCGTGCGCATCCTCGGCCTTCTCTCGGCCGAGTCCCGGCTCTCTCGTCACTTTGCACCACCTGAACAACCCCCGCGGTAGTCCGCTGCTGTAGCGGCCCGCGCCCACCACCTAGTACGACAGGAGGTGGGCGCGCGTGGCGCTGACTGTCGGCGAACTCACCGGCTATATCGACCTCGACGACTCCGGGGCACAGCGCGGCCTCGCCCGCACGCGGGCCGGACTCGACGAACTCACCCGCGGCGCCGATGCGCGCATGCGTGACCTGCGCGGCAGGTTCGTTGCGGACTCCGCGGCCATGGGCGGCGCGCTCGGCGACAACATCCGTTCCGGCGCTGTGCGCGCGGCCAAGGGCCTGGCCCTGGTCGGCGGCGCGGTCCCGCTGGTGGCCGCCGGTACGACCGCTCTTGTCGGCCTGGCCGCGGGCGCGGTCGCGGCCGGACTGGCGGTCAAAGCGTTCTCGGCCGCGGTCGGCCCGCAGATGGAGGCCGTACAGGAGGTCGCCACCCTCGCGGCCGAGGCGGAGAAGGCCGCCGCCGAGGGCGCCGAGGACGCAGCCGAGAAACAACAGGCATACACCGACGCTCTCGCCCAACTCCCCCCGGCCACCCGGGATGCGGCTACGGCGTTCATCGGGCTGAAGTCGGATTACAAGGCGTGGTCCGACAGCCTGTCCACCACCATGCCGGTGGTCACCAAGGGCATCACCGTCCTCCGGGACCTGTTGCCCACCTTGACGCCGTTCGTCGAGGCCGCCGCGGGCGCGTTCTCCGGGTTCTTCGACGACGTCTCAGCGGGCATCAAGTCAGCTGAGTTCAAGGAGTGGGCGAGCGAGACCAGCGCGGTTGCCGGACCCGCGCTGCGCGACATCTTGACCGTGGTCAAGAACTTCGCGATCGGCTTCGCGGGCCTGCTGCAAGCCTTCCTGCCCGCCTCCGCCCGGCTCACCGGCGGCCTGGTCTCCATGTCCGCCGCGTTCGCCGACTGGGGCACCTCCCTGGACGACTCCGAAGGCTTCGCGACCTTCCTCGACCTTGCCGAGCAGGGCGGCACCACCCTCGCCGGCCTCGGCGGCGCGGCCATCGAGCTACTCGTCGCCCTCTCCCCGCTGCTCGGCCTCACGGCTCAACTCGCCTTGTATCTCGCGCAGATGATCAGCGCCGTGCCGACCCCGGTACTCACAGCGCTCGCCGTGGTCATCGGTTCCGTGACCGTAGCCACGAAGGCATGGGCACTGGCGCAAACGGTCGTGGCCGCCCGTAACGCCATCTGGACCAGTAGCCAATGGGCGCTGAACGCTTCGATGTTCGCCTCGCCCGTGTTCTGGATCATCGCCGCGATAGTCGCCCTCGTGGCGGTCGTCGTGCTCATCGCGACCAAGACGACGTGGTTTCAGACGGCGTGGTCGGCGGCGTGGGGCTTCATCAAGTCGACCACTGACACGGCCGTCGCGGGCGTCGGATCGGCGCTGAGCTGGTTCGGATCGCTACCCGGAAAGCTCGGCGACTGGTTCGGCGGCGCGAAGGATGCCGCCGTTGGCAAGATCACCGAACTGACCTCGTGGCTAAGCGGGTTGCCCGGCCGTACGGCGTCCGCCCTGTCCGGTCTGCCGGGCAGTCTGCGCGCCTCCGCCTCCCGCGGCTTTCAGGCGTTCCGTACCGCCGCCGGGCAGAAGGCATCCGACTTCATCGCGTGGGTCCGTGGCATGCCCCGCCGCATCGCGAACGGCATCGGCTCTCTCGGCTCCCTGCTCACCGGCAAGGGCCGCGACGTCGTGCGCGGCCTGTGGAACGGCATCAAGGCCATGGGCTCATGGATCAAGAACAAGTTGATCAGCTGGGCCAAGGCCATGATCCCGGGGCCGATCGCCGACGCACTCGGCATCAACAGCCCCTCCCGCGTCATGGCACAGGAAATCGGTCAGTGGATTCCCGCCGGTGTCGTCGACGGCATCGAGGCGGGACAGGGCGCGGTCGATCGCAGCATGAGAAACCTCGTCTCCACGCCCACCCCCGGACAGGCCACGGCCGCCGCCTGGTCCGCCCACACCGCATCGCCCGCAGGCGGAGCAGACGGTGGGCGCATCGTCCTGGACATCACCGGCGCCGACGGCGAGTTCAAGCGCCTCATCCGCCGCATGGTCCGCGTCGACGGCCGCGGCTCGGTACAGACCGCATTCGGCGCCTGATAGCGACGGGCACAGAGCCCGCCAACATCAGGCGCCGACATCACGGTGCGGTACGGCCCCTACCAGAGCGGCGAGAAGGCGATCTGGTAGATCCCAGTACTGTCAAAGTCGTCTCTTTCGTCGGCGGCCGCCGTGGTGGCCCCGCCCATGAGGGCAACAGCCGCCAGGGCGGCCGCCAGCACTGAACGCATACGCATCGTGTTTCTCCTTCAGATAGTCCGTCCGACACCCATATGCGTTCTCGGGACGTGGCTCGGGGACCGTACGCATGCGGTTGATCAACTCGAATGCAGCCTGATCTTCGTCCACACGGCCGATCTCCTACGACATCTGAGAGGAGGTCCCGCTCGTGGCATTCCCCGACGACCCGCTCGGCGTCCGCGTCGAGCTGTACTTCGGCGGCGCGTGGCTCGACATCACCGGCGACGTGTTCACCGAAAACCCGATCACGATCACGCGCGGGCGCCCCGACGAGGGCGCCCGCACCGACGCGGCCACTTGCTCATTCGTCCTGGACAACACCAGTGGCCGCTACAGCCCGCGTAACCCGCGCTCCGATCTATTCGGGCGTCTGGGCCGCAACACCCCCGTACGCATCTCCGTCGCCCCGCTGGGCCCCGCCGGGCCGCGCCTGGTCCGCTTCCTGGGCGAAGTGCCCGGCTGGCCCGTGAAGTGGGGCACCCCACACGACGTGCGCGTGTCCGTGACGGCCGCCGGCATCCTGCGCCGACTCGGGCAGGGTGCGGCACCGCTGCAATCCGCGATGCGCCGCGAGTTCTCCAACCCCGCCCGCACGTCCATCGTTGCGTACTGGCCGCTGGAAGACGGCTCCGGGGCAACTGAGTTCGCCTCGGCGATGCCCGGCGCGGCTCCCATGCGCATCACCATGACCGGCATCAAACCGGCCGCGTACACCGGACACGAGGCATCCGACGCACTGCCCACCCTGGGCGAGGGCGCCCTCACCGGCACCGTGGCCGCCTACCCCACGACCGGGGAAAGCGCCCTGCGGTTCTTCGCCGCGTTCCCGGACGCCGCGCCCGAAGCCGAGACCGTGCTGTGCAGCTTCGCGACCACCGGGCTCATCTCCCGGTGGACCATCACACTGCGCCCCGACGGGCGGCTGAGCATGTACGGCCGCAACGTCCTGGGCGTGCTCTTCGTCGACCTGACCGCGGGCGGGAACTCCCTGCTCGGCAAGAAGGTCAACATCGGCCTAGACCTCCTACAGACCGGCCCGCTGACCGACTGGCGGCTCTACTACGTCGACCTCGACGCCTACACCTACGAAGGCGGGCCCGTCCCGGAGTGGAGCGGCAACACCGTCCCCAACGCCGTCGGCCGGATCACCCACATCGGCGTGGGCGGCGGCAAGGCCGGCGAGATCACCGTCGGGCACGTCGTCCTCGCCAACGCCGCCGCCGCGTACAGCGGGACCGGCCGCGCGATGATCGGGTGGGCGGGCGAGACCATCGCCAACCGCCTCCGCCGCCTCGCCGCCGAAGAAGAGATCCCGTTCACGTACACCGGCCGCCCCAACGCCGCCGGTACCCGGCTCGGCGCGCAGTCCGTCGCCACCCTGCTCGACCTGTTCCAGGACGCCGCGGACGCCGACGGCGGCATGTTCCACGAGCAGCGCGACGCCCTCGCGCTCGCCTACCGCACCCGCGCCACCCTCTACACCCAGGCGCCCGCGCTCACCCTCGACTACGCCGCCCGCGAGGTCATCGCCCCACTCGAACCCGTCGACGACGACCAGGCCGTACGCAACGACGTCACCGTGCAGCGCACCGGCGGAAGCTCGGCGCGCGCCGTCCTCGCCACCGGCCCTCTCTCCGTGCTGGCACCGCCGGACGGCATCGGCCGCTACACCGACAGCCGCACACTCAACCTGTACTCCGACGACCAGTGCGCGCCCTACGCCTGGTGGGGACTGCACCGCGGCACGTGGGACGAAGCGCGCTACCCATCCGTGTCGGTGGCTCTGCATGAGGCGCCGCACCTGGCCGAGGCGGTCGCCGCGGTCGACGTCGGCGACCGCGCCGCCATCCTCAACCCCCCGCCGTGGCTCCCGCCCGGCACGGTCGAGCTGCTCGTCGAGGGCTACACCGAGACCCTCGGCGTGCGCACGTGGGACATCACGTTCACCTGCTCGCCCGGCGGGCCGTGGCTGGTCGCCACCCTCGACGACGTCCAGTACGCGACCGCCGGAAGCGACGGCACCGAACTGGCCGCCGCCCTCGACCAGGCCGCGACCGTCCTCGACGTACGGGTTACCGCGGGCCCGCCATGGCCCACGGCCGCGCTCCCGCTGAACACCACCGGCGACATGGCCGAGGGCCTGGTCGGCTGGACCCCCTACGGCGGCACCCTGGCCCGCATCCCCACCCCGGACCGCGGGGCGGGCATGGGCGAGTGGTCCGTGCAGTTCACCCCTGACGGCGTCGAGGAGTACCCCAACGTCGGCAGCGATCTCCTGCCCGTCACCGCGGGCACCCGCTACACCGTCGCCGGATGGATGCACAGCGCCGTCACGCGAACCAACGACCTCGACATCAACTGGTTTGACGCCGCGGGCGAGTACCTCGACACCGCCGCCAGCAGTCAGGCCGTGACCGCGGGCGCATGGGTCTGGTTCGAGGAGGCGTTCACCGCACCGGCCGGCGCGGCATTCGCCAACATCGCGGCCACCGTGCCCGACTTCCCCCCGGCCACCGACGTGCTCACCGCGACCCGCCTCACCCTGCGTCCCACCCTCGACGGCGAGGCGCCCGGCGTGTTCCCGATCGCCGTAGAGATCGGCGGCGAACACCTCGACGTGCACGGCATCGCGCCATCCGCGACGGCCGGTCTCCAGACGTTCACCGTCACCCGCGGCACAGATGGCCTCGCCCTCCCGCACTCCGCAGGCGCCGCAGTGCAGCTCGCCCGCCCCGCCCTTGTCGCCCTCTAAGGGTCACTGGCGGGCAGCGCCACAGGTCGGACAGACGGCATCCGAACTGAACTCAGGAGAGTTGATTCGCTCGTACATCTCCTGAAGGTGGGCGACGTCGCCCACGTGAAGACCTTCAATGACACTGGCAGTGGGGTCCCTCAGCGTGCCCAGCCTCGTGACCACGTTGGACAGCAGGAGGATCCCCAAATACTCGGGGTTCTCCCGCACTCGCAAGTCACCGAGCGGAGCAAGCTCATCTCGGGCTGTCGCCCGCCGCATCGTGCCCTTCCGATGCCTGACGCCCTGCGCATCGACGTACCCATGGGGCAGCTCAAAGTCGAACTCTGTCTCAGCCATGGCGCCTTCTCCTCCGGCGGGTGAACACCTGTCACGGACCATGCCCTGCCTTGTCAGACAGCACCGTCCCCAGCTGCTGCTCGCTACCCCCATCCGGTAGTCGACCAACCCAATCACCGAACGGTTCACCCGAACTGGTCAAGACAGTCGGCCCTGCACAAGGCCTTGAGGAGGAGCCCCCTTGTCCACGCCCGTTGCTCAGTGGGTCCCCGGCATGCAGATGACCGCCGGTCGGCTTCAGTACATGCTGGAACGGCTCTCTGAGTCCCTGACCGTCACAGCGTACGGAGCCGTCGGCATCGGCACCGTGGACGATGCCCCCGCGGTTCAGGCCGTGCTGAACGCCGCCAAGATTCGTGGCGGTTGGGTCATCGTCCCGCCCGGTACCTACCTGCTCGCCACGCTCCCGCTGCGCATCTACCGCAACACCCGGCTAACGCTGCTGCCCGGGGCGCGCTTCGTGCGCGGCGCCGCCGAGACCATGCTCATCAACGGCGACGCCGCACAGAATTTGGGCGGCTACACCGGCCACGGCAACATCACCATCGAGGGCGGCGTCTGGGACTGCCAGGGCACCGCACCGGGGCTGACCGCCTCGGCCATGTGCATCAGCATCGGCCACGCCCGCGACATCACCATTCGGGACGTCGAGATACGGGATGTGTCCGGCTACCACGCCATCGAGCTCAACTCGACGAAGCGCGGCACCATCGAGAATTGCCGGTTCCTGGGCTACTACGACCCCGGCGCCCGTGACTTCTCCGAGGCTGTGCAGCTCGACTTGGCCAAGTCATCGGGGGTGTTCGGCGGCTTCGGTCCCTACGATCACACCCCGTGCGAGGACATCCTCATATCCGGCTGCTACTTCGGAGCATCCGGCACGAGCCTCACCGCGGCGTGGCCGCGCGGTATCGGCTCGCACTCCGCGACGATCACCAAGTACCACCGCCGAGTTCGGGTCTCCGACTGCACCTTTGAGGGTGTCACCCAGTACGCCGTCAGTGCCTACAACTGGGAAGACGTCGCCGTGACCGGCTGCAACTTCAGCGGCTGCGGTTCCGGGGTGCGCTTCCGCACCGTGATCCTCACCGACACCGAAGACACCAAGCGGTCCGACGGCACGCAGACCGGCGCCTCACAGGCCATGCGCAACCTCACCGTGACCGGCTGCACCTTCCGCAGCGGGGGCGGCTACGACGAGCCGATCGTCACCCTCGGCGAGACGTCCGGGCAGATCCTCAACCTGACCATCGGCGACAACGCCATCGACGGCAGCACCGCCGGACAGAACGGCATCCGCCTCCAGCAGGTACAGCGGTTCGCCATCTCCGGAAACACGATCTCCAGCGTGGACGGCACCGCCGTGTCGATGGAGAACGCCGACAACGGCGCGGTGACCGGCAACCAGATCTACACCCCCGGCTCGCACGGCATCACCGCCGTCACCTGCACCCACATGTCGATGACCGGCAACCAGGTCCTGTATCCGGGCGGGAACGGCGTCCTGGTCCAGGACGGCAACAACATCCACATCCGCGACAGCTACATCAAGAGCCCCGGACGCTCGGCGAACAACACCTACTACGGCATCCGCCTGAGTAGTACCGCGTCATCCATCTCCCTGTCCGGGAACAAGGTCCGCCCCAACGGCAGCGGCAACGAAGCAATCAACGGCTTCTCCGCGACGAACACGTGCAGCCTCATTGCCCGCTACGGCAACGACTGGCGCGGATCGGAGTTCACCGGCGGCGCCCTCGACGACAAGTCACCCTCCCCGCAGACCCTCGCGACCGACCTCGCCTGAGCTCACCGCCCGAAGCAGCATTCAACGACACGGCCGAGGTCCCACGAACGGACGGCCCAGCTCCGCAAACGGTCCATGATCGTTTTATCCGCATGCCGAACCGGCGATATCTGGCACCCCACAGGTCAGTTCCCTCACCAGGAGGTACCCCATGCGTATGCGCACGATCTTCGCCACAGCAGCGCTCGCCACGGCCACCGTCATCGGCGGAGCCGGCGCGGCCACCGCCGATCCCTTCCCCGGCGCCCAGGCCGTTGGCGCCACGCAGTACTCACCCGGCCGCGTCAGCGGCAACGTCCAGGTGCCCATCAACCCGGGTGCCAATGCGTGTGGGAACACAGTCAGCGCTATCGGACTCTTCGAACCTGGATCTGACCGCTTCTGCTTCAACAAGTGAAACGCCCCGCCAGGACACTCCTTCTGTCCTCATAGCCAGACCGTTCCGCCTCACCGCCGAACGGCTCCCCGCCCCCGTCGCGTGCCGGATGCGACGGGGCATCCTCATGTCTGGAGTCCTCCCCTTGGCACGCATGCCCGGCGCCACATGGCGCCCTATACCGATCAACTTCACCAACAACGGACAGGACCAGGTCCGCGGCGTCGTCGTCCACATCATGGCCGGAACCCTTGCCGGTACAGATTCGTGGTTCCGCAACAACAAGGCCCGCGCGTCGAGCCACTTCGGCACCGGCAAGGGCGGCGCCCTGTATCAATGGGTCGACACCAGCGACCGCGCGTGGGCGCAGGCCGCGGGCAACACGTCGTGGCTGTCCGTCGAGAACGAAGGGCGCGGCGGCGACACCCTCACCGACGACCAGCTCGACCGCAACGCGGCAGTGCTCGCGTGGGCCCACAAGACCCACGGCGTACCCCTCAGGGTCGCCACCTCGACCAGCGAACGCGGCCTCGCCTATCACGGGCTTGGCGGAAGCGCGTGGGGCGGACACACGTCCTGCCCCGGCTCCCGCATCGTCGCCCAGCTGCCCGAGATCGCCCACCGGGCAAAGAAGCTCGCAGGCGACGGCGGCACCACGCCGGACAAGCCCAAGCCGTACACCCCGCCGCCCTTCCCCAAGGGCCTCGCCCCAGGCCGCAAGAGCCCGTCCGCCAAGCCACTACAGCGCGCACTCAAGGCCACCGGATACCTCGCCAAGAGCGTGCCCGAGGCCAACGCGTACGGCCCGCAGACCCAAGCCGCCGTGGCCCGCTTCCACAACGCCCACCCCGCCTACCGCGCCGAGGGCAAGTCCCACGACCCGGCCGTCGGTCCGCGCGGATGGGCCGCCCTGCACCTCCTCGCCCACACCAAGTAAGGAGCACCACCCCATGACCGACGCCACACGCCGCACCCTGCGCACCCTCGTACAGACCACCATTGCCCTCGCCGCGACGATGCCCGCCATCGTCCAGGCATCCGGCATCCCCGAAACCCTGCCGTGGGTCGCCGGCGCGCTCGCCATCGCGGGCGGCCTCTCCCGTGTCATGGCTCTCCCCAGCGTCCAGACGCTCATGCCTGCGTGGCTGCGCAGTGAGCCGAGCGTCGACGACGAGCTGCTCGCCCTGCGCCGGAAGGAGGACGCGACGGAGTGAGGCCCACGACGACCGGCGTCGCCTCGCTCGACACCGCGGTCATATGGATCGGCGCCCTCGTAGCGGTGGCGGGCGCCCTCGCCCTCGCGTGGCGGGCGAGCCGTTCGCTACGCCGACTCACGCGTCGCGTTGGGGACCTCGTCGACGACTGGCAAGGCACCGAGTCTCGCCCTGGAGTCCCCGCCCGCCCCGGAGTCATGACCAGGCTCGGCGCCATCGAGGACCGTATCGGCCGCGTAGAGCACGAGCTGCACCCCAACAGCGGTGCATCCCTCCGCGACGCCGTCGACCGCGTCGACCAACGCACCCGCCGCATCTCCCCCGACGACGACATCTAGACACAGCGCCTCCGGTCACCGGCTCAATGCCGGTGACCGGAGGCGCATTTTTCGTTGTGGCGTATGCGAGAGGACCCCCGGCCGCATGCGTCGGAGGCCCTCCCTGGGGGTCACCGTGCCCCTTGACCTATGCGGCCACGAGGACGGGAGCCGTTCCCCCTCCTCCGCCGCCCGCCCCCGCGTGGGAGACGTGGGAATCTGGGCGGACGCGGTGGCATATTGGCCAGGAGATTCCCCGGGCATGGCGCCGGCGGGCCCCGGTACGTCTGGGGCTCCGAGGGGCTTGGATCTGCACTCGCACAGGATCGCGGTAGCAGTAGCAGGTGTAGACCTACCCATCGCGGTCGAGGGGCGGGGGCGTCACGGCGCGGTGTGGGCTCGGGATCGACCAGTAGATCGCCAAGAGCGCGAGGATCGCGAGGGCGATGGACAGAGCGACGGTTCCCCACATGGCCCGTTCGAGGTTCATCCGCCGACCTCCCCCGCATCGTGCGGTTGGCTCACCAACAGTCCAACCTTGTCGGCAAGTTGATAGGTGAGACACCGCGCGAGATCGGGCGGAAGTTCGACGAGCAGGGTCATGTCGAAGTGGAGCCACAGTTCATCCGGAGTGCCCGTGCGTCCGTTCGCGGACACATGCACCATGCTCGGCGTGATCACGAGGAACCCCTCCCACCCTCAACAAGCCGAAACCACACGGCCTTTGACGTCGGAACTTGGGCGCCGTAATGCGTGATTCCCCACGCATCGGCGCACTCGTCGACGATGAACAGGCCGAGGCCGCCCTCGCCGTCTGCCACCTCCGGGGGCATCGGGCGGTAGCGCGGTTTGTCGTCGTGTACGTAGACCCAGGTTTGGCGTTCGTCGACCGTCACCTCGACGTGCACGACGCGTGTCGCAGTGTGGCGATAGACGTTGGTGACGATTTCGCTCGTCAAGAGCCGTGCCGTCTGTGCGAGCGTCTCGTGCCCAGTCGTACAGAGCAGAGTGACGACCAGATTCCGCAGCACGGCAGCGGCTGTTGGCACGTTCGCCGTGGTCAAACGGTAGGTCGTAGAGGACTTTGGTTCGTGCGATGCAGGAGGTGCGGGCGGTGCTAAGGCTGTAGGCATTTCGTCGTCTCCCAACGCGGTTGTAGCGCGCGCTGCCTGCCACCGTGGCTTGGGCCGCCTTCCGAGATCACGCGACAGCTCAGGGCGTGCGCGAGCGGCTGCACTGCGGGATTACCGACGTGCGGCGCGATGCTGCGGAAGACGGTAGCGGTTTCGTCTCACTAGTGGTACCTATTCGGCTCAACCGTTGAACAAAGTGGATACCTGCTTGGTGACGGGCCACACTGAGTGGCAACAGGAGGGGTGCCGATGCCGCCGAGGAAGGCCCCAACCGCGCGGCAGCGTCGGTTGGGCACTGAACTGAAGAAGATCCGCGAGCACGCCGGACTTTCACTCGCAGACGCCGCAGCACTGCTCAGCACCGACCGGACCACCATCAGCAACACCGAGAGCGGGCGTTTCGGTGTGAGCGGCGAGCGCGTGCGGACATGGACAGGGCACTACGACTGCCCCGACGTCGAGTACGTCGAGGCGCTCGCCGCCATAGCGGAGGAGCGAGGCAAAGGGTGGTGGGAGGACTACCGCGGCGAGTTGTCCGCTGGCGCCCTCGACCTCGCCGAACTTGAGCACCACGCCGTAGCGTTGCGCGCGGTTCAGATGATGCACATGCCTGGCCTGCTCCAGACCGAGGACTACGCGCGGGCCGTATTCGCGGAAGCCGTGCCGCCGTTGAGCCCGGCAGACCACCGCCGCCGACTCTCGCACCGCCTGAAACGGCGCGACGTCCTCGACCGCGAGTCACCACCCACGTGCACGTTCTTGATCCACGAGGCCGCACTACGAATGAAGTTCGGCGGCCCCGAGATCACACGTAGCCAACTCGACTACCTGCTGAAGGAGTCCGAGCGAGACAACGTGATCGTTCGGGTAGTCCCCTTCGCCGTCGGCGGTTTCCCGAACGCCGGAAGTTCGACACTCTATGCGTACGGGTCAGTGGCGCAACTCGACACCGTACAGACCGACACTCCGACCGGCCCCGCGTTCCTCGACGCCGAGACGCGTCTCGCCAACTACCGGGCCGTACTGGATCGGACCCAAGAGAAGTCGCTAGACCCCGCGAGGTCGCGCGACTTCATCCGCGAAATCGCACAACAAGTATGAAGGCGTGGGAATAGTGGCAAATCAGTGGCTCAAGTCCTCGTTCTCGACAGACTCTGAGGGCAACTGCATCGAGCTAAAGCGGGTCGGCGACTCGGTACACCTGCGAGAGAGCGACGCCCCCGACACGATCGTCGAGACCACCCCCGAGAAGCTGCTCGCGTTCCTCAAGGGTGCCAAGGCTGGCGAGTTCGATCACCTGATCTAAACCACCGAGACGTGAGACGCATGGCCCCTCATCCTGGCGGATGGGGGGCCTTTGGCGTTCCGTATCAATCAACGGCATATGCCGTCTCACTCGTTAGACGTCAAACTGTTGATACGGATCTGTAGCTACCGCTACTTTCAAATGGCGCCGCCGTAGCTGGCCATGCATGGGCCGACCGCGGGCTACGGCGGCAACTCTCCCCAGCTTTGCGCCAGTTGAGGAGAGGGCCCAGGGTTGCCCCCTGCCTGTGATTCCACGTCGGCAGGGAGGGGGCAATCACGATGCTGCGTCGTCCATGCGCTGGCTGCGCTGCGCCGCGGCAAGCGAGAGGACTCATGCATGAACGCCGTCGACACCATCCGCTCAATCGAGCTGGAAATCACCGGCACTTGCGATCTCCAATGCACGCACTGCTGCACCATGTCTGGCCCCAAGGTGAGTTCCGGCCTCATGACCCGCGACAACTGGGACCAGGTCATCACCGACGTCGCCGCCCCCCTCGGCATCCCCGCCGTGCAGATGATCGGCGGCGAGCCCACCCTCTCGCCCCACCTGCCGCACTACATCGAACTCGCCACGGAACTCGGCCTGGCCGTCGAGGTCTACAGCAACCTCACCCACATTCGCCCCGCCCTCTGGCACGCCTTCAACCGCCCCGGCGTCACCCTGGCCACGTCCTACTACTCCGACCACGCCGAGCAACACGAGCGGATCACCCAGGGCAAGGGCAGCCACGCCCGCACTCGCGCGAACATCCTCGAAGTCCTCGACCGCGGTATCCCCTTGCGCGTCGGAATCGTCGAGGTCAACCCCGGACAGCGCGTCGCGGAAGCCGAGGCCGAGCTACGCGCCCTTGGCGTGAAACGCGTCGACGTCGACCGCGCCCGGAAGGTGGGCCGCGCCGCCACGGGCACCATCCCCACCGTGGATGAGCTGTGCGGCCACTGCTTCCGCCACCGCGTATCCATCGACCCCGACGGCAACGTGTCCGGGTGCATCTTGTCCCGCTTCCTAGAAGCCGGGAACGTCCGCGAACGGCCCCTGCCCGAGATCCTGCACGACGCCCTATGGTCGGAAATCACAGCCACCATCCCCACGCCCCGGAGCGCATGTCCCCCCGACGACTCCGGCGACTGCGACCCCGCGAACACCGACGCCTGCCTCCCCGACTACCCCGACGACGTCACCCCCGTCGTCCCCCTCTCCCTGGAGGCCACCACGTGAACTGGCGACCACACGCGCAAGCCCTCGCCGAGAGCGTCACCCACCGCTCATCCCGATGGCGCGACCCCGTGGCCGGCACTCCACGCCACCTGTTCGTGCCCCGCTGGTGGGAGCGCGCTGACGCCCGGTGGGCTCTGCAAGCCCCGCACGATGAAGGCCAGTGGTACGCCGCCGCCTACCGCGACACATCCCTCGTCACCCGCGTCGGCCCGCACCACGCCGACCGCGCCAAGGCCGACGACCACCCCACCGGCCGCCCCACATCCTCCGCCACCCTGCCGAGCCTCGTCGTCAGCATGCTGCGGCACGCCTACCTCGACGACGGCGACCAACTCCTCTACGTCGGCACCGGCACCGGATACGGCACGGCCCTCGCCGCTCGCCGCCTGCACTGCGAGCAGGTGACGAGCGTGGACGTCGACCCCTATCTCGTCGAGACAGCACGGGAACGGCTCGACACCATCGCCCTCGGCCCTCGCGTCGAGACCGCGGACGCCACCGGCCCACTTCCCGTCGCCGCCGAGAGCACCGACAGCCTCGTGTCCATGGTCTCCGTCCGCACCATCCCGACGAGTTGGCTCACCGCGCTCTGCCTCGGCGGCCGACTCGTCACCACCATCGCGGGCACCTCACTCCTCGTCACCGCGGAGAAGGACAACGACGGCGGAGCCACCGGCCACGTGCAGTGGGACCGCGCCGGATTCATGCCCGTGCGCCACGGCGACGACTACCCGCCTAGCCTCGCCCCTCTGCTCGCCGCCGCCCGGCACCAGGACGGCGAAGAGGTCACCACAGGCCCCTACCCCGTCGTGCAGGTCGAGGAAGCATGGGACCTCGATTCCATGCTCAGCCTCACGGCCCCCGGCATCGTGCACGAGTACCGCGAGCACAAGGGGCAACGCACCGCGATCATGGCCCATGCCGACGGCTCGTGGGCCCGCGCCACCGCCGAGGGCACCGGTCGGCCCACCGTTCACCAGGGCGGCCCACAGCGCCTGTGGGACATCCTCGACGGCATCCGTCAGGACTGGCTCGCCACCGGCGAACTCCCCGTACGCGGAGCCCGCGTCTTCATCAGCCCGGAGGGACGCACGATCCTCGCCCGCGGCGAGTGGCATGCCCAACTCTGAGGGCAAGCGATGGCCCCGGTCCTCTCTGGCGAGGACCGGGGCCATCTCCGTGCGTGTGAGCCCGATGACTCCACGTGTTTTGCACGTCCTATCCAACAGCGGAAGGGCCGCATGGCGCCCCCCACACAACTGCTGCATCGTGGATATGTGAACGCGGATCAGGTAATTGATCTCGTGCAGGTACTTATCTGGCCAGCCGTGGTGGTGGGCCTGGTGCTGTTCTTCCGCCGGCAGGTGAACGAACTGCTGCTACGGCTCAAGGCCGCCAGCTTTGGCGCACTTCAGGCCGTCTTTGAAACTGGAGTGAAGAACGCCGAGAAGGATGTCCACGCCGTTGAAGCGAAGAGGCCAGAAGCCCAGTACGAGCAGGAAGCCAAGCACGAGCCAGGAACCGCGCCCGCGGACGAGCGCGGCACTGAGCGGGCGCTGGACGAAGTCTTTGATCAACTGCGTGAGCTTGTTGAACTAGCCCCGGAGTCTGCCGTCGACACAGCCTGGAAAGTGCTCTTCTCGACACTAACCGTGATCGAGGCTCCCATGGAGGGCAAGTCCGTGACCGAGCCATCCCTGATCAAGAGGATGGGCCAGGCTGGGCTCGGCGACGAAGAGGTACGTGCACTCCGCTCGCTTCGGAGAGCGCGCATTGAAGCCCTCGAAGCGCCGCAAGTGGTGACGCCCCAAATGGCTCTCAAGTACATAGAAGCAGCTCATTCGATGGCTCACACGCTCACTGAGTTCAGCAGCAGAGCAGGCCTCACCAGTTTTCAATGACATCGACGCTACGGCCCCGCACGCCGTTCCTAAGCGGCGGCGGGGCCAAAGTTCGACACCCTTAAGTTCCGCGCACTTGTTTTGCACGCTCTATCCAGCCATAGGGTCGAGGGCGGCTCGTCGTCCACCCCAGGAACCCCACATGCCCGTAACTCGTGTCCACTGGGACGACCTACCCCTCACTGCGCGCGAAGCCGTCGAGCAGCGCACCGGCCCGATTCTGCGCACCAGCACAGCCGAGGCTGGCGCAAACTCCGGGATCGCTGTCACCGCCCACACCGTCGACGCAACGCTGTTCATCAAGGGCGTTCCCATCGACCACCCACAGGCCCGCACACAGCAGCGCGAGGCCGCTATCAACCCGTACCTACCCCCAGCCTCCCCGCGCCTGCTCTGGCACGAGCAGGCCGCCGGATGGGACCTGCTCGGATACGAGCACCTCGTCGGTCGGCACGCCGACTACACCCCCGGCTCACCCGACCTACCCCTCGTCGCCCGCGCCCTCGTCGAGCTCCAGAACACCCCCTGCCCTGAGATCGAGCTCAAGCGCGCCGAAGACCGATGGAGGGGCTACGCCGGCCCGGCCGGCGTCGAGCAACTCGCCGGCGACACCCTGCTGCACACTGACCTGGCCCCGCACAACATGCTCGTAACCGACCGCGCGCACCTGATCGACTGGGCATGGCCCACCCGTGGCGCCGCATGGATCGACCCGGCCGTACTCATCCTGCGACTCATGGAAGCCGGCCACACTGCTCCGGCCGCGGACGCGTGGACCCGCGACCGCATCCCGTCATGGGCTACGGCTTCCCCCGCGTCAGTGATGGCCTTCTCCGAGGCGAACGCTCGGCTCTGGGACGACATCGCCCGCAGCGACCCCCAAGAGTGGAAGAAGCGCATGGGCAGCCTCGCTCACGTCTGGGTGACCTACTGGCGAGCACGCACCCCGTAACCCACACCCGTCTACTCTTTCCGCCGTGGGCCTGGCAGGCGGAGTTACGTCCTCAAGTACGTGGTGTCTGGGATCTTGTGCGTAGCCATCCAGCCTGCTGGGATCTCGGACGGCCGTCAGCTTCTGAGGGGGAACCGCTTGCCCGCCTGGCTCCTCACACTCACGCTCGCCATTTCCGTTTCAGGCATGCAGACTTGGTTCAAACTGGTGTCCAGGGAGCCTGATCCCGCAACAGGCAGCAGACACGCACTCACCTTGGACGATGCGGTCTTCTGGATCGACTGGGTGGTCACCGCTGTATCGGCTCTCTTCCTGTTTCTTCTCGGCGCGGCCCAGGACAACAAACCCATTGGGACGTCATACGTGTTCGCCGCCCTAGTGGCACTGGTGCTGGGCGGAATGGTCCTGCCATACGCCTTTCGGATCCTCTGCTACGACGGCACAGGAAAGATCAAAAGCTGGGTCCATGTCGCCATCGCGGACGCAGTTGGCCTGCTGGTTCTCTTTGCATGTGTCGCAGCGGGGGTGAAGACGTATGGTGCGTGAACCTCAAAGGCGACGCGCAACCGTAGTGGTATCAGTGGCGGGCGTGGGCCTAACGATCAGTGTCGCGGTTGTCGCCGTAGTCCTGTCTTCGGGCCTGTCCAGCGCCGATGGTGTGGCGTCTGTGATCACAGCCATTCTTTCAATCTCTGCCTTGCTCGGCACCTTCGGCGGCGCTTGGTGGGGACACCACCGCAGAGATCAGGACGAGTAGCCCAGAGAGACTCCACCCATCTCACCTCTCCTCCGCGTGGAGCAGGGAGGAGTCATACGCCTAGGGCACAAAGGGACTCGCGCCGTAGGCGTATGACGACCAAGCTCAACCGGTGGTCGAGGTCCAGGGTTGAATCATCACGAACGCGGGGCTACCTTGCTCAGCCCGTTGATGATGCGGTCCATCGCGTCGCCGCCCGTCGGGTCGGTGAGGTTGGCCAGCATCTTCAGCGTGAACTTCATAAGAAGCGGGTGCGTAAGGCCCCGCTGCGTGGCGATCTTCATGACCTTCGGGTTGCCGATGAGCTTCACGAAGGCGCGGCCGAGGGAGTAGTAGCCGCCGTACGTGTCCTTGAGGACCTTCGGGTAGCGCTGCAGCGCCAACTCCCGCTGGGCGGGCGTCTGGCGGGACTGGGCCTGGACGATGACGTCCGCCGCGATCTGCCCGGACTCCATGGCGTACGCGATGCCCTCGCCGTTGAACGGGTTCACCATGCCGCCCGCGTCGCCGACCAGGAGCAGGCCCTTGGTGTAGTGCGGCTGGCGGTTGAAGGCCATCGGCAGGGCCGCGCCGCGGATCGGCATCGTCATGTTGTCCGGGGTGTAACCCCAGTCCTCCGGCATCGACGCGCACCAGGCCTTCAACACCTCGCGCCAGTCGAGCTCCTTGTAGGCGGAGGAGGAGTCGAGGATGCCGAGCCCGACGTTCGACGTGCCGTCGCCCATGCCGAAGATCCAGCCGTAGCCGGGAAGCAGCCGGTCCTGGGCGCCGCGGCGGTCCCACAGCTCCAGCCAGGACTCCAGGTAGTCGTCGTCGTGGCGCGGCGAGGTGAAGTACGTACGGACGGCGACGCCCATCGGACGGTCCTCGCGGCGGTGCAGACCCATCGCGAGGGAGAGCCGGGTGGAGTTGCCGTCGGCGGCGACGACGAGCGGCGCGTGGAAGGTGACCGGGGTCTTCTCCTCACCGAGCTTGGCGTGCACGCCCGTGATGCGGCCGGTGCGGTCGTCGACGATCGGGGCGCCGACGTTGCAGCGCTGGTGCAGGCGGGCGCCCGCCTTCTGAGCCTGGTTCGCGAGCTGCTCGTCGAAGTCGTCGCGCTTACGGACCAGGCCGTAATTCGGGTAGGAGGCGAGTTCCGGCCAATCGAGCTGGAGCCGAACGCCGCCGCCGATGATGCGGAGGCCCTTGTTCCGGAGCCAGCCCGCCTCTTCGGAGATGTCGATCCCCATGGACACGAGCTGCTTCGTGGCGCGCGGCGTCAGACCGTCGCCGCAGACCTTTTCCCTTGGGAACGCGGTCTTTTCGAGCAGCAGTACGTCGAGGCCGGCCTTCGCCAGGTAGTACGCCGTCGTGGAGCCGGCTGGCCCGGCCCCGACGACGATCACATCTGCGGTGTGTTCGGTGAGGGGCTGGGGCTCGGTCACGGCGGGTTCTCCCCAAGGCTCGAAATATGTGTGCCGGCGGGCACGGGATATGGGCAGTCTATGCAGCGGTACTGATCCACCAGCCGAAGGGCCACCCGTGACAAAGCAGGCACCGCCGAACCAGACCCTGCCCGCCGTACAGCTGCGCGTTCCCACCGACGAGGACGCCTTCGTGTGGCACCGGCTGTTCGACGATCCGGACGTCATGGAGTTCCACGGCGGTGTGTCGGCCGAGATCTCCGTGTACGAGGAACTGACGGCCCGGCAGCGCAGGCACGACGCCGAACTCGGCTTCTGCTTCTGGACGTTGCTCGACGCGGACGGCGAGCCGATCGGCTTCACGGGGGCGCAGCCGTGGCCGCACGACTGGGGCCCCAAGGGCAGGATCGAGATCGGCTGGCGGCTGGCGCGCGCCGCTTGGGGCAAGGGGTACGCCACGGCCGCGGCGCGGACGACCCTGGAGCGGGTGCGGGCGGCGGGGACAGCGGATGTGGTGGCGATGGTCGACGTCCGCAATGAGCGGTCGGTGGCGGTGACACGGCGGCTCGGCATGACGCTGGAGGAGACCTTCACGCTTCCGGGGGGCCGGCGGCAGGGGCACCGCTTCGGTCTGGTTCTTTAGCTCGCCGAGTGCTTCGCTGGGGAGGCGACGGGGTGCCGCCCTCTGTCCGCGGCGCCGTCGTGGCTGGTCGCGCAGTTCCCCGCGCCCCTTCGGGGCGCGTACAGCTGGGGGGTGACATCCGTGACGAAGGCACCCAGGACCGCCGAAGTGCGCGTACCGCGGCTGATCGGTCTCATGGCCGTCGACGCGCGCGAGTCGGCCGCGGAGCACGGTGTGCTGCTCGCGGCGCCGGACCGCCCCGACTTCCACCTGGTCGTCCTCGACCATGTGGTGCGGCAGTACCCGCTGCCTGGCATGTGGATCCCGCGCGACGCGGTCGTCACGGTGTGGTTCGAGCTGGGCCCCGGCGAGGGCGAAGGCGGCGCGGGTGTACGGGAACCGCGCCGCCCCGGGCCGCCGGACGGCGGACTGCGCAGGGAGCTGGACGAGCCGGGGCCGGAGGTCGGCGTCGGCTGGTGACCTCGGGCGCCCCCTTCTGCGCCTGGCCGTTTCTGTGCCTGGCCGTTTCTGTGCCTGGCCGTTTCTGTGCCTGGCCGTTTCTGTGCCTAGCCGTTGACCCGCCAGTGCTCCAGCGCGATCCGGTGGATCTTCTCGCCCTCGCCCGCGGGCCAGAAGTCCGCGCGCCAGGAGAGCTGGATGGCGTACTCGGTGCCGTTGTCCGCTACGTAACTCTGGTTCAGCGCATGGATCTCGCGGCCCGACGTGTCGGTGTACGTGTACTCCCAGATGGCGCCGCCGCGCCCCTGGAAGGTGTTCGGCTCGAGGCGGATCCGCTCGTAGTCGGACTTCTCCGGGTCCTTCTTGGCGTCCTTCTCGATCGTCGTGAAGTTCTCGTACGAGGTGTACGTGGCGTTCGGCACGACGCCGACGAGGAACTCCTCGCGGCCGGTCGACCCGGCGTACACGATCTGCCCCGGCCGGTCCTCGCCCTGCCGGGTCCACCCCTCGGGCACGGCGAACTCGAAGCCGCTGACGTCACTCACGAGCTCCGACCCTGCGGGCACCTGGCCGCCACCGGCGTCGGAGGCGGGGCTCTCGCTCTGCTGATCCGTGGGGGTGGCCGAGGGGGACGGTGACTTGGCGGGCTCCTCGGTGGGCGACTCGCTGCGGCTGACGGCGGGCTTGTCGTCCTTGCCGGCATTGTCTGCCTTGTCATCACCGTTGCTCTGCCAGAGCAGAACACCGGCCGCGGCACCACCGCCGACGACAAAGGCGGCGGCGAGGGTGCCGACCCAGAGGGCGGTGCGGCGACGGGGCTTGGGGGGCCGCTGACCGAGGTGGAAGGTGTGGGGGTCGTATACGGGG
>NZ_SRIC01000138.1 GCF_004684775.1 Streptomyces sp. MZ04
GAGTGCGGGTAGGGGAGCGCGGACGTCGTCCTCAAGCGCCGGACGGGCTGGAGGTTTCAGGCACCGGGTGCCCGATCAGCATCGCCGGCGCCCCGCCCACCCGCGTGAGGAAAACCGTCGCCGAGTTCTTGCCCTGTGGCTTCACCTTGCGGCGCAGTTCCTCCGGCTCCACCGCCGACCCCCGCTTCTTCACGGTCAGGATCCCGACCTCCCGCGCCTTCAGCAGCGCCTTCAACTTCTTCACCCCGAAGGGGAGTTGATCGGTGATCTCGTACGCCACCGCGTACGGCGTCTCATGCAGCGAGTCCGAAGTGACGTACGCGATCGTCTCGTCGATCAGACCGCCGTCGACCCGCGCCGCCACCTCCGCCACCAGATGCGCCCGGATGACGGCGCCGTCCGGCTCGTACAGATAGCGCCCGACGGACCGCACCTGCGGATCCGGCAGCATCGCGTCGAGCGAGGACCACAGCGAGGCGCCCGAGGGCAGCAGCGTCGCCCGGTGCGAGGCGGGGTCGTCCGTGCCGAACCACAGCACGGCCTCCTTCACGTCGCCGCCGTCCGAGATCCACTCCGCCGCGGCATCGTCCGGCACCGCCTCGTGCGGAATCCCGGGAGCGATCTTCAGCGCCGCGTGCGGCGCCTTGCGGGCGGCCTCGATCGCCCAGGAGAGGGGTGGCGAGTAGGCCTCGGGATCGAAGATGCGGCCCCTCCCTCCGCGCCGCGCCGGGTCCACGAAGACGGCGTCGTACGTCGAGGTGTCGACCTCGGTGACATCCGCCTCGCGCACCTCGATGAGGCCGGCGAGCCCGAGCGCCTCCGCGTTCGCGCGGGCGACCGCGCAGGTCAGCGGGTCACGGTCGACGGCGAGGACGGCGATCCCGGCCCGCGCGAGCGCGATCGCGTCGCCGCCGATGCCACAGCAGAGGTCGGCCACGCTCCGTACGCCGAGCGCCTTGAAGCTCTCGGCGCGGTGCACGCCCACGCTCGTCCGCGTCGCCTGCTCGACGCCGTTCGGCGTGAAGAACATCCGCCCCGCGTCGGCGGCGCCGAACTTCGCCACCGCCCGCCGCCGCAGTCGCGCCTGCGCGAGCACCGCCGTGACCAGTTCGGCCGGGTGTTCGCGGCGAAGCCGGGTGGCGACGGCCAGCTCCCGTGCCGGATCGGCCTCCCGTACCTCCTCGAGATCGAGCAGGGACCGGCCCTCGGGGGTGAGCAGCGCGGAGAAGGAGGCCAGGGCGTGGTCGAGGTCGTTCACCCGGCCCATTGTGGGCCAGTCGGTGGATGGTGCGCGCGCGGCGGCGGTGTCGGCCCCTCATCACGGCCGTGAGCTGCAAAGATCCGGCGCCATGCAACTAGTACGACAAAACGATCAATACGGCAGAAGACGGAAGCGACGGAAGGGTCGGGCACGGGGCTCCGTGGCTGTCCTCACCGCCGCCGCGATCGCGTCGGGCTGTGCCGTCGGAGGCGAGTCGGACGGCGTGAAGCCCGCCCCCGGCCAGCAGCGCCTCGACGCCCCGCCGGCCCGCGCCCTCGACTCCTACGCCCACAAGCTCCGCGTCGCCCAGGTCGCCCGCGCCGCCGCCGCGAAGCGCTGGCGCCTGGCGAAGACGCCGCTGGCCGCACCCGCCGCACCCGCGAAGAAGCCGCGGATCACCACCCGCAAGGGCTTCGAGGTCAAGGGCCAGGCGGGCCTGCCGCCGGTCTTCACGACCATCCCCACCAAGGAGAAGGTCGTCTTCCTGACCATCGACGACGGCGCCGAGAAGGACCCGGCGCTGCTGAAGATGATGAGCGAGCTGAAGATCCCGTACACCGCGTTCCTCAGCGACTACCTGGTCAAGGAGGACTACGGCTACTTCAAGAAGATGCAGTCCCGCGGCGTCTCCCTGAACAACCACACCCTCAACCACCGCTATCTGCCGGGGCTTTCGTACGCGGGTCAGCGGCGCGAGATCTGCGGCATGCAGGACACCATCCAGAAGCGGTACGGCAAGCGGCCCCAGCTGTTCCGTCCGCCGTACGGCAACTACAACGAGGACACCCTGCGTGCCGCCAAGTCCTGCGGCATCAAGGCGGTGCCGCTGTGGGCGTCGGAGGCGTTCGCCGACCACATGGAGTGGCGCGAGTGGGACCGGGACCTGCACCCCGGCGACATCATCCTCACGCACTTCCGGGGGCGCGAGGACTGGAAGGGCACCATGCCGGACATGATCCGCAGGGTCATGAAGACGGTCACGGACAAGGGGTACGCGGTGGCCAGGCTGGAGGACTACCTGTGACCGGGCGGGCGCGGCGGCTCCTTGCCGGTGCCCTCGCGGCAGGCGTCCTCGCGCCCGCACTGCTCACGGGGTGCGCCCAGTCGGTGGACCCGATCGAGAGGCTGGGCAGAAAGGCGGCGGAGAAGATGCCGCAGAAGACGAAGCCTCCTGGCTGTGGGCAGGCGTTCCGCAGGGCGAGTGGGGTCTCCCCTGGTCGAGCGGAGTCGAGAGCTTGGGGAAGGGTGGGCACGGCCCCACCTGCGGGGCCACAGAAGACGGAACGGCACCAGGCGACGCAGACGGAACCCCCGCCCCCGAACAAGCGTTGCCAAGAGGGGCCCGGGGCATCCCCCGCACCTCCAGAAGGCACCCCCCACCGCTAAGACCCGCGTCAGCGAATTGGCACTCCGCTTGACCGAGTGCTAATCCCCGTCCTAGTCTCAGTTCTGGCACTCCCCACTGGAGAGTGCCAACAGCGACGGGCAGGTCCGGCACCCGCGACGACGGATCCACCTGGTCGCCACCCCAGACTGTTAACCCCGTGAGATCTCCGAAGGGGGAGACCGGATCGTGACGACCGCCAGCTCCAAGGTTGCCATCAAGCCGCTTGAGGACCGCATTGTGGTCCAGCCGCTCGACGCCGAGCAGACCACGGCCTCTGGCCTGGTCATTCCGGACACCGCGAAGGAGAAGCCCCAGGAGGGTGCTGTCCTCGCCGTGGGTCCGGGCCGCTTCGAGAACGGCGAGCGCCTGCCGCTCGACGTCAAGGTCGGCGACGTCGTGCTGTACAGCAAGTACGGCGGCACCGAGGTGAAGTACAACGGCGACGAGTACCTCGTCCTCTCGGCTCGCGACGTGCTCGCGATCGTCGAGAAGTAATTCACCCCGAAGCAGAAGCATGCTTTGAGCTGCGCCCCTGGTCACCCCGCTGATTGCCGGGCGGCGAGGGGCGCAGTTCGTTTAATCCCGAGTTATTCGAGAGGGCTGAACCGCTCCCATGGCGAAGATCCTGAAGTTCGACGAGGACGCCCGTCGCGCCCTCGAGCGCGGCGTCAACAAGCTTGCCGACACGGTCAAGGTGACGATCGGCCCCCGCGGCCGCAACGTCGTCATCGACAAGAAGTTCGGCGCCCCGACCATCACCAACGACGGCGTCACCATCGCCCGTGAGGTCGAGGTCGAGGACCCGTACGAGAACCTCGGCGCCCAGCTCGTCAAGGAGGTGGCGACCAAGACCAACGACATCGCGGGTGACGGCACCACCACCGCGACCGTGCTCGCCCAGGCCCTCGTCAAGGAAGGCCTGCGCAACGTCGCCGCCGGTGCCTCCCCGGCCGCCCTGAAGAAGGGCATCGACGCCGCCGTCAAGGCCGTCTCCGAGGAGCTCCTCGCCACCGCGCGCCCGATCGACGACAAGGCCGACATCGCGGCCGTCGCCGGTCTGTCCGCCCAGGACCCGCAGGTCGGCGAGCTCATCGCCGAGGCGATGGACAAGGTCGGCAAGGACGGTGTCATCACCGTCGAGGAGTCCAACACCTTCGGTCTCGAGCTGGACTTCACCGAGGGCATGGCCTTCGACAAGGGCTACCTGTCGCCGTACTTCGTGACGGACCAGGAGCGCATGGAGGCGGTGCTCGAGGACCCGTACATCCTCATCCACCAGGGCAAGATCTCCTCCATCCAGGACCTCCTGCCGCTGCTCGAGAAGGTCATCCAGACCAACGCCTCGAAGCCGCTCCTGATCATCGCCGAGGACGTCGAGGGCGAGGCCCTCTCGACCCTGGTCGTGAACAAGATCCGCGGCACCTTCAACGCCGTCGCGGTGAAGGCCCCCGGCTTCGGCGACCGCCGCAAGGCCATGCTCGGTGACCTCGCCACCCTCACCGGCGGCACCGTCATCGCCGAAGAGGTCGGCCTCAAGCTCGACCAGGTCGGCCTGGACGTGCTCGGCACCGCCCGCCGCGTGACCATCACCAAGGACGACACGACCGTCGTCGACGGCGGCGGCGACGCCTCCGAGGTCGCGGGCCGCGTCAACCAGATCAAGGCCGAGATCGAGGCCACGGACTCCGACTGGGACCGCGAGAAGCTCCAGGAGCGCCTCGCGAAGCTGGCCGGCGGCGTCTGCGTCATCAAGGTCGGCGCCGCCACCGAGGTGGAGCTGAAGGAGAAGAAGCACCGTCTGGAGGACGCCATCTCCGCGACCCGCGCCGCGGTCGAGGAAGGCATCGTCTCCGGTGGTGGCTCCGCTCTGGTGCACGCCGTCAAGGTCCTCGAGGGCAACCTCGGCAAGGACGGCGACGAGGCCACCGGTGTCGCGGTCGTCCGCCGCGCCGCCGTCGAGCCGCTGCGCTGGATCGCCGAGAACGCCGGCCTCGAGGGCTACGTCATCACCTCGAAGGTCGCCGAGCTCGACAAGAACTTCGGCTTCAACGCCGCGACCGGTGAGTACGGCGACCTGGTCAAGGCCGGTGTCATCGACCCCGTCAAGGTGACGCGCTCCGCGCTGGAGAACGCCGCCTCTATCGCTTCGCTGCTGCTGACGACTGAGACCCTGGTCGTCGAGAAGCCGGCCGAGGACGAGGCTGACGCCGGTCACGGGCACGGTCACTCCCACTAACGCTGCCGCGTAAGTGAACCGGAGGCCCGGTACCCCGTTGGGGGTGCCGGGCCTCCGTCGTTCTCGGAATCTCGTCTGCCGGGTTTCTCGCCGTTGCCGACCGCGGATCGTGGTCCGTCCTCGCGCAGTTCCCCGCGCCCCTTCGGGGCGCTCCTACTGCGGGCCGTACTTGCGTCCCGTACGTGAGGTGACCCCACCCAGCAGTGCCCTCGGCGTCACCTTCACCACCCCCATCAGCGTCTTGTAGCGCGGGTCCGGGATCGACAACGTCTTGCCCCGTGCCAAGTCGGAAAGCGCCGCCGCGACCAGCTTGTCCGCGTCGAGCCACATCCACTTGGGGATGTTCGACGTGCCCATCCCGGCGCGCTCGTGGAACTCCGTGCGGACGAAGCCGGGGCACAGTGCCATCAGCCGCACCCCGGAGCCGGCCAGGTCCTTCGCCGCACCCTGGGTGAACTGCACGACCCACGCCTTCGAAGCGCCGTACGTCCCGCGCGGCACGAACGCCGCCACCGACGCGACGTTGACGACGCCGCCACGGCCCCGCTCCCGCATCGCCTCCGCGGCCGCCGACGTCAGCCGGAGCACCGCCTCGCAGTGCACCTTCAGCATCGTCAGCTCGTCGGCCATGGGCACCTCGAGATATCCGCCCTTGTTGCCGAAGCCGGCGTTGTTGACCAGGAGGTCGACCGGGTTCCTGCGGTCCGCGAGCCGCTTCTCGACGGCGGCGATCCCGTCGTCCGTGGCGAGGTCCGCGGTGAGCACCTCCGCCTCGATGCCGTGCCGGTCGTGCAGTTCGGTCGCCTGTTCCCGCAGCCGCTCGGTGTTCCGCGCCACGAGGACCAGGTTGTGGCCGTCACCGGCGAGCCGCCGGGCGAAGGCCGCGCCGATACCGGCGGTCGATCCCGTAATCAGAGCCGTAGTCATGGGCCAAGGCTAGTGAGATCTCGTGACCGCCGTTCTGCCCGGACCCTCCGCAGGTCAAGAGCCGTACTTCTCCGCGTACTTGAGAGCCGCCCGGATCGCCTCGGGATGCAGCGCGTCGCCCGCGGCGAGCAGCCTCGGCAGCAGGTGCTTCTCCGTGGTGACGGCCCTGAACTGGAAGGCGACGGTGACCTCGTGGTCCGGACGGTGCACGATCTCGATCGCGTCCCCGCCCCGGATCTCACCCGGCTCGATCACCCGCAGATACGCGCCGGGAGCGCCCTGCTGGGTGAAGCGCTTCACCCAGGCCTTCTCGCCGACGTGGCCCTGGAACGTACGGCAAGGGATGCGGCTCGAGGTCACCTCGAGGAGCAGCTCGGGGCCGACGCGCCAGCGCTCGCCGATCTTCGCGCCGCTCACGTCGAGCCCGGCCGTCGTGAGGTTCTCGCCGAATCCGCCGTTGCCCAGCGGGCGCCCGAGCGTGCGCTCCCAGGCGTCGAGGTCCTCGCGCGCGAAGGCGTACACCGCCTGGTCGTTGCCGCCGTGGTGCCGCAGGTCGCAGACCTCGTCCCCGGCCAGACCGCTCCCGCCGACGCCCTTCTCGCCGGGCGCGGTCACCCGGACGGCCCCATCGGCCGGTCGCTTGTCGATGCCGGTGCCGCCCGAGGGGGCGTCGGTGTACTCGACGGCCTCGAGCCGGCCCAGATTCACAGAGAGAAGCTGCATGAGGGCAGGCTAGGCGAGCCCGCTCAAAGCGTCGACGCAATATTCGGCACTTTGCCCAAGTGCCGCTTATGCTCGAACCATGATCGAGGCCCGTCATCTCCGTGTCCTGCGCGCGGTCGCCGCCACCGGCTCCTTCTCCGCCGCGGCGCGCGAGCTCGGCTGCACCCAGCCCGCCGTCAGCCAGCAGATGAAGGCCCTCGAAGGCTCGGCCGGCACACCGCTGCTCATCCGCACGGGCCGCGAGATGCGCCTGACCCAGGCGGGCGAGGCCCTGGTCCGGCACGCCGCCGGAATCCTGGCCGGGCTCACCGCCGCCGAGGAGGAGGTCGCCGCCATCGCGGGCCTGCGGGCGGGCCGTGTCCGCCTGGTCTCCTTCCCCAGCGGCAGCTCGACCCTGGTGCCGAGCGCGCTCGCCGCCCTGCGCGCCGCGCATCCCGGCACCCGGGTCTCACTGGTCGACGCCGAGCCTCCGCGCTCGGTCGAGATGCTGCGCGAGGGCGACTGCGATGTGGCGCTCGCCTTCCGTTACGAGGGGGCATCGGCCGCCGAGGAGTGGGACGACCTGGTGGTGCGCCCCCTGCTCGCCGACCGGCTCGTCGGTCTCGTGCCCGAGGGGCACCGGCTCGCGAAGGCGGAATCGGTCGCCATCGGGGAACTCGCCGACGAGCCGTGGATCGCGGGCTGTCCGCGCTGTCGCAGGCAGCTGGTCGAGGTCTGCGAAGGGGCGGGTTTCGTGCCCCGGATCGATTTCGCGACGGACGACTATCCGGCGGTGATCGGCCTGGTCGGCGCGGGCCTCGGGGTCGCGGTGCTGCCCGAGCTCGCCATCGAGTCGGTACGCCCCAAGGGTGCACGCACGGTGACGGTGGAGCCCGCCGTGCAGCGCGAGATCGTCGCGCTCACCTTGCCCGACCTGGCACAGGTGCCCGCGGTGGCCGCCACCCTGGACCACCTCGCGCGGGCCGCAGAGCGCTGAGCGCCTGCGAAGAAACGTTCCTTCAGGTATGCGAGACCGCGCCTCCGCCGACCGTCGAGGTCGGCGCCGGCGCCGACCTCGCTGACGCCGTGACCAGGCGGTTGCGGGCGCGGCCCATGAGCTCCTCGCGCTCGTCCTCGGTCAGGCCGCCCCACACGCCGTACGGCTCGCGCACCGCGAGCGCGTGAGCGGCGCACTCCGCGCGCACCGGGCACCTCATGCAGACCTCCTTGGCGGAGTTCTCGCGTGCGCTGCGCGCCGCGCCCCGCTCGCCCTCGGGGTGAAAGAAGAGCGAGCTGTCGACCCCGCGGCAGGCCGCGAGGAGCTGCCAGTCCCACAGATCTGCGTTCGGTCCGGGAAGGCGGGAGAAATCTGCCATTGCTTGTCTCCTGGTAGCCGTTCTGCGCGGATACGGTGCCCACGACCGTACATCTACTGTCTAAGGAGATGAAAATATGACTCATTGGAAAATCTAGTCACAGACACCAGCAAAAGGGAAGGAAAGCCGCTAAATGGGGCATGGCTTGTGATGAAAGGTTGAGGGTCTCCTGCGGCGTCTCCGCTGTGTCCGTGCCCTCACGTAGAGTGCCGAAGGAGGCTGACCGCCCCGTAACTCTTTCGGGTGACCGTCGTTGAGAGTGCGGAGGCGGTTGAAAGAACAAGCGCTCGGGCAGATGTCCGAGAGCGTCAACCGCACAGGTGACGAATATGTACCAGCCTGGAGGCTCAAGGTGACGCGCAGCAGCTGTGAGAGCCGCGGAGGACAGTCATGACATCCGTCCTCGTCTGCGACGACTCCCCGCTCGCCCGAGAGGCGCTCCGCCGCGCGGTCGCGACCGTGCCCGGCGTCGAGCGCGTGACGACAGCGGCCAACGGCGAGGAGGTCCTCCGCCGCTGGGGCGCCGACCGCTCGGACCTGATTCTGATGGACGTACGCATGCCCGGTCTGGGCGGCGTCGAGACCGTCCGGCGGCTGCTGTCCGCCGACCCCGGTGCGCGCATCATCATGCTCACCGTCGCCGAGGATCTGGACGGTGTCGCGCTCGCGGTCGCCGCCGGCGCCCGCGGCTATCTGCACAAGGACGCCTCGCGCGCCGAGCTGCGCGCGACCGTCACGCAGGCGCTCGCCGACCCGACGTGGCGGCTGGCTCCGCGCAGACTGCGCTCGGCCGAGATGGGCGCGGCGCCCACGCTCACCGCGCGTGAGATCCAGGTGCTCGAGGGCATGAGCCACGGCCGGTCCAACGCCGAGATCGGACGTGAGCTTTTTCTCTCCGAGGACACGGTCAAGACGCACGCCAGGCGGCTGTTCAAGAAGCTCGGCGCCTCGGACCGCGCGCACGCCGTGGCGCTCGGATTCCGCTGGGGCCTGGTTCGTTAAGTGTGCCGCCGCGGGGGCACGACGATCCCCGCCCGCCGTCCGGTGGGCGGGGTGAGCGATGCCCGTCGCGCCCCTTCGCGGGAGCGGTTGCGGCCGCTTCGCCGCCGATGCCGCATCCTTGATGTGTGGAGTTCCTCGGGGACAGGTCGGTCGAGCGGGAGGGGAGGGCGCAGGAGATGAGTTCCGGCGCACCTGCTCATAACGCTTCAGTGCACAACTACGGACGCGGTGCCACGGATCAATCGGCGCCAAGGCACCATGGACCGATGCGCGATGACAAGACGACGGTGATCGGTGCCCTCGTCCTTCGCGCCGTCGAGGGTGATGAGCAGGCCACGCACGATCTCCTGGCCCATGTGCACCCCTTGGCACTGCGCTACTGCCGTACGCGGCTCTCCCGACTGCCGGGTGACGCACGGCACTTCGTCGAGGACCTGGCGCAGGAAGTGTGTGTCGCCGTCCTCCTCGCGCTGCCCCGCTACAAGGACACGGGGCGCCCCTTCGAGGCGTTCGTCTTCGCGATCGCGGCGCACAAGGTCGCCGATCTGCAGCGTGCGGCCATGCGCCACCCCGGTTCCACGGCCGTGCCGTCGGACGAGATGCCCGAGCGGCCCGACGACTCGCTCGGCCCGGAGGAGCGCGCGCTGCTCAGCAGCGACGCCGAGTGGGCCAAGAAACTCATGGCCAACCTGCCGGAGAACCAGCGCGAGCTGCTGCTCCTGCGCATCGCGGTCGGGCTCACGGCCGAGGAGACCGGGCAGATGCTGGGGATGTCCCCGGGGGCCGTGCGGGTGGCCCAGCATCGCGCGTTGAGTCGGTTGCGGGCACTGGCCGAGCAGTAACGGTCGGGGTTCGGTCGGCGGTTGTCTTCGACGGTCGTTCGGCATGTGCGAACGTACAAACCTCGTCGATGATCTTGATCGTGGAATGAGACACCCTCGGTTCCCGTTAGCATGGACATCCGCACCGATCAAGGCCATTTGGGGAAGGTGTCATGACTGCAAACGTCGACGGAGTGCCCGAGAAATTCGCGACGCTCGGGCTGACCTACGACGACGTGCTGCTGCTGCCCGGCGCGTCCGAGGTCCTTCCGAACGCAGTCGACACCTCGTCCCGCATCTCCCGCAACGTACGCGTGAACATCCCGCTGCTCTCCGCGGCGATGGACAAGGTCACCGAGGCCCGCATGGCCATCGCCATGGCGCGGCAGGGCGGTGTCGGTGTGCTGCACCGCAACCTCTCCATCGAGGACCAGGTCAACCAGGTCGACCTCGTGAAGCGCTCCGAGTCCGGCATGGTCACCGACCCGATCACCGTGCACCCGGACGCGACGCTGGCCGAGGCCGACGCGCTGTGTGCCAAGTTCCGCATCAGCGGTGTCCCGGTGACCGACCCGGCGGGCAAGCTGCTCGGCATCGTCACCAACCGCGACATGGCCTTCGAGAACGACCGCAGCCGTCAGGTCCGCGAGGTCATGACGCCGATGCCGCTCGTCACCGGCAAGGTCGGGATCAGCGGTGTCGACGCCATGGAGCTGCTGCGCCGCCACAAGATCGAGAAGCTTCCGCTGGTCGACGACGCCGGTGTGCTCAAGGGGCTCATCACCGTCAAGGACTTCGTGAAGGCTGAGCAGTACCCGAACGCGGCGAAGGACGCGGAGGGCCGTCTCCTCGTCGGCGCCGCCGTCGGCGCGAGCCCCGAGGCACTGGAGCGCGCGCAGGCCCTGGCCGAGGCGGGTGCGGACTTCCTCATCGTCGACACGTCGCACGGACACAACAGCAACGCCCTGAACTGGATGGCGAAGATCAAGTCCAGCGTCGGCGTCGACGTCATCGGCGGCAACGTCGCGACGCGTGACGGCGCGCAGGCCCTGATCGACGCCGGTGTCGACGGCGTCAAGGTCGGTGTGGGCCCCGGCTCCATCTGCACCACGCGCGTGGTCGCCGGTATCGGCGTTCCGCAGGTCACCGCGATCTACGAGGCGGCTCTCGCCGCCCGCGCGGCCGGTGTCCCGGTCATCGGTGACGGCGGTCTGCAGTACTCCGGCGACATCGGCAAGGCGCTGGCCGCCGGTGCCGACACGGTCATGCTGGGCAGCCTTCTCGCGGGCTGTGAGGAGTCCCCGGGTGAGCTGATGTTCATCAACGGCAAGCAGTTCAAGTCGTACCGCGGCATGGGTTCCCTCGGGGCGATGCAGTCCCGTGGCCAGGGCCGTTCGTACTCCAAGGACCGCTACTTCCAGGCCGAGGTGGCCTCGGACGACAAGCTCGTGCCCGAGGGTATCGAGGGCCAGGTGCCCTACCGCGGCCCGCTGGCCAACGTCCTTCACCAGCTCGTCGGCGGCCTGCGCCAGACGATGGGCTATGTGGGCGCCGCCTCCATCGACGAGATGGAGACCAAGGGCCGATTCGTCCGGATCACCTCCGCGGGCCTCAAGGAGAGCCACCCGCACGACATCCAGATGACCGTCGAGGCACCGAACTACAGCCGCAGCAAGTAGCCGCTGACAGTCGAAGACACAGCCAGGGGCGGCCCCGGGGTTCCCGGGGCCGCCCCTGGCGCGTGCGTCGGGGATACTGGGAGGCGCTGAAACGCAGAGGGAAAGGCCACACACGTGACTGAGATCGAGATCGGGCGCGGCAAGCGCGGCCGCCGGGCGTACGCCTTCGACGACATCGCCGTCGTCCCGAGCCGCCGTACGCGCGACCCGAAGGAGGTCTCGATCGCCTGGCAGATCGACGCCTACCGTTTTGAGCTGCCGTTCCTGGCGGCTCCCATGGACTCCGTGGTCTCACCGGCCACCGCCATCCGCATCGGCGAGCTGGGCGGTCTTGGCGTACTGAACCTCGAAGGCCTCTGGACCCGGTACGAGGACCCGCAGCCGCTGCTCGACGAGATCGCCGAGCTGGACACGGACAACGCGACCCGTCGCCTCCAGGAGATCTACTCCGCGCCGATCCAGGCCGACCTGATCGGGCAGCGCATCAAGGAGGTGCGCGACTCGGGTGTCGTCACCGCCGCCGCGCTCTCCCCGCAGCGCACCGCCGAGTTCTCCAAGGCCGTCGTGGACGCGGGCGTGGACATCTTCGTGATCCGCGGGACGACCGTCTCCGCCGAGCACGTCTCCGGTGCCGCCGAGCCGCTCAACCTGAAGCAGTTCATCTACGAGCTCGACGTGCCGGTCATCGTCGGTGGCTGCGCCACCTACACCGCCGCGCTGCACCTGATGCGCACCGGCGCTGCCGGTGTCCTCGTCGGCTTCGGCGGCGGCGCCGCGCACACCACGCGCAACGTCCTGGGCATCCAGGTGCCGATGGCCACCGCCGTCGCCGATGTCGCGGCCGCCCGCCGTGACTACATGGACGAGTCCGGCGGCCGGTACGTGCACGTCATCGCCGACGGCGGCGTGGGCTGGTCCGGCGACCTGCCCAAGGCCATCGCCTGCGGTGCCGACTCGGTGATGATGGGCTCCCCGCTGGCGCGCGCCACGGACGCGCCCGGCAAGGGCCACCACTGGGGCATGGAGGCCGTCCACGAGGACGTGCCGCGCGGCAAGCGCGTCGACCTCGGTGTGGTCGGCACGACCGAGGAGATCCTCACCGGTCCCTCGCACATCCCGGACGGTTCGATGAACTTCTTCGGGGCGCTGCGCCGGGCGATGGCCACGACGGGCTACAGCGAGCTCAAGGAGTTCCAGCGCGTCGAGGTGACGGTCGCGGATTCGCAGCACAAGCGCTGACCGTTTGATTTTTAGACGGTTTGGTTTTTGGGCGGTTTGGTTTTCGGACTGACGTCCACGGAGGGCCCCGGTACTTGCTCGTACCGGGGCCCTTTGCGTTACTCAGAATCAGAGGCGGTGCGCCGCTCCCGCCGGGGTGGCGCCCCTTGTGTCGAGCAGCAGTTGGGCCTTCACGGCCAGACCCTGCAGGTCGTACGTGCGGTGGTGCTGGAGCAGGATCGTGAGGTCGGCGTCGGCGGCCGCTTCGTAGAGGGAGTCCGCGCGGGGGACGGGGTGGCCGAGGACGCTCCAGTTCGGGACGTAGGGGTCGTGGTAGCTGACGGCGGCGCCCAGCTCCATCAGGCGGGTCGCGATCTCTTGGGCGGGGGAGCCCTGCTGGTCGGCGAGGTCGGGCTTGTAGGTGACGCCGAGCAGCAGGACGCGGGCGCCGCGGGCGGACTTGCCGTGTTCGTTGAGCAGGGTCGCCGAGCGCTGGATGACGTACTGGGGCATGCGGTCGTTGACCTGCTGGGCCAGTTCGACCATGCGCAGGGGGCGGGCGCCGCGGGACGGGCCCGGGATGTCCAGGGGGACGCCGTGGCCGCCGACGCCGGGCCCTGGGCGGAAGGCCTGGAAGCCGAAGGGCTTGGTCTCGGCGCAGCGGATGACGTCCCACAGGTCGATGCCCAGGTCGTGGCAGAGCACGGCCATCTCGTTGACCAGCGCCATGTTCACGTGCCGGTAGTTGGTCTCCAGGAGGTGCACGGTCTCGGCCTCGCGGGGACCGCGCGCGCGGACGACCTTGTCGGTGAGGCGGCCGTAGAAGGCGGCGGCCGATTCGGTGCAGGCGGGCGTGATGCCGCCGATGACCTTGGGGGTGCCCGCGTAGCCGTGGGTGCGGTTGCCGGGGTCTAGGCGGCCGGGCGAGTAGGCGAGATGGAAGTCGCGGCCCGCGCGCAGGCCGGAGCCCGACTCCAGGATCGGGCGCAGGAACTCCTCCGTGGCGCCCGGGTGCACGGGCGATTCGAGGATGACCGTGGTGTGCGGGCGCAGCCGCGCGGCCAGGGCGTGGGCGGCATCGGCCACCTGGCCCAGGTCGAGCGACCGGTCTGCCGCCGGAGGGGTCGGGGCGCAGATGACGGCGGTGCGGACCCGGCCGAGCTCGACGGGGTCGCTGGTCGGCCTGAAGCCCCCCGAGAGCATCCGGCGGACGTCGGCGGCGGTGAGGGTGCCCTCGGCGCCGTCGCAGGGCAGGCGGCCGCCCGCCAGGTCGGTGGCGCGGACGGGGTCGTAGCCGATGGTGGCGATGCCGCCGGCGACGGCGGCCTGGGCGAGGGGCAGGCCGAGGTGGCCGAGACCGATGACGGCGAGATCTGCGGGCATGGCGGTGGGCCGTCCTCCCAATAGCCGGAGTGGGACGAGCGCGCAAGCCCTGTGGACAAGGCGGACCAGCGCAATGTCAGACTAGGAGTAAATATGACCGTTATGCGGCATTGTGCGGCGCCGACCCTCGGAGTGTTGTCCACAGGCGGTGGCCGAACTCAGCGGGCGGGATCAGAATCTGGGCATGATGTGAGCGCGACCACACCCGACAGAAAGCGGGAGGCAGCGGTGAGGACAGCGACACTGGGGCCGGCGGAGCGTGCCGAGTCACTTGCGGAAATGGCCGAGCGGGAGCTGGACGTCCTGGTCGTGGGAGCGGGAGTGGTCGGCGCGGGCACCGCCCTTGACGCCGTGACCCGCGGTCTCGCCACGGGCTTGGTCGAGGCGCGGGACTGGGCGTCGGGCACATCGAGCCGGTCGAGCAAGCTGATCCACGGCGGCCTGCGCTATCTGGAGATGCTGGACTTCGCGCTGGTGCGGGAGGCGTTGAAGGAGCGCGGCCTGCTCCTCGAGCGGCTCGCCCCGCACCTCGTGAAGCCGGTGCCGTTCCTCTACCCCTTGCAGCACAAGGGCTGGGAGCGGATCTACGCCGGATCGGGCGTCGCGCTCTACGACGCCATGTCGATGTCCCGCGGCCATGGCCGCGGGCTGCCCATGCACCGCCATCTGAGCCGGCGTCACGCCCTGCGCGTCGCCCCGTGTCTGAAGAAGGACGCGCTGGTCGGGGCGATGCAGTACTACGACGCGCAGATGGACGACGCCCGCTATGTGGCGACGCTGGTGCGCACGGCGGCCGCGTACGGCGCGAAGGTCGCCAACCGCGCGCGGGTGACCGGCTTCCTGCGGGAAGGGGAGCGGGTTGTCGGTGCCCGGGTGCAGGACGTGGAAGGGGGCGGGGAGTACGAGGTCAGGGCCAAGCAGATCGTGAACGCGACGGGTGTCTGGACGGACGACACCCAGGCGATGGTGGGGGAGCGGGGGCAGTTCCACGTCAGGGCGTCCAAGGGCATCCACCTGGTCGTGCCCAAGGACCGGATCAGCTCCACGACCGGGCTGATCCTGCGGACCGAGAAGAGCGTCCTCTTCGTCATCCCGTGGGGGCGGCACTGGATCGTGGGGACGACGGACACCGACTGGGACCTGGACAAGGCGCATCCGGCGGCGTCCAGCGCCGACATCGACTATCTCCTCGAGCATGTGAACTCGGTGCTCGCGGTGCCCCTCTCGCGGGACGACGTACAAGGGGTGTACGCGGGCCTTCGGCCGCTGCTCGCCGGGGAGTCGGACGCCACGAGCAAGCTGTCGCGCGAGCACACGGTGGCGCATCCGGCGCCGGGCCTCGTGGTCGTCGCGGGCGGCAAGTACACGACGTACCGGGTGATGGCGAAGGACGCGGTGGACGAGGCGGTGCACGGACTCGACCAGCGGGTCGCCGACTGCGTCACCGAGGACATCCCGCTCGTCGGCGCGGAGGGATACAAGGCGTTGTGGAACGCGCGGGCCAGGATCGCCGCGCGCACCGGGCTCCATGTGGTGCGCGTGGAGCATCTGTTGAACCGGTACGGCTCGCTGGCGGAGGAGGTGCTCGCGCTGGTCACCGACGATCCCTCGCTGGGCGCGCCGCTGCAGGCGGCCGACGACTATCTGCGCGCCGAGATCGTCTACGCCGCGTCGCACGAGGGGGCACGGCATCTGGACGACGTGCTGACCCGGCGTACGCGCATCTCGATCGAGACGTTCGACCGGGGCACGCGCAGCGCGCGGGAGTGCGCCGAGCTGATGGCGCCGGTGCTCGGATGGGACAAGGACCAGGTGGAGCGGGAGGTGCAGCACTACGAGAAGCGGGTGGAGGCGGAGCGGGAGTCGCAGCGGCAGCCGGATGACTTGACGGCCGACGCGGCGCGGCTGGGAGCGCCGGACATCGTGCCGTTGTAGCGCTCGGGGCGCGACAGCCAGCGGCGCTACGTGCAGAACTCGGCCGACAGGAGCGTGCGTTCGAGTGTCGGGTCCGCTATTCCGTCCGTGTTGACCCGGAAGGTCAGGACGCGGTCGCCGTCCCGGGTGGCGGCGGTGCGGACGTAGCTGCCGGCTATGTGGCCGTTGTGGCCCCAGACCGTGGTGCCGCAGGGCAGCTTCTGCGGGTAGAGGCCCATGCCGTAGCGGCCCTGTGCGGCACGGGTGTTGAGCATCTGGTGGAGCTGGGCGGCGGGGAGCAGCCGGCCGCCGAGCAGGGCGGCGTAGAAGCGGTCCAGATCGGCGAGGGTGGAGATCAGTTCGCCCGCGGCGCCCGCGACGCGCGGGTTGAGGGCGGTGACGTCCTGGCCCTCGCTCGTGTACGCCCGGCCGTGCGGGGAGGGAAGTGTGGTGCGGGCGCCGGGGAACGAGGTGCCGGACAGGGACAGCGGGGTGATGATGCGGCGCGCGGCCTCGGTGGCGTACGAGTTGCCGGTGACCTGCCTGATCACCATGCCGAGCACCACGTAGTTGGTGTTGGAGTAGGACCAGCGGCCGGGCGTGGTCGCGGGCAGGGCGAGGGCGGTGCGGACCGCTTCGAGGGGAGTGACGGGGATGAGGCCTTTGGTGCCGGTGGTGTAGTCGGCGAGACCGCTCGTGTGGGTCAGCAGGGCGCGCAGGGTGAGGGTGCGGCCGTCGAACTCCGTGCCGCGGATGAGGCCTGGCAGATGGCGTTCCACGGGGTCGGCCAGGGACAGGCGGCGTTCGGCGGCGAGTTGGAGGACGACCGTCGCGATGAACGTCTTGGTGATGCTGCCCGCGCGGAAGTGGTCGGTGCGGCGGAGGCCGGGGGCGGAGGGGGCGCTTGGGCCCGTGCCCGCGGCTGAGCCGGTGCCGGCACTGGTGTCGGTACTGGTGCCCACATAGCTGCCGGACGTGTGGCCGGTGGTGGTCTGACTGGCCTGTGTGAAGTGCCAGCGTGGCTGTTGGTCCGGTTGTTGTGCCGCCTGGGGTTCCGGCTGCCCCGGCGCTGCCGGGGGCCATGGGTCCTCGCGGGTCAACAGAGCCGCGGCCGGGGCCTTGCCTCGGGTCACCAGCAGCGGAAGAGTGACGTCCGTCGCCGGAGCCGCGGCGAGCGGCGCACTGGCGGTCGGCAGGCCGAAAAGGGCCACCGCGAGGGGTATGACCAGCAGTGTCCGCGATGTGGGCATGACCGTGCCTCCTTGTGCGAGCCCATCATGGGGGACGCTGGACCCTGGGCGTGGAGCGGTCCCTGAGTGAGGGACAATGAAGGCTCTGTCAGGGCGGGTTGCGCGGGTAGCAGCGGTAGCAGCAGAGGGGACGCATGTCGGACGCGGAGAAGACGGGCCAGTCCCGTCAGGACAAGAGCGAACGTCTCCTCTCCGGGCGCTACCGGCTGGGGGAAGTGCTCGGCCGTGGCGGAATGGGAACCGTCTGGCGCGCCAAGGACGAGACACTCGGCCGCACGGTCGCCGTGAAGGAGCTGCGCTTCCCCTCGAGCATCGACGAGGACGAGAAGCGCCGCCTGATCACGCGTACGTTGCGTGAGGCGAAGGCGATCGCGCGGATCCGCAACACCAGCGCGGTGACCGTCTACGACGTGGTCGACGAGGACGACCGGCCGTGGATCGTGATGGAGCTGGTCGAGGGCAAGTCGCTCGCCGAGGCCATTCGCGAGGACGGTCTGTTGACGCCGAGGCGCGCGGCCGAGGTCGGCCTCGCCGTGCTCGACGTACTGCGCTCCGCGCACCGCGAGGGCATCCTGCACCGTGACGTGAAGCCGTCCAACGTACTGATCGCCGAGGACGGCCGGGTCGTCCTCACGGACTTCGGCATCGCGCAGGTCGAGGGCGACCCGTCGATCACGTCCACCGGCATGCTCGTCGGCGCCCCCTCGTACATCTCGCCGGAGCGGGCGCGCGGGCACAAGCCGGGTCCCGCGGCCGACCTGTGGTCCCTCGGCGGGCTGTTGTACGCGGCGGTGGAGGGCGTGCCCCCGTACGACAAGGGGTCGGCCATCGCGACCCTCACCGCCGTGATGACGGAGGACGTCGAACAGCCGACGAACGCGGGCCCCTTGGAGAAGGTCATCTACGGCCTGCTCGCCAAGGACCCCGAGCAGCGGCTCGAGGACGCCGCGGCACGGGCGCTCCTGCTGGACGTCATTCACGCGCCCGAGGTCAAGGACGAGCCGGAGCCGGTCGAGGCGACGAAGGTGGTGCCGCTGCCTCCCGCGCCTCCGGAGAAGCGGGCGAAGCCCGCGCGTTCGCCGAGGGTGGGGATGGCCAAGCGGTTCGGCAAGGGTGGTTCCGGCCGTGGGGCCGGGGCGGCGGGTGCGGCATCGGCTGGTACGGCCGCTTCGGCGAGCGTCGCCGACACGACGGCCGATTCGGCTGCCGACAAGACGGCCGGCAAGTCGGGCGGCGCGTCCACGGCTTCGGGCGCCGCTGATGTCGCCGACTCCGGCGCGAGCACATCCGGAGCCGCCGCGGCCGCTTCCGAGGGCAAGGGCAAGAAGGCCGAAGAGGCTGCCGAGCGGCTGCGCGGCGCGCTCCAGTCCGTGCGGAAGGCAGCGGCCACGGCCGCCGCGACGGCGACCACGCGGGGTGCGGAGACGAACGCCGGTACGGCGGCCGGGCATCCGGAGGGCGCACCGCCGGTTCCCGCGGCACCGCCGCGCGCGCCGGCCAAGGCCTCGGCCTCGCTCACCGATGTGGTGCCCCGGCGCACGCTCGTGATCATCTCGATGGTCGTCGTGCTCGCGGTGCTCGGGACCATCCTTGCCCTGTCGCTGGGCGGCGGGGACGACGGCGGTGCGCGGGACAGCAAGGGCGGCGACAAGGCCGCGTCCAGCGGGGCGACCGTGGGCGGCGGCGACAAGGACCCGGAGAAGGGCGGCGCCGGGCAGGACGGCGGTGCCGAGAAGGAGAAGGACAAGGAGGGCTCGGGAGCGGGCACCGAGCCCGGGTCCGACGCCGGTGAAGGCAATGACCCGGGTGCGGGCGACGACGACAGTGGCAAGAAGCCGGACGACGGCGCCGATTCGACGTACAAGCACTCCCAGGGATTCTCGATCGGGCTGCCGAAGGGCTGGAAGTACCAGTCCACGGCGATCGCGGGCGCCCGCTTCAGCGGGCCCGACGGGCAGAAGCTGCTGATCGGCTGGACGACGACGCCCAAGGACGACCCGGTCGCCGACTGGAAGAACCAGGAGTCGGGCATGGTCCGGTCCCAGTACAAGCGGATCCGGATAGAGAAGGTCGGCTTCCGCGGCTGGAACACGGCCGACTGGGAGTTCACGTACGTCGACGGCGGCACGAAGTACCGGTCGATAGACCGCGGGTTCGTCGTCAACGGCGGTCTGGGCTACGGGATGATGTACACCGCGAAGGCCGCCGACTGGGACAGCGACCGGCGCAGGGACACGTGGCAGACCTTCACGCGGACGTTCCAGCCGAAGAAGTAGCCGAAGCGGCCGAAGAAGTAGCCGAAGCAGCCGAGGTGGCCGCGAGCCGTGCTGTGAGATCTCGCATCCCCTCAATGCGCTTCGGCTCCGGCACGTATCGTGAGTGTTTGCGGACCGTACGCAGCCACAACAGGGCGTAAGACGAACGGAATTGACCACCGGGCGGACGGGGGAGGCGTCGTGGACGAATACGCGGGGCGGGTACTCGCCGACCGCTATCGCCTGCCGCTGCCTCCGGCGGACGAGCACGAACTCGCCGAGACCCGTGCCTTCGACACCTACAGCGGGCAGGAAGTCCTGGTCAGGCAGGTGCCGTTGCCCGAGGTCGTCGACGCGGAAGTGCTCGAGCTCGACGAGCGTGACTTTCCCGACGGGGAGTTGCCCGCGGGGTTCGTGAGCGCCGGGGCGGTGCGTCGGCCGTCGGCGCGCACGACGCGCAGGCCGTCGGATCCGGCGGTGCGGCGGGCGATCGAGGCGGCGCAGGCGGCCGCGCAGATTCCCGACCATCCGCGGCTCGACCAGGTCTTCGACGTGTTCGCCGAGGGCGGTTCGCTGTGGATAGTCAGCGAGTTGGTGGCGGCGAGGCCGCTGGCCGCGCTGCTCGCGGAGCGTCCGCTGAGTCCGTACCGCGCGGCGGAGGTCGCGTCGGACGTGGTGACGGCGCTGCGGGTGCTGCACGCGCACGGCTGGGTGCACCGCAACATCACCGCGCGCACGGTGCTGGTCTGCGACGACGGCCGGGTGGTCCTGACGGGCCTCGCGGCGGGCGCGGCGGAGGAGGCACTGTGCGGCTACGACCCGCGCCCCGAGGAGGCCCTCGGGGGCTTCGAGGCTGACGGCCCTGCCGCCGACGAGACTTCCGAGGCGCCGGCCGCCGAGCCTGAGCCTGAGGTCGGTCCCGAGCCTGAGCCCGAGGTCGACGTGCGGGCGGCGCGGGCCGGTGCGATAGCCGCCTACCGCGCCGGGACGCGGGCCGCGGCGCGGCTGAGCGAGGGTGAGATGCCGCCGGGGCGCGCGGAGTTGCCGGGGCCGCGGGGCATCGGTGCTTCGGGCGAGGCCGAGCGGCGCGTTGCCTTCGATGCGTACGACGATGACGGCTCGGACGGACACGGCTCGCGCGAGTATGGCGCGGGAAACGGTGACGGCGAAGCCGAAGTGGCCGGGCGGATCCTGGACCCGTACGGCGTCGCGGGAACGAAGCCGTGGCATGGGGCGGTGCCCAGAGGCGGCGGGGCCGTGCCCGGACAGAGCGGGCCCAGCCGTGGACCCGGAGGGTCAGGCTTCGGAACTGGCCACGATGAGCCGGGTTCCGCGCCCGGCGGTGCCACCCCCGCCCCGCAC
>NZ_SRIC01000013.1 GCF_004684775.1 Streptomyces sp. MZ04
CCCTCACCCTCTCCCTCCCCCTCAGTCCGCTCGGCTCTGCCGACCGGACCCACGTGCCCTTGCGCCGCCCTCGCCCGCCCCTGCACGGTTTCCGTGCGTGCGGCTCGGCACTCCAGGTGTCACACAGGGGAAGGGCAGTACGTCACGACACCTGGCGGATCACGGAGTAACGCGAGGAGCCACCCCGGCGAGGTGCCGGGTGTCAGCGGTGGCAGGTCACGCAGCCTACGGAGCGGCACCGGGAAGCTGAGCCGGTATGACGGTCTTGCGGTCGCCTGATCGTGCGGGTTTGGACGGTTCGGGCCGGTCTGGCTGCTTGGCCCTGTTGGGCTGTCTGGGTGAGTGACCGCAATCCTTACAAGAGCGACCTGTCCGATGAGCGGTGGGCGCTGATCGAGCCGGTGATCTTGGCGTGGAAGGCCGACCACCCGTCCCCGACGGGGTATCAGGGTCGGTACGAGATGTGGGAGATGTCAACGCGAACCTGTACCAGGGCAGGACCGGCTGCCAGTGGGACTACCTCCCGCACGACCTGCCGCCGAAGTCGGCCGTCTACTATTACTTCGCGGCCTGGCGCGACGACGGCACGGAAGTGAAGATCAACGAACTGCTGCGCTGGCGTCCGCGAGAAGGTCGGGCGGTCGGAGGACCCGAGCCTGGTCGTGATCGACACGCAGAGCGTCCACGCGGCGGTGAACGTGCCCGCCACCACGACCGGGAAGGACGCGGCCAAGAAGGTGCCGGGCCGCAAGCGCGGGCTGGCGGTGGACGTCCTCGGCCTGGTCATCGCCGTGACGGTGCCGGCCGCCGGCGCCCACGACAACGCGTTCGGCATCGCACTCCTCGGCCAGGTCGCCCCCATCGGCACTATCAAGAAAGGGCTGGTGGACCAGGGCTTAAAGGCGACGCGCTCGCCAAGACGACCGTCGTCGAGCACGGCACCACGGTTGGCATCGACGTCGAGATCGTCGAACGCAACCCAACCGACGGGGACATCGGCTTCGTCCCGCAGGCCAAGAGGTAGCCGCTGGCCAATGATCGACGTGATAGCGCGCCGCCTCACTGGCCAGACCACGCCCACCTGGCGCGGGTGACCGCATGGATGACCAGGTCACGCCGCTTCTGGAGCGGATCGACGCACGCGAACGCGAGCTCGTCGGCGATGCAGCGCAGACCCATGCGCAGATGGACGAGCTCACCGCGCGCCTGCGTGAACTCGACGAGGAGATCGAGGGCCTGGCGGTGACCCGTAAGACGCTCCTCGCTCTCCCGCCGGCGACCCCGGAGCCAACCGAGGAGCCGACTGTCCTGCCGGCCTGCCCGGCCTGCCCGGCCTGCCCCGCCTACCCGCAGATCCTCGACGTCTTCGCCGACGCTGCTGGACCGATGCGTGCCCGCGACCTGCGCCAGGCCCTGGACCTCCCGCTCAAGCCGAAGAACATCGAGAGTACCCGGCACAAGCTCAAGCGCCTGGTCAGCCTGGGCGTCCTCGCCGAGACCGAACCGGGCGGAAGCCGCACGAGAACCTCCGACATGAAAAGGCGTTCGCCTTGCGACAGTCAGAGCTCGGGGGCGGTGTGGCGTCCCCACGCCAGGTCTGTGTCTCCGGGTCCCAGGACAGCGCTCCCCCGCGGATGCCATCGGCGGTCAAGTCCAGGTCGATGAGGGCGAGTTCGGCTTCGTCGGTGAGCTCGCCCTCAGGTAGCACGATCACGGTGGCAGCTTGGTCGACCGTGATCGTCAGAGTGCTGGACCGGCCCCGTCGGCGAAGCCACATGCGTCTGAGGCACTCGCGCTCGACTCGCCCAGCAGCTCGCCGAGCAGGGCGACCGTGACGGTGGCGCCAGGAGCATCCCAAGGCAGCCATGCCGTATCGCGGCCGCGGAGGTCGATCCGCAGTTGCTCGGGGTGGCTTCTTCCGCCCCTCGCCTCAACTCTGCTGGTGGTGCTGCTCGGCCCGGCCTCGGAGTCGGTGGCCGCGCTCATGTCCGGGCGCCTGGATCTGGCAGAGGAACTGGCCGTGCCATGGCGGAGGAGCGCGGGGGCGGGGCTGCGGCTGGAGGCCGTCCATCTGGGGCGCACCGGGACGGGTGCGGGATCGCTGCCGCTGGCCGCGCGGACCGTACCGCTCGGCGACCAGCTGCAGGTTCCGGTCGTGCTCAGCGCGGCGGCGACGCGATGGACCGGATCATCAACGGCCGGCGAAGGTGGCTCCCCGTTCGTGATGGCTGGAGCTCCGTACGCGCGTGGCCGATACGACACCACGCAGTGCCATGACGCGGCAAAAACGCGGCGTCGGGTATCTGGCATGTACACATTTATGGCCTGAGATGGCGAGGGGAACATGCCCCAGTTGTCGGAGGCAATGCGCCAACATGCTCTGTACCCGTGCTGCCTGAGGCCACTGCAAGTTAGCGTTGCGTCTGTTCTTCCATGCGTGCGGCACGAGTAAGCGGGGGGTGTTGCCGCCTTGGGCGGCGTTGTGCTGGAAGAAGCCATCCCTCCTTTCCCGTCCGCTGGACCTGCGACCGCACGGTCGCCTGCCAGAGACAAGGATGGAAAACGGTGCGAAACCTTCGGATGTCTATAGCCGCGACGGCTGCCTGTGCCCTTCTCGGTGCGGTGGGCCCGCAGGCGGTGGCCGACCCCGCCCCCAACTCCACGGAGGGCCAGTCGGTCACGCCGAACATCAAGGTGAGAGACGACGGCTGGATCGAGTACAAGCCGCTGCTCGACAAGGTGGGTGCGGAGGGGACGAAGTTCCGCGCCAAGGGGACTCGTAACGCCGGAGGCGACTGCAAGGTCTCCCGTACCTCCAGTGCGTCAGCCGGCGCCAAACAGGCCACGTACACAGAGGAAGTCGCCTACAACCCGGCGAAATGCGAGTTCGAGTTCCTGGCTGCGAAACTGACACCGGAGCAACTCTCCACCTTACGTTCACTCAAGAAGTCGGCCGGGGGAGACGAGTTCAAGTCGTCTTCCGACTCCAAGACCAAGTCCGCCGCCCTGGACGCCACCTATGCCCGCCACCTCAAGACCTCCTGGATCGATCCGATCAACATCACCATCTCGTCACAGGACGTCGGGCTTGAGTGGACGAATTCGGATTGGTCCCGGTGGGCCTACAAGCGTGACTCCTTCAAGGGGTGCATCGGCGGTGTCTGTCTCGACGAGACGTACATCGTGAGTGGATCGGACGGCCTGGAAACGCTGTCCGACGGCTGGCGGAAGACCGCCAATGTGCACTTCAGGAATGACTCCTTCGCTCTCTGGGTAGTCGCGATCGTGGGCCCCGCAGGGTGGGCGGCCTGCGGGTTCCCGACAGACAACACGGCCGACTTCCACCACCAGGACAAAGTGACCGGGTTCAAGTCGGGTGCTTCGGAATGGAGTTGGGATGATTCCAAGAGCGGCGCGTGCACGAATCTGGTCCACCACGGCGAGCAGACCGGCGCCTCCTACCCGTTCTGACGCCGCCGTGGCTTCGAACCACGGGTCGCGGTCTCGCATGCTGCGGGCGCTGGGCTTCGGGCTGTTGGTGGCGCTCCTGGCAGTCGGCGTGACGGCCTGTGGCGACAGCTCGAACGGCAACCCGAAGGGCAACGGGAACCCGAAGGGCAGCAGCCCTCCCGCTGGAGCCAAGCCGGGCCCCGTGGCTCTGAAATACATACGGGCCGTTTTTCGCGGTGACTACGATGCGGCGATACCGTTGGTCGCGCCAAATCAACGCGAAGTCCTCAAGGCGATAGCGCTTGGGGATGGCTCCGGTGTTCGCCCTAAGGCGACCGCTGACGTGTCACTCGGAAAAGAGACAGCATCGGGTAATACCGCCAAGGTGTCCATCCTTGGAAAGATGTGCCGAACCGAGAAGGGCCGGAAAGGGTCCACTCCGGCCACCAAGTGCGTCAAGAACGCCGACCCTGACACGAAGTCGCCACTCTTCCTCGTTCGCCTGACCCGGGAGGAAGAGGACGCCGGCTGGAAAGTGGTGTTCAACTTCGCTGCCCCGAACGGAAAGTAGGCAGGCAAGATGGGGGCTGAAAACGTCGCAAAACCCACCTCGGAGCCTCGTCCAGCTATCTGGAAGTATGCCTATTGGCTACTCATCGGGGCACTCGCAGGTCTGGGTATCGAATCACTGCTCACGATCGGGCTGTTGTTTCTGCTTGCGGCGGGCGGCCTCGCGCTGGTCGGTATCCGGGCGCCGTCGCTGCGCAATCGCGCGGCGACGGCGATTCCGGCGGGTGCCGGACTGGCGGTCCTCTACCTGGCCTGGGTGAACCGCGGCGGCCCAGGAAGGGTCTGCGAGACCACCGGCACGGAGACTTCGTGCCACGAAGCGTGGAGCCCGTGGCCATTCGTCGCTGTCGCCGTGATTTTCATCGCCGCCTCGGTATTCCTGGCGCTTCGCCGGCAGCGGCGACGTCACTGATCGTAGTGACGGGCAAGTTCGTTGGCGTATCTCAGGCCCAGGGAGTCGCCGTTCCCATGCAGCCACTCGCTCAGGGCGGTGGTGCCTGTCGCCGGGCCGTCGGTGTCGGCGAGACCGTCGGCCATGGCCCCGTATTCGTCGGCTGTCAACAACTTGTCGCGCAAGAGCAGGCCGAGCCCGGCGGAGAGGGGCGGGATAGCCCGGGCGGGGACGTGCAGGATGCGGGCCCTGCTGCCGACCGTATCGGCGATCGAACGCACCAGCTCGTCGAAGGTCGGGCGTTCAGGCCCGACCGCATCGAGGGTCGCATTCTCGGATCGGGTGGCTTCCTCGATGCACAGTCGTGCGAGGTCGTCGACGTGGATGCCGCGGATGCGGTAACCGCCGTCTCCGCCGATGGCGAAGACGGGCAGGCGCCTCAGGAGCCAGGCGATGTTGTTCAGCAGGACCCCCCGGCCGCCGAACAAGATGGCCGGACGCAGGATCGAATGGGGCAGACCGACTTCGGCCAGGGCCTGTTCGGTGCGTGCCTTCTCACGGAAGTACGGATAGGGCGAGTCCGCACTGGGATGGGTGATCGACAGGTGCACCACGCGCCTGACTCCGGCGTCGGCGGCGGCCCGGAAGAGGGTGCGGGAGCGGGCGGTTGCCGTTGCGTGGTCGAGTCCGCCGCGGCCGAAGCGCACCCAGTAGGTGTTGTAGAGGGTGTCGACGCCCTGCAGCGCGTCGGCGAGCCGCGCCGGATCCTCGAAGTCCAGGGGCCGCACTTCGATCTCGGTTCCCGCCGGTGCCAGGTGCGGATGGCCGGTCACTGTGCGCACACGCCGTCCGGCGTCCTGCAGGTGCCTCGCGATCGCGGCGCCGGAGTAGCCGAAGGCGCCGGTCACGGCATCGAGAGGGGTTCTCTGCGGGCTGCTTGTGGCGGGAGTTGGCAAGGGGCGTGTCACGGAACCTCCCTGTCCGATGGAGTCAGGCCGTGCGCTGCCGCATCACCCCCTTGATTACCACCATAGGTTAGGAGCGCTTTGCCTCCGAGGTCGACGGCGCGACGACGACCGTGGTCAAGGACGACGCAGTCCACCCGTACTTGGCCTTCCGGCGGGAGCAAGACTGGCGTGGCAGGTGAAATGAAGGTGTCGGTCCAGATCCCCATGAGATCGTTGCAACAACGACCCGCAGCCACGTCATCCTCAGCGGATCCAGACGCGGGACTCAGCCACAGGCGAGTCACCGTGCAGTGCTCGCACTCCCCGGGTCAGGTGATGGTGTACATGCTGCGGGCTACAAGAGGGGCAGGGCAGCAAGGCACCGTACGGGGGCGCCGAGTTGAGGTGACTACGGAGAGCCTGCGTGTGCTTCGAGTTCGGCTTGTCCGGCGGCATCCTGCGCTACGGCATCCAGATCAGCGAGATGCAGGAGAAGTCGCAGAGCTCACGCTGCTCGACAGCTTCACCGTCAAGCACCTCACCACAGCGGGCCACGGACGCCGCAGCACACGGCGAGGGCGGCGGACCAGAACGCCTCGCCCAAGCACGCCAGGAATTCGGCATATCCGCCTGGAGCGCCCGCCCGCTCATCGACAGGATCCGCACAGTCTGCTCGCTGCCCCTCGTCAATCCGGAACCCACCGCATCCCCAGGCCCAGGCCCAGCGCATGCAACCCTCACGGCGCGCGGGCCTGGCCGTGCTACGTGATCTGAGGCGGTGTAGTGGGGCCGTGTTGTCGACCCAGTGCCACGGAGCATCAGTGAAGTGCTTGAGCAGTTTGTACCGCTTGTCTTCCAGGTCCAGCCGTTGGGCGCGGACTCCGGTGGCCGTCCAGGCGAACAGCCCGTACCGGTTGAGGTGGTAGACGCGTCGAGCCGGGAGTCGTTCCAGTCCCGCTGTTGCGCGGTCAGCTCGAGCTGGGTGAGGTGCTCGGTCAGCGAGGGCCGCGGCCGGTGGTCCATGCCGACCGGTCTGCCGTCGAGCAGGAGGTCCGGCCGCAGGTCGGCCTCGGTGTGCTTGACGGGGTCTGCCTCCATGGAGGCCAAGGCCCGCAGTGTCGGTTTCGAGGTCGGAGTGAGGGGCTGGTCGGTGATCGCCACGATGTTCCCGATCAGGCTGCCGTAGTTGTAGACCCCGAACTCGCCGGTCGTGCACAGCAGGCGGCCTGCGGGAGTCGTGCTGATCCAGGTGGCGAACGGGGCGCGCGGGCCGTCGTCGTATGGGCCGCGGCGCACACCATGGTGGGCGGTCACCGCCGTGAGGTCTGCGGCGATCAGATGGGTCTGGTCTCCCGGTCCGGTGGCCGCGCGTGTCCCGTCGGGCAGGACGCATAGCCCCTTGGCCCCCCACAGGTCCCTGCCCAGCCCTGCCTCGGGGCCACCGAAGGCCGTGCCCTGGCGCACGAGGCCGTTCTGCCCGGAGACGCGGTGGCGAGCAGAGTGCCGTCCGGGGCGTGCCGGGACAGCAGCGAGTAGCCGAAGTTGGCCTTCGCCGGGTCGGCTTCGTCGTCAGCCACGCCGTAGGTGTACGGGGAAACGCTGTAGAGGGCGTAGATCGCGCCGGAGGGCGCGGTGGCGACGTCGTTGACGTTCATGCCCAAGGCTCCGGCGTTCTTGCGTTCCAAGTCGACAGCATGGTGATCGACGAGCGCGGACGGCAGCGGCACGGGTAGGGCGTGAGTCATCACGCCATTCTCACCGGGTGTCCGGCGCCGTTGTCGCCTTCGGCCAAGCAGAGTTCGCCCACGGCACCGTCGACTTCTCGACCGCGGAAGGCACCGTGCCGACCCACCTGTTACCGGCGCATGAGTGGGCGACGCCGACCCACACGATGTCGGTGCCGGCGGACGAAGGCGACGGTTCGGTTCGCCGGCGTGGGGCCGCGACCGGCCAGGGCGTGCCGCTCCGTCCGGCGACAGGCGGGCGGGGGCTCGTGCGGGGAGCGGCCGCCCTCACTGTGTCGCGTGCGTGCGTGGTCACGGGTGGCACGGGAGGGCGCGTGTCCTGTGGCCTGGTCGGCTACAGCCGCGCCGCATGCGACAGGATCCGTATATCGCTCCCCGCCGGCCGGCCCCAAAGACTGGACGGCCACCGAGCGCCAGGCCTATGCCAACGACCTCGGCGACGACCGGGCCTTGATCACCGTCACGGCTCCCCCGGGCCGTCCGGCAACTGCACGATCAGGGGGTTGACCGGGACGGCGCGCCTTCCTTCTGGAAGGACGTGCGCGTAGGTGCCCGGGCTTGCGCTCCCCGGCTCTCAGGGCTTGATCGTGACGCCCACCCCTGTCCCACGACTCCGTCATGGGACGCGGCATCCCAGCAGGTCAGCGCGTAGGACGTCCCGCGTTGCACCGCTTCGGGCGGCGACTGTGGCCCGCCGCGGACCCGACCGGGCAGTGTCGGTGACGCAACCACCGAGGGATACGGGGTGGGGCGCGACACCCACCCTCAGTCCTCACAAACGGGGAAGGAAGTCACATCATGATCGCAACGAAACGTCTGGCGCTCGGGGTCGCCTCGATCGCCCTCGGCGGCGGGGTCACCCTCGCCGGGGTGCCGGCGGCCACCGCCGCGCCCGCCGCACCGGCCCGGACCGCACAGAGCCAGACCGCGCAGGGCGATGTGTCCGCCCATGCGAAGTGCTCGAAGTGGCTCGACTACGCCTACGGTCGCGGCCGGGCCCACGCCAAGTGCCCTGGGTACTACGTGCAGGTCACGGTGAAGTGCGGCAACGGCAAGAAGTACAACAGCAAGCCGTACTGGCGGGACGGCTACAACAAGGCCGAGTGCCCGAAGGGTGTCGGTGCGATCGGCATGAGCGGCAAGCTCTACTGATCCCGGCCAACCGAAGCGGTGACCCGCTCTCCTCTCAAAGGAGGTGAGCGGGTCAGCTGCTGGTCGTCGTGAACCTGGTCGTGAACCTGGGAGGCCAGGCGCTGCACAGCGCTTCGACGCCGAAGGACGGCTCGCCCGGGTCGCTCAGTCCCTGAGCCAGATCGGCGGCGAGGGTTTCGCAATCGGCATGTCTGTCGAGGTCAGCGGGACAAATCGAGTGTCGGCCAGGCACCCGCCTGTGGGGTCCTGCCGACGAGGGACTCCATGTGGCACGTCCGCCAACGATCTGTGGCTGCTCAACATCGGCAACGCCTACGCCGCGCTCGCCTGCCTGTTCGGGGTACGCAACACCTACGGCGAAGTCGGGAGCAGGTGGCCGGCCATGCCTCGCATGGGGGCCCTGCCTGGAGCGTGATGCGCACGCTGAGCGGCCTGCACGGCGCGTCCAACGTACGGCTCGTCGTCTGGTTCCACTGAACACTGTGGCCCTCAACACCGGACCGAACGGGATCAGGCCGGGCTGCTCCCTGCCTTCTCAGGTGTCCATCAGGCCGATGAGCACGCTACGCCGGCGCTCTTGGCGCGGGCGGTCCAGTCGTAGCCTTGTGGCTCCTCTACGTGCAGGGTTCCCGCTGCTCGCATCGACCGGACGGCACCCAGGAAAAGGCAGGCGGACATGTCGACCACCCACCGCGTTGATCAGCGCGAGGCCGTGCAGCGAGAAGCCGTTGACGCGGTCCTGCGTGCCCTCGAACTGCCTGCGACATCACTTGTGCCCGAGCGAGGACTCCGCACCCAGGTGATCATGGCGACCGGGTCCGGGAAGACCCGGGTCGCGGTCCACAGCGCGAAGGAACTCCACGCGGGCCGTGTGCTGGTGCTCGTCCCCTCGCTGGACCTCCTGACACAGACCCAGGCCGCATGGCGCGCGGGAGGCCGCCGGGGCCCGGTGATCGGCGTCTCCTCCCTGCGGGGTGAGGAAGCGTCCTTCCCCAACACCACGGACGCCGACGAGCTGGTGGAGTGGACCCGGGGCCTGGACAAGGTCACCGTGTACGCCACATACGCCTCCCTCGGGCGCGGCACGCTCGAGCGGGCCCACGCCGCCGGCCTTGCGGCCTGGGACCTGATCGTGGTGGACGAGGCACACCGGACGTCCGGCCGGATCGGGAAACCCTGGGCAGTCGTGCACGACAACACCCGTATCCCCTCCCTGCGTCGGCTGTACATGACAGCCACTCCCCGAGTGTGGCAATTCGGGGACGAGGACCAGGAGCAGCAGGGTGCGCCGGGTGAGCTGGTGGCGAGCATGGAGGACGACCCGGAGGGCCCGTTTGGCAGCAGGGCGTTCACTTTGACGCTCTCGGAGGCCATCGACCGGGGCATTTGTGCCCCGTACCAGGTCGTATGCGTGGACGTCACCGACACGGCGCTCCAGGCCGCGCAGCTCCTGGGCGTCGAAAGCCGCTCCGAGCAAGTGCGCGGGGCGCGGCTCGCGGCCCTGCAGACGGCCCTGGTCAAGGCGTCGGCCGAGGAGGACTTCCGGCGCACGCTCGTCTTTCACCATGCCGTCAAGGAGGCCGAGGCGTTCGCGGCCGGCCTGCCGGACGTCGCGGGGCAGCTGCATGCCGGCGACCCCGAGCTGTATCCGGCCACGATCTGGGCCGGCTGGCTGTGCGGCGATCACAAACCGCTCCACCGGCGCCGCGTGCTCGGGGAATTCGCCGACGGGATCGCCACGGACGGCACTGTCGTGGAGAAGGGCTACCTCAGCTCGGCCAAGGTTCTCGGGGAGGGCGTGGACACCAAGAACTGCGACTCCGTCTACTGGGCAGACGTACGCGGCTCCATGCCCGATCTCGTCCAGGCTGTGGGGCGGGCGCTGCGGATGCAGCCCGGGGAGGGGAAAGTCGCCTCCCTGGTCGTGCCGGTCCTGCTCGGGCCCGGCGAGACGGCGGACAACATGCTCACCTCGCGGGCGTTCGGCGGGTTGGCCAAGCTCTTGGAAGCCCTCCGCGCCCATGACACCCGCGTCGTGGAACAGTTGGCGCAGCAGCAGGCCCCCAGCCGCTACAAACCCGTCGGCGAGGACGAGAGCGGCAAGAGCACGAGCGGGATCGACGACGGCATCAGGGGCGTCAGCGCCCCCGCCCAGGCCCTGCTGAAGTTCTCCGCACCCCGCGACCCAGCCGTCCTCGCCGCCTTCATCAACCTCCGCGTCCTCAACCCCGAACACCAGCACTGGCGACGCGGCATGGAAGCCGCCACCATCTACACCCGCGAACACGGTGACCTGAAAGTCCCCTTCACCTACCGCGTCCCCGAGAGCGAGGACCAGGAGGAGGCAGCCGAGGGCCGGCCGACCTCACTCGCCGCGTTCCCCCTGGGGCAGTGGATCGCCGACGCCAGGCGGTTCTACGCCCGCGGGGACATGGACGAGGACCGCGTGGCGCAGCTGGAGAAGCTCGGCATGGTCTGGTCCCACTTCGATGTCGCCTGGGAGGAAGGCCTCGCGGCAGCCCGCGGATGGGCCGCCGAAGCAGGCCACCTGCTGGCACCGTCGGACGCGACATTCCAGGGCTACCGGGTGGGGATCTGGTTGAAGAACGCGCGTGCCGCCGCCCGGCGGGCGCAGGAAAACGAGCAGCGGCATGCCCAGGGGCTGCCGGTTCAGTCGGCGGCCGGAGCCCTGACGCAGGAGCGGCGCGAGCAACTAGAGGACATCGACCCCTCGTGGTGCCCCACCTGGCCGGTGGAATGGCAACGCGCCTTCCATCTCACCCGACAACACCTCGAAGAGACCGACGGGGAACTGCCGACCCAGCCAGGCGACGTTGTGCACCAGGGTGAAGACCTCGGGCGATGGGTCCGCACGCAGCGCCTCGGCTGGGACAAACTCACCGGCGTCCAACAATGGATGTGCGAAAACATTCTCGGAATCACACCCACAACCGAAGACGAGAAGCCAAAACCACGTCGTACGCAGGCCGACAAATGGGCGATGAACCTGGCTGCCGCCACCCAGTACTACACCCGTGAAGGACACCTCCAGGTACCGAGGAAACACGTTGAGCGAATCCTCGGAGAAGACCAAGAAGAGCACGAGCTCCATCTGGGGGCCTGGATCAGTAACCAACGCAGCCGAGCCACCGCACTCACACCGGAACGCATCAATCAACTCACTGCCATCGGCATGCGCTGGACCCGATAAAACACCACCACCTGACCTTTCCGATCTCATCCTCGTCTGGCTCTTTCTGGATGATCCAGGTCCGGATCGCGGTGTGGGCGCGCGGCCGAGCGTCCGAGCGTCCGACGAACATCGAGGCACGAGGCGCACTCCGGCAGCCTGACAGCGCCGCCATGCCGTCTCTCCACCAAGCCTTAAGCGTGGCATGACACCTTCAAGAAAAATAGCCGGAGATTTGATCCATACGAGGAGTCAAGATCCATGCGTATCTACGGACAGGTCGCTCGATTCCTCGAGGGTATCGGTGCCGCATTCGGGGTCGCGGCACTTCGGATCTCCATAGGAATCATCTTCCTGTGGTTCGGAGTGCCCAAATTTATCCCGGGGACAAGCCCGGCTGAATCGCTGGCAGCGGAAACCGTAGAGAGACTGACATTAGGGGTCATCGAGGGGACGACTGCTTCCGTTCTGACTGGCGCGCTGGAAACCCTAATCGGGATACTCTTGATCAGCGAGAAAGCGGTTCGCCTGACGATCATGATACTCCTCGGACATATGGCTGGAACGTTCATCCCGCTCTTTATATTCCCGAAAGAGACCTGGAAATCTTTCTTTATTGGAACCCTTGAAGGGCAGTACATTCTCAAGAACCTGGTGATCGTGGCGGCTGCCCTTGTGATTGTTGGCCACTCGAAGGCACGCAATCGGCCTGCACCTTCCGAGAACCCCGCCCGCGTACGTCAAGCGGCAGACTGGCCTTCCTGAAGGGCTCCACCACCAGTGAGCCCCGGACACATGGCGTGCCGGGGCTCACTGCGGGCGAGAGGGGGGGTGGGGTCTAGTACGGGCCGTTCACGTTGTCGATCGAGCCGTACCGGTCGGCCGCGTAGTTGCAGGCGGCGGTGATGTTGGCGACCGGGTCGAAGCTGTCCGTCGACGTGCCGGGCACGTGGTAGGCGTCGAACGTGGGGGCGATGACCTGCAGGAGCCCCTTGGACGGGGTTCCTGCGACAGCGTTGGAGTCCCAGTTGTTGGTGGCCAGCGGGTTGCCGGAGGACTCGCGCAGGATGTTGCGGTGGATGCCCTCGTAGGAGCCGGGGATGCCGTGCTGGGCCATGATGTCGAGCGATTCCTTGATCCAGCCGTCGAGGTCGTTGGTGTACGACTTCTTCGCCGGGGCAGCGGCGGGTTCGGCTGCGAGCGTGTCCTTGCGCTCGGATCGGTTCGCCCGCTCGGTGGACGCCTTCTCGCCGAGGGTGAGCTTGAGACCGGGGTGGATCAGCCTCGGGTCGTCGCCGAGGGCGCTGCGGTTGTCCTGGTACAGCTTCTTCCAGCCGCCGCTCAGGGAGTGCTCTCGGGCGATCTTGGAGAGGGAGTCGCCCGCGACGACGACGTAGGCCTTCGGGGCCGCGGCGGGCTTGGCGGCCGTGTCGGCCTGTGCCGCGCCGGCGGTGGTCGCGCCGAGCACCGGGAGAACGAGCACGGCCCCGCCCGTGCCTGCGGCGGCGATGCCCCGGGTGAGCGAGTTGGACTTGGGACGGCGGTGCTTTCCCTTTGCAGGCATGACGAATTCCTCTCCGTCGCCTACGAGGTGAGCTGTCGGGTTCGGACGGGAGATGTCCGGTCGCACTGCGCATGCGACTTCACCCCGAGCCGTTCCGGAATCCGGATCGGCGGCTTACCTGGGTCCCCCGCTCCTGCCGTGCGTAAGTGAGTAGATGGGTGGAGGGTTTCCGGACAGCGGCAGGATTCGGCGTTCCATCCGGATTGCGGGCACGCTAAGCGAGAAAGCCCGGACGGAACAAGACCAGAATTGGAATAGGGAATGCGCGAGGCCCGCCCTTGGCGGCCAGGCCCTCTCGCCCTCTTTGATCGAAAAGCCCAACTTGCTTTGCACAGAACGGAAGTGCCGCTCAGCGGCGCCGGGAGCCACGGTCGTCAGTGTGACCCATTTCACCGAATTGGATGCGGGCCGGAATGCGACTCGCCGACGTTCCGGAATGTGTCATTCCGCATGAGTGCCACGCAATGCAGTCAGCGGTTTATATACACTACCAATGGTTTGAACAAGTAGTTTTTGCCCGCAAAAACGGACATCTCGCCATACTTGAGTCGTTAGGCGTCAGAGGAGTTCCGTCTGGTCGGCCGACTGGCGGGTGATCAGTTCAAGGCCTGCAATGGCCTGCCTGGCCAGGTCCAGGGCCTCCTCCGCCGTGGCGGCGTGAGCTCGCGCGCGGGCCAGTCGGGAGAAGCTGTTCTGGAGGCCGCTCAGCTGGGTGCCGGGCTTGCCGAGGACTTCCAGCGTTACGCCTTGCGGGCGCTCGGCGTCGGCGCCGGTCACTTCGATCAAGGTGCCGGACGAGGGGGCGCCTGCGAACCAGATCGCCTCGCAGCGCGTCACGCGGTCCGTGTCCGAGAGGGTGGCGTGCACGCCGGGCAGCACGGTCTCGCCGAGTATCTGTCGCAGCTGGCATTCGATCATGTCTACACCGGTGGCGTCGGTGACCAAATTCCAGAGCTCGTCTCCCCCTGTGCGCAGATGGGTCTCGATGACCCGGGGGCCGGAGGGAGTCAGGATGATCTCGGTGTGGGTCGGGCCGAATTCCACCTCGAGTGCGTTCAGCGTCGCCACTACGTGACGTTCGATCGCCGATTGCTGGGCCGGGTTCAGCGGGGCCGGCAGCACATGTCCCAGTTCCACCAGTGAGCCGGGATCGGAGTACTTGCGCGTGATGGCGATGATCACGTGCTCGCCCTTCTCCGAAATACCCTCAACGCTGTACTGGTTGCCGGTCAGGAATTCCTCGACCGCGACTTGAGAGCCCGTACCGATTCCGTTCGCCCGCTGGAAGGCCGACTCGGCGCCGTCCGGTGCCTCGAGCACGGAGACCCCCTTGCTTGCCGCGCCGTCGACCGGCTTCACCACGCAGGGATAGCCGTGTTCGGCGGCGAACTCCTTCAGCGCCTCTACGCTGTGGACGATCGCGGAAGCGGTCTCCTCGACGCCGGTCTCGGCGAGCCGTCGGCGCATCGCGTGCTTGTTCTGGATGAGCTCGACGATCTCCGGACTGTGCGCCGTCAGGCCCAAGTCCCGTGCGACCAAGGCAGCTTGGGGGCGGCAGTCGTCGTAGAAGGAGCCGATCCGGGTCACGGGGTGCGCCGCGTGGAGAGCGCGGGCCAGTGTCAGCCACTCGCTGTCAGGTGCGTCGGGGCGCAGCACGATGATGCGGGCGTGCTTCTCCGTGTCCTCTATCTTGTCGAGCTGCTCCGGCTGGCACATCACCGAAGTGACCACCTCGTCGCCCGACTCCTCGCCGAACGCCCGCATGCGTTCCGGGATGTCGTATCCGACACCGAAGACGAGGACGTGCTCAGCCACGATGGACTCCTCCTTGGAGACGCGGGTGCGAGGGCGGGGGGACGAAATGGGTGGGGTGCTCAGAAAGGCAGCGTGCTCTTGCGCGTTTGTTGAGATGTCTCACCTGGTTCACACGCTTCGTGAAACCGCGACCAGGATTTGTGTCTGCGCTGCCGAAACGCCGTACGGTCCAACGGGGTTGGGTAGCGCCGCGCCTGTATCGGCATTGCTGAGATCTTGGCCAGCTACGAGCGGCGCTGTCAAGAAAACGCCTAGCCGACGACGCAGGGGAGCACATACGCTGGCGCTCGGCCAGAGGATCTTGGGACGCATGCCGGACCGCCACCTCTGGGCGTCGGGGGGCGGGGCTTGGATGGCTCCATGGCGAGCGGGTTCTGCTGCTCCCCCGCCGAGTGGCGATCGCACCACGTACCTGCCATCCCCCACTTCTCAACCGATCCCATATCCCGTTTCTACCGGGGCTCGAGACGTCGTGACCGAGCGAGCGCCGAGGAACGACCCTTCCGCGGTGTCGTGACGACGGTCCGCGGAGGCCCGTAAGGAGCACAGTGATCAAAGACCTGATTCCGCCGCCCGGTCCGCCTCGTGGCCTCGCGCTCGCTCAGCTGGTCTGCCGGACCGGCGACGGCGCGTACTACATATGTGCCGCGCTGTTCTTCACGCGGATCGTCGGAATCTCGCCGGTGCAGATGGGGCTCGGGCTGACCGTCGCCTGGTCGGTGGCGCTGGCGCTGAGTGTGCCGCTGGGGCATCTCGCGGACCGCACGGGGCCGCGCGGCGCCGCGGTCGTCCTGTTCATCTGTGCGGGCCTGGGCGTTGCCTCCTATCTTTTCGTGTCCTCGTTCACCATGTTCCTCGTCGGGGCCTGTGTGTACGCGGTCGCCCAACGCGGCGGATCGGCAGCCCAGCAGGCGGTGTTGGCCGGACTGGTCTCCGGCGAGGAGGTCACCAAAGTACGGGCCTACGTGCAGTCCAGTTACAACGCCGGACTCGCGGTGGGGGCTGGGCTCGGCGGACTCGCGCTGTTGGTGGACCGGCGCGAGGCCTACTACGCGGTCTTCGCGCTCAACGCCCTGGCCTTCTTCGCGGCATCGCTGGTGCTCAGCCGGCTGCCCGTCGTGCCGCCCGTCCCGAAGCAGCAGGCCGCCGAGGGCGGCGCGGGGAAGTCCGTGTTCAAGGACCGCCCCTATGTCGTGGTGAGTCTCCTGAACGCGCTGTTGTTGCTGCACATTCCGCTGGTGGACATCGCCCTGCCGCTGTGGATCAGCCAGCACACGGCGGCACCCATCTGGTTGTTGTCCGTGATGTTCATGCTCAACACCGTTGCCGTGGTGCTCTTCCAGGTCCGCGTCTCGCGCGCGGTGACCGGGCTGCACAGCGCGACGCGCCACATCTTCCTGGGGAGCGTCCTGCTGGGTGTGGGGTGTTTCGTCTTCGCGCTGACGAGTGCGGGCGATTCCGCATGGCTGGCCGGCGGATTCCTGCTCGTCGCCGTGGCCGTCCAGGCGCTGGGCGAGATGATGCAGGCCGCGGGTGCGTGGGAAGTGAGCTTCGGTCTGGCGCCTGCCGGGAAGCACGGCCAGTACCAGGCGTTCTTCGGAAACGGCACGACAGTTGCCGAGATGGCGGGCCCTTTGGTGCTCACCGGCCTGATCGTCTACTGGGGCGTGCCGGGCTGGATCCTGCTCGGTGTCCTGTTCGTCGTCGTGGCTGCGTTGATGGGGCCCGCGGTGCGGTGGGGAGAGCGCGTCCGTGCCGCCGCCAGTCCGGTCCCGCCGGACTCGACCGACAACATCGGTGAAACCGTGGCCAGTTGAGGATCCCTCAAGCACGGCTCACCGCGACGTTGGTCACGGTGACGCAACGTGCATGGAACACGCCCCAGGTCTGCGGGAGTGTCCGAAATTGGACGTCACTCCGCGTCAGAGGAACGTAAGAACCAGCCACGTGGCGCGATATCGCGCCTAACGTCCCTTCACCTCACGACCGCGGGTGTGCCAGTATCCGATCACTGGCAGGGCTTATTGGCCGACCGGAGGTTGGTCGTCATCTTCGGTCCATGCACCGTTCACCCATAACAAAGTCTGTCGCCCGCAGCTGAATTCGAGGGGGAAGGCAAAATGAGGACGATCGAGTATCAGGTCGTTGTCAATCAGGAAGACCAGTACTCCATCTGGCCCGTCAGCACGGAAGCGCCGGAAGGCTGGAGCTCCACCGACTTCGAGGGAACTCGCCAAGAATGCCTGGCGCAGATCGATCGGGTGTGGACGGACATGCGACCGCTTTCGGTCCGCAATGCGATGAACTCCGCCTGATCGAGACCTGACGTAGCGCCAACATTCTGGAGTGACAGACAATGAACGCTGGTGCGGTACGGCACCTCATATCCACGCACGACCTCTCCGACGCCGAGCTGACAGCGCTCGTGGAACGAGGGGCCGAGTTCTCGGCCGGGTCCCTGAGCAAGGGCGACCAACTTTCCGGCCTGGTGGCGGGGATCTACTTCTTGAAGACCTCGACCCGCACCCGTACGTCGTTCTCGACGGCGGCGCTGCGGCTGGGGGCGCAGATCCTGTCCTTCGGGCCGGACGATCTGCAGACGAATACGGGCGAGACCCTGGAGGACACGGGCGAGGTCCTGTCCAGGATGCTGGACCTCCTTGTGGTGCGAACCTCCGGAGACCCCGCCGACCTGCGGGCTCTGGCCCGTCAGCGGCGGATGGCCGTGGTCAACGCGATGACGGCCGACGAGCACCCGACCCAGGCCGTCGCGGATCTGGTCACCCTGCTGCGCCAATTCGGGCGCATCGAGGGGCTGAGCGTGTGCTACGTGGGCGAGGGCAACAACTCCGCGGCCGCGCTCGCGCTGACGCTGAGCAGGTTCAAAGGCGTTCGCCTGGAACTGCGCACCCCTCCCGGCTACGGCCTCGATCCCGCGGTGCTGCGGCACGCGGTCGACAACGCCTCGCGAAGCGAGGCGACCGTCACCGAAGTCCATTCGATGGACGGCGCCACCGGCGGTTTCGACGCCATCTATACGACCCGGTGGCAGACGACGGGAACGAGTAAGCCGGACCCCCATTGGCGCGATGTCTTCGCGCCCTTCCAGGTCACGTCCGCGCTCTGGGACAAGAGCCCGAATGCCGTCTTCCTGCACGACCTTCCCGCCCATCGGGGCGATGACGTGACCGCGGAAGTCCTGGACGGACCGCACAGTCTGGCCTTTGATCAGGCCGGCAACAAGATGTACGCCGCGATGGCCGTTCTGGAGTGGTGCGCCGGACGGCGCTGACCCTCCTCGAAGGTTCTCCTTTCCTTGAGTCGGCAGGACATCGTGAACCTGCCGACAGCTTTCCTCTGCATCACAGAGTTCGGGCGGAAACCCATGAGCTCCGCAGTGCGGCACATCACTGCGGAGCCCGTGAGGTGCGGAAAAATACACGGGGGAATTCCAGGTGACATTGCAGTCTGCCGCCGTTCGCGACGGCATATCGCACGACGGGAACGACACGGCCCGCGACGGCCTTGCGTTGACGCTTCCTCGGATGTTCGAGGCGCAGGCCTTGCGTACTCCGGACGCCACCGCGGTCGTATACGACACGACGGCGTTCACCTACCGAGAACTCAACGAGCGCTCCAATCAGTTGGCGCGCCTGCTCATCGCACGCGGCGCGGGGCCCGAGGAGCGGGTGGCGCTCGTTCTGCCACGGTCGGCCGAGACGCTCATCGCGATCCTGGGGGTCTCCAAGGCGGGAGCCGCCTGGGTTCCGGTCGATCCGGGGTACCCAGAGGTCCGCATCGCCGGCCTCCTGGACTCCTCGCGGCCGCTGCTGGCCCTCGCCACCCGGGACACCGCCGCCGCTCTGCCGGCCGGAACGGACGTCGTCGTGCTCGACGGCGACGAGACCTCCCGGGCACTGGCCGGGCAGGCCGCCGACGACGTGGCCGACACGGAGCGCAGGGCACCCCTGATTCCGGATCACGCCGCGTACATCATCCACACCTCGGGATCGACGGGGGCGCCCAAGGGCGTCGTCGTGTCGCACCGCGGTCTGGCCAGCCTTGCCGTCGACCACATCGAGCGGTTCGGGATCGTCGCCGGTGACGGTGTCCTGCAGTTCGCCTCGTTCAACTTCGACTGCTCGGTCGGCGACATGGTCATGGCCTTCGCCTCCGGGGCGTCCCTGATCGTGCGGCCCGAAGAGTGCCTGTCCGGGCACCAGTTGGGGGACCTCATCGAGCGGACGGGCGCCACCCACGTGACGATTCCGCCCCAGGTCCTCGCCGCGCTGCCACCCGCCGCGTACCCGACCCTGAAGTCGATCGCCACCGCGGGCGACGTGCTCACCGCGGAACTCGTCTCCCTATGGGCCCCTGGGCGCCGCATGTTCAACGCCTACGGTCCCACCGAGGCCACCGTCGACGCCCTGGCCACGGAGGTGACCGCCGGGCCGTCCGTCCCGCCGATCGGCCGACCGACCGTGAACAACCGTGCGTACGTCCTCGATGACGAGCTGCGGCCGGTGCCGGACGGCGAGTCGGGCGAGCTGTTCATCGCCGGGGCCGGCCTTGCGCGCGGCTACCGGGGACAGCCGGGGCTGACCGCCGAGCGGTTCCTGCCCTGCCCCTTCGGCGGACCGGGCGAGCGCATGTACCGCACGGGCGACGTCGTACGCCGCCGCCCGGACGGCAACCTCGAGTTCCTCGGACGGGTGGACGAGCAGGTCAAGATCCGTGGCTTCCGCATCGAGCCGGGTGAGATCGAGACCGTGCTCAGCAGGCATGCCGCCGTCTCCGCGAGCGTGGTGGTGGCCCGGGATGACGGGCCGGGCGGCAAACGCCTGGTCGCCTACGCCGTCGCGGCACCGGGCGCGGCCCCCGACCACGCGGAACTCCGCGGCCATCTGGCCGCGGAGCTCCCCGACTATCTGGTGCCCTCCGCCGTGGTCGTGCTCGACGCGTTCCCCTTGAACACCAACGGGAAGCTCGACCGCCGGGCCCTGCCGAGCCCCGAGCTGTCCGCGCGAACGTCCGGCCGAGCTCCGTCGACGCCTCGGGAGGAACTGCTCTGCTCGCTGTTCACCCAGGTGCTTGGCCTTGACCGCGTCGGCATCGACGACCGGTTCTTCGATCTGGGCGGGGACAGCATCCTGGCCATCCAGCTCTCCGCCAGGGCCCGTCAGGCGGGCTGGGTCCTGGAGCCCGCGGATGTCTTCGCCCACCAGAGCGTGGTGGATCTGGCGCCGCTCGTGGAACCCGTCGCCCGGCCGGCGAGCTCGGGCGCCGAGGAGCCCGAGGACGCACTGGGGCCGGTGCCCGTGACGCCACCCGTGATCAGGGCAGGCACCTTCGCCAACCGGCCCGCTCTCTCCTGGCAGTCCGCGGTCATCGACCTGCCCGCCGATCGGGACCCTCGCTGGTTCGCCCCCGCCTTGCGGGCGGTGATCGACCATCACGGCGCGCTGCGACTGCAATGGGACGACGACGCGCGGCAGTTGGACGCGCGGGTGCTGCCGCCCGGCGCGGTCGACGTCGAAGCCGCGGTTCAAGAGGCCTGGATCAGCGCAGCGGACGCGGACGCGGCGGTGACAGAGAAGGCGATCCTGAGCGCCGCGGCCGCGCTGGATCCCGCACGGGCCAGGGTGCTGTGCGCCGTACAGCTCCATGCCGAGGAAGTGCCGCCCCGGCTCCCCCGCCTCGCACTCGTCGCGCACCGCCTCGTCGTGGACCGCACGTCATGGGACGTACTCCTGACTGATCTGGAGACGGCTTGGGCGGCCCTGCAAGCAGGCGAACCGGTCGTGCTCGCACCGGCCGGAACCTCGTACCGGCGCTGGGCACGGCACGCGGCGGAAGAAGCCACCGGTACGGACGTCGAGGCGCGGGCCGTGGCTGCGCGGATGCTGCCGGACTCGGCGCCAGGGACGGACGGCCCCGGCACCGAGCGCGGCGCGCCGCGAGGAGAGCTCACCGTCCGCCTTACGGCGGAGACAAGCGGCCCGCTGCTGACCTCTGTGCCCGAAGCCTTCCGGGCCGAGCCGCAGGACATGCTGCTGACCGGGCTCGCCCTCGCCGTCGCCGAATGGCACAGGCGCACCGGGTGGTCGGACAGCGGCAACGTACTCCTCGACCTGGAGGACGACGGCCGCGCCGCGTTCGCCCCGGGCGTCGACCTGAGACGGACCGTCGGGCTGCTCGCCGACGCCCGCCCCGTGGCGTTCGACATGGCGCTCGGCACGGGGCTTCCTGCCTGGGACGAGGTCCGTTCCGGCGGCGTCCGGGTCGGTGAGGCCATCAAGTGCGTGAAGGAGCAGGTGCGTTCGCACGCGGCCCCTGAACCGTCCGGCGGCGGCGCCCCGTGGATCGGCTTTCGCCATCGAGGCGGCGGAACCGAGACAGCGGGGGGGCAACTGCCCGTGCCACAGGCGGAGTTCGGCGGGGAGCTGATGATCCCGGGCCACGCGCTCGAGGTCACCACGGTCGTGCGCGGCCCCTCCGGCGCGCCCCTGCTCGACGCCACCTGGACTTGGCTGCCCGGGGACGCCCCGGACGACGCGGCCACCGAACTGGCCGCCCTGTGGGTGGAGGCCGTGGAGGGCATCGCCCTCCACGGCTCACGCCCCGACGCGGGCGGACACACACCCTCTGACCTGCCCCTGGTCTCGCTGAGCCAGGACGAAATCGACGACCTTGTGAGTGAGTGGGAATGAGTGAGACCGCGGGCCTGACCGACATCCTGCCGCTGTCGCCACTGCAGGAGGGGATGCTCTTCCACTCCCTGTACGACGGCGACGGCATCGATGTGTACATGCCGCAGATGGTGATCGAGCTGGCAGGGCACGTCGACCCCGGCACCCTGCGCCGCGCCATCGCGGCCCTGTTCGCGCGCCATGACAACTTGCGGGCCTGTTTCCGCACCCGCACCCGACGGGGCGTCCCGGTCCAGCTGATTCCGGCCCATGTGGACGTACTGCTCAGGGAGTTCGACCTGGCGTCGCTCCCCGACGCCGGGCGTTCAGCCGAGATGTCGCGGCTGATGAGCGAGGACCAGGAGGATCGGTTCGACCTGGCGCGGCCGCCGCTGCTGCGCTTCATGCTGATCCGCCATGCCGAGCGGAACTGGCGTCTGGTGATGACCCATCACCACATCCTTCTCGACGGCTGGTCGATTCCCGTCCTCATCGATGAACTGCTCACGCTGTACCGGCAGGGCGGTGACGGCACCGGCCTGCCTCCGGCGGCCCCCTACAAGAACTACCTGGCGTGGCTGGCCGGGCAGGACTGGGACGCGGCCCGCCGGGCCTGGCGGCAGTCACTGGCCGACCTGGACGAGCCCACGCTCGTGGCACCGGCGGACGCGGGCCGGGCCCCGACACTGCCGGACACGCTCGAGGCGCGCCTGGACGAGGCGTCGACCCGAGCGCTGACCGCGCAGATCCGCCGGCACGGCCTCACCCTGAACACCGTCGTACAGGGTGCCTGGGCGATGGCTCTGTCCCGCCTCACCGGGCGGGACGACGTGGTCTTCGGCGTCACCGTCTCCGGCCGGCCCGCCGAGGTCCAGGACGTCGAGCGGATGATCGGCCTTCTGATCAACACCGTACCGGCGCGGCTGAAGGCGAGCCCCGAGGCGCCTCTGGTGGAGCTGCTGGGTCAACTCCAGCAGAGTCAGGGGCAGTTGCTGCCGCATCAGAATCTCGGCCTGACCGAGATCCAGCAGCAGGCCGGCATCGGCGCGCTGTTCGACACGTTGATGGTGTTCCAGAACTACCCGACCGCCCCCGCCGCGGAGCAGTCGACGGCCGACGAGATACGGCTCGTCGACGCGTACAGCGTCGACGCCACGCACTACCCCCTCGGCCTGACGGTCTTCCCGGGGGACGAGCTGCGGCTGTGCCTCGACCACCAGCCCGAGACCGTCGACCGGGACACGGCACAGCGGCTTCTGGGCTGGCTGGTGCGGCTGATCGAAGCGGTCGCCGCTGATCCGACACAGCCGCTGTCCGCGGTCGACGTGCTGGATCCGCGCGAGCGGGCACAGGTCCTCGTGGAGTGGAACGAGTCCTCCCACGACGTGCCCGACAGCACACTGGTGGACATCTTCGAGGCACAGGCCGCGAGCACCCCGGACGCGGTGGCCGTGGTCGCGGCGGGTGAGCGCCTCACCTTCGCGCAGCTCAACGCCGAGGCGAACCGGGTCGCCCGAGTCCTTGTCGAGCACGGCGCGGGACCCGAGCGCCTGGTCGGCCTTGCCCTGCCCCGCTCGACCGGCCTCGTGACCACCGTCCTGGCGATCCTCAAGTCGGGTGCCGCCTATGTGCCGATCGACACCGACTACCCTGCGGCGAGGATCGCGCAGCTCGTCTCCGACGCCGATCCGGCCCTGGTCGTCACGACCGGCACGCTGCGCTCCGTGCTGCCCGACGACCTCGCCGTGCTGACGCTGGACGCTCCGGACACCGCCGAGTCGCTGTCACGGCAGAGCGCCACCAATCTCGACGACGACGCGCGCTCCGCCCCGCTCACCGCGGCCAACGCCGCCTACGTCATCTACACCTCCGGGTCGACGGGTGTGCCCAAGGGCGTGGTGGTTCCCCACCGCAATGTGGTCAACCTCTTCCACGACCACCGTGCCGAGCTGTACCGCAGGGAGAGGGCCGCTTCCGGGGTCGGCGGCTTCCGGGTGGCGCTGGCCGCGTCCATCTCCTTCGACGCCTCGGTGGCCGGTCTGCTGTGGATGTTCGACGGCCATGAACTGCACGTCATCGACGACGAACGGCGTTACGACCCCGTCGCGTTCGTGGACTACGTGGCGGCCGCCCGCATCGACGTCGTGGACGTCACCCCGTCCTTCGCCGAACAGCTGGTCGGGGCGGGGATGCTCACCGGACACCGTCCCGCGGTGCTCCTGGTGGGCGGAGAACCGATGTCGGCGTCGCTGCTGGACGAGCTGACGGCGGCGCAGGACACCGTCACGTACAACTACTACGGGCCGACCGAGTACACCGTCGACGCGACGTCGCACCGGCTCGACGGTCCCCGCGGCCAGGTCATCGGCCGCCCGGTGTGGAACACCCGCGCGTACGTCCTGGACGCGAGCCTCTCCCCCGTGCCGGTGGGCACGGTCGGTGAACTCTTCCTGGCGGGCGCCGGGACGGCCCGCGGCTATCTCGGCAAGGCGGGGCTGACGGCGGACCGCTTCCTGCCCTGCCCCTTCGGCGAGCCGGGCGAGCGCATGTACCGCACCGGTGACCTCGTGCGCTGGCTGCCCGACGGCAACCTCCAGTACGTGGGCCGCGCCGACGACCAGGTCAAGGTGCGGGGCTTCCGGGTGGAACTCGGTGAGATCGAATCCGTGGTGCAACGGCATCCCGCGGTGGACCAGGGTGCCGTCGTCACCCGGGAGGACACGCTCGGCAATCAGCAGCTCGTCGCGTACGTGGTGCCGACCACGCACCCGGACGGTCAGGAAGGCCGAGCCGACGACGTGGCGGAACAGCAGCTCGACGAATGGCTCGAGGTGCACGAGGCCATCGACACCGATGACACCGCTCCGCCCCCGTTCGGCGAGGACTTCGGCGGCTGGGACTCGAGCTACACCGGCGACCCGATCCCGCTGTCCGAGATGCGGCAGTGGCGCGGCGAGGTGATCCGGCGCATCGCGGAACAGGACCCCGTGCGCGTGCTGGAGATCGGCGTCGGCTCCGGCCTGATCCTGGCCGAGCTGGTCGACCGGGTCGAGGAGTACTGGGGCATCGACCTGTCTCCGACAGCCATCGAGCTGCTCGAGGCGCACGTCCGGGAGCAGGGGCTCGGTGACAAGGTACGGCTGCGCAGTCAGCCGGCCCACGTCACGGACGGGCTGCCGACCGGATACTTCGACACCGTCGTCATCAACTCCGTCGTGCAGTATTTCCCCAACGGCGCCTACCTCCAGCAGGTCATCGAGCAGGCCCTCGAACTGCTGGCTCCTGGCGGCCGCATCTTCATCGGGGACGTACGCAGGGCGCAGACCCTGCGCGCCTTCCACACGGCGATCCAGGCGGGCGGCGCTCCGGCGGGGCAGGACTCGGGCCGTCTGGCCACCGTGGTGGAGCGCGCCATGCTCCTGGAGCGGGAACTCGTCATCGAGCCGCGGTTCTTCACCGAACTCGCGGAGCGGTCGGGCGGCAGGATCTCCGGCGTCGACATCCGCCTCAAGCGCGGCAGGCCGCACAACGAACTCACCCGGCACCGCTACGAAGTGGTGCTGCACAAGGCGTCCGTGGCCGCCACCTCCTGCGCCGGGCTGCCCGAGCTGGTCTGGGGCCAGGACGTCCACAGCCTCGACGGGCTCGCCACGCGGGCAGCTCCGCACGACGGGCCGGTCCGCGTCACGGGTATCCCCAACGCGCGGCTCGTCGCCGAGGTCGCCGCGGCCGAAGCTCTGGCCGAAGGGGCCCCGCTGTCCCGGGTCCGGGACCTGCTGGCGCGGACACCGGCCGACGCCGTCGACCCCGAAGCGGTGCACGACTGGGGACATCTGCACGACCGCGGCGTCTACACCACCTGGTCGTCGGCGACGGCACACGCCTTCGACGCCGTCGTCCTGCCCACCCGGGAGGAATCCAGCACGCTGACCGATGTATACGCGGTGCCCACGGATGCCGGGCCGTGGCAGTCCGCGGTCAACGACCCCGCAGGTGCCCGGCGTACCGGCGAACTGGCCGTCTCCGTACGCAGCCATGTCGGCCGGACCCTGCCCGACTACATGGTGCCGAGCGCCGTCGTGGTCATGGACAAGCTGCCGTTGACCCCCAACGGAAAGCTGGACCGCAAGGCACTTCCCGCGCCCGATCTGACGGCGGCCGCGTCGAACCGCCGGCCCCGCAACGAGCGGGAAGAGACCCTGTGCCGGCTCTTCGCCGAAGTCCTCGGCGTCGAACGGGCCGGGATCGACGACAGCTTCTTCGACCTGGGCGGCAACTCGCTCCTGGCCATCCGGCTCGCGTCCCGGGTCCGGGCGGCGCTCCAGGTGGACCTGCCCGTCCGTGTGCTGTTCGAGGCGCCCACCGTCCAGGCCCTGGCCGCCCGGCTCGGAGTCGAGGACCGCGAGGCCGGACTCGGCGTCCTGCTTCCGCTGCGCCCCCGAGGCAGTCGTCCTCCGCTGTTCTGCATCCACCCGGCGGGCGGCCTCGCCTGGCCGTACGCACGGCTGGTGGGGCTGCTCGACTCCGAAGTGCCCATCTACGGCATCCAGGCGCTCGGCATCAGCCGCCCCGACCTGGCACCGCGCACCATCCAGCAGATGGCGGAGCACTACATCGAGCGCATCCGCACGGTGCAGCCCGCGGGGCCGTACCACCTCCTGGGCTGGTCCTGGGGCGGCCGGATCGCTCATGAGGTCGCGGTGCGGCTGCGGGAGCTCGGCCACGAGGTGGATCTGCTCGCCATGCTCGACGCCCGGCCATCGGCGGAGGACAGCGCCTCTCCCGGTGAGGAGGAGTTCGTCTCGTACATCCTCTACGAACTGGGCCTGGACCACAGCGCACTTGGTACGGACGCCCCTCTCACGGTGGAGCGGCTGCGTGCGGTGCTCGCCGCCGACGGCTCGCCTCTGGCGGATCAACTGGCCGAATCCGGTTCGTCGTTGGCGGGCCTCGACGATGCGGTGCTCGAGGCGATCTTCGGCGTCTATCGCAACGAGGCCGGTGTCGGCACGGAGCCGCCGCGGGCGCCCTTCGACGGCGACCTGCTGTTCTTCACCGCCGGACGTGAGCCCGGAGCGGACTCGCTCGCCGGGCTGTGGATGCCCTACGTCAAGGGCCGGGTGGACAACCACGACATCGACTGCGAGCACCTGGCCATGGCCGCCCCCGCGCCCCTGTCCGAGATCGCGCTCGTCGTCGAGAAGAGCCTCGGAAGGGCCCACCGCAATGATCTTTGAGAGCGCCTCCGACGTGGTCGTCGACGACGTCTTCCTGCGCCTGCCCGACTTTGTTCCCGGTGTGGGCGTGCTCCTGAAGCTGGAGGGACTGAACCCGGCCGGGTCGGTCAAGTTGAAGACCGCCGCCGCCTTGGTGGAAGCGGCGGAGACCGAAGGCAGGCTGGGCCCCGGCACCCGCCTGATCGAGTCGTCCTCCGGCAATCTCGGCATCGCCCTTGCCGTGGTGTGCGCCGCGCGCGGCTACTCGCTGACCGTGGTCACCGACCCCAACGCGGCCAGACAGGCCATCCGCGTCATGGAGAGCCTGGGTGCCGACGTCGTCGAGGTCACCCGCCGGGACACGCACGGCGGCTATCTGCGGACCCGCCTGGACTACCTCCGCCGACGGCTCGCCGACGAGCCGCGACTGGTGTGGCTCAACCAGTACGCCAACCCCGCCAACGTCCGCGCCCACCGGGAGCGCACCGCGCAGGCCGTGCACAAGGAACTGGGCGACATCGACGCGCTCTTCGTCGGGGCGGGCACCACGGGCACCTTGATGGGGTGTGTGGAGTACTTCGCCGAACACAGCCCCCGCACCAGGATCATCGCGGTGGACACCGTGGGCTCGGTCACCTTCGGCACCGCGGCGGCACCACGATTCATCCCCGGCCTCGGCACCAGCAGGCGGCCCGAGATCTTCGTCGACAGCGACGCCTTCGAGAAGGTGCAGATCGAGGAGGTCGACACCGTCGCCATGTGCCGGCTGCTCGCCACGCGGTACGGAGTGCTCGTAGGGGGCTCTACCGGGACCGTACTCGCCGCCGTGCGCGAGCTCGCCCCGACGCTCACCCCCGGCGACCGGGTCGCCGCCATCTCTCCCGACATGGGCGACAAGTATCTGGACACCGTCTACTCCGACAGCTGGGTCACCGAGCGCTACGCCCCGACTCCCCAGCTGGCCGGTCTCGGCCACGCCACCGCCGGCTGACACTTCACCAGCGCTGACACTTCACCAGCACAGAAAGAGAGAACCACCCGTGACGACCTTCTCCGTGATCCCCGGCTCGGCGGTGTCCGGCATCCTCGCCGACTCCCACAAGGACGTGCTGCGCATCGTCACGCAGACCTACATGGCCCATGAGCAGGGTAATTCGGTGAACCCGGACAGCTACTTCCTGCGCTTCCCCGAGAAGCCCAACTCCCGTGTCATCGCGCTGCCTTGCTATCTCGGAGGCGAGGTCGACACCATCGGAATGAAGTGGATCGCGAGCTTCCCCGACAACATCGAGCAGGGCCTGCCGAGGGCGTCCGCCACACTCCTCCTGAACGACTACGCCACGGGGTATCCCCTCGCCTGTCTGGAGGCGGCCGGCATCAGCGCGGCCCGCACCGCGGCCTCGGCGGCCGTCGCGGCCCGGGAACTGGCATCGGGAGAGGGGGAGGTCAGTGTCGCGGTCGTCGGAGCGGGCGTCATCGCCCGGACGATTCTCGACTACCTCAAGGCGAACGGCGTCGCCGTCTCCGACGTGCTCGTGCACGACCTCGACGCAACCAGCGCCGGCCATCTCACCCGGCACGCCGCCGACCAGTTCGGGGCCCCGGCCACCACGGGAACGCTGGCCGAGGCCCTGACCCGCGATCTCGTCGTCTTCGCCACCACGGCGGCCACGCCCTACGTACCCGCCGACACGCCGCTGCGCCCGGGGCAGGTACTGTTGAACATCTCTCTGCGGGACCTCAGCCCCGAGCTCCTGCTGGGCTGCAACAACATCGTCGACGACGTCGACCACTGCCTGAAGGCCCAGACGTCACCGCACCTGGCCGAACAGCTCACCGGCTCCCGCGACTTCATCACCGGCACGCTGGGGGCGCTGCTCGAGGGCAAGGCGGTCCTCGACCCCGCCAAGCCCACCGTCTTCTCCCCCTTCGGCCTCGGGATCCTCGACCTGGCCGTGGGGCACTATGTGCTGCACGCCGCGAAGACGCGGGGTGGTGCGGTGGAGATCCCCGACTTCATCGGTGAGACCACGCGGTGGTGACCGACGCAGGAACGGGCCTGCCGAGAGGTCGATTCCGGCGCGCTGCGGGTGGTCCCCTCGCGATACGAGGTTCGTGCTGCTGGTCGCGGTCCTGAACATCCCTGACGGGGAAGGGCACTTGGCGACTGTTTAACACCGCCGCCCTGACGGCTCCTCTCCGGGCGTACGTCCCTGATGACGAGGCCCCGCGCCGGCGGACAGTCCATCGGCCGCGGGCAGGGACGTGACGGGGTCCATCGGTCGGTCACGGTGAACCTGCGAGGAGGCTTTCCGGCGCAAGCCGTTCGCTCGTTCGAGGTCAAGCGAACGCCTACGCGCTTTCGGGTGCCGCGGAGAAGGTCATGATCACGGCGGATTCCCGCGAACGGCGGGATCTTTCGCCTGCTCAGGAGGTATCCGTGGTCCTCGTCATCGTCGTAGCCGCAGTGGCTCTGCTCGCAGGGCTGGCGGCGAACCGGTTCCTGCGGCCACGGCTGATGGCCGACGACGACGCCGGCATGGCCGTCAAGGACCTCGTCGGCCCGTTGCTCACACTGACCGTCCTCCTGCTGGCTTTCGTGCTGGTCACCGCCAACGGCTCCTACGGCAAGGCCGAGGTCGCCTCGCGCGGTGAGGCCCGCGCACTCGACCAGCTCGCCGAGATCGCCGAGTACGCGCCTGCGGCAGAGCAGAAACGGATCCAGGCGGACGCCGTCTGCTACGCACGTGCCGTACGCACCCAGGAATGGCCCGCCATGGCCGACGACGGCAGCGGGTCGGCCGCGCCCAGCGTCTGGTCGACCGACCTGCGCCATTCCTTCCGTGATCTGGAAGGCAAGCCCGTCTTCGGCATGCTGATCGCCGCCGACAACAAGCGGTCCGACGAACGCGAGGAACGCCTCACGCAGGCCACCGCCAGCGTCCCCAGCGCCATCTTCTGGTTCCTGCTCGCCACCCTCACCATCACCGTCGTGGCTCTCGGCGTCTGCCTGCCCCGCAGGAACAACCGCGGTCAGCTCATTACCCTCACTGTGATCACCGCGCTCCTGACGACGACGCTGTGCATCATCCGTGACGTCGACCGGCCCTTCGGCGGCGCCATCAACGTCGACCCCACCGCGATCGCAGAGGTTGAACGGCAAGCCACCCGCGACTTCCTCACCCACCACAAACTCGCGGACCTGCCCTGCGACGACAAGGGCATCCGGCGTTCCGTGTAACCCGTCAAGGGGCTTGACCGGCGCCCGGACCAGCCGCGGATGGTCGCAGCAGGGCGATGAGTCTCGCTCTGGTTTCCAGTCTGTATCCCCGACACGCGACCAACCGCACTCGAGGAGGGCATCATGACCGCCACCTACACATTCGACGTCTTCTCCAGCCTCGACGGCTTCGGCGGCGCCGGCGGCAACTGGACCGGCTACTGGGGCAAGCAAGGCCCCGAGCTCCTGGACCATCGCCTCGCCCTGTACGGCGAGGAGCAGCGGATGGTCTTCGGGGCCAACACGTACCGCCTGTTCGCACGGATGCTGGCCTCGAGCACCGAGGAGTCCGAGGTGCGTGATCCCTGGGTCACCCGGATGAGGAGCCTGCCGGCGACGGTGGTGTCGACCACGCTGGAAGGCCCCCTCGACTGGCCGGATGCGAACATCGAGAGCGGCGACGCCGTCGACGTCGTCGCTCGGCTCAAGGAGGAGTCCGAGGTCCCATTGCGCTCGCACGGCAGCCTGTCGATGAACCGGGCGCTGATGGCCGCCGGTCTGGTCGACCGCGTCCAGGTGACGCTGTTCCCTGTGATCACCGGTCAGACCGGGCTCGACCCGATCTTCCAGGGCGCGGCCGACTTCGACCTCGAGCTGATCGAGCACCGAACGCTCGACGGCCACATCCAAGAGCTCGTCTACCGGCCCACCTTGCATGCCTGAGTCCAGCGCCCCCGTCCAGTTACGGCAGTACGTTGTGCCGATGACCGAATCCCTGCCGCAGGCGCGGGGCTCACTGAGCCCGCTGCCACGCGGAGAGGTCCTTGCGGCGTACGGAGCGGAGTCCGGCGATGTCCGTGTCGTAGAGCTCGCCGGTCCAGTTCTTCTTCACCGAGTTGTCCGAGCTGCCGCCGAAGTTCTCCCGCAGCCAGTACCAGGGCTGCAGCGGCAGCCAGCACAGGCCGGCGAGCCAGCGGTTCAGGGCACGGATCGGGCCGGGGCGGCCCGCGTCGGCGGCGCGCATCACACGGATACCGAAGAGCAGTTTCCCGATGCTGCCGCGGAACAGCACCGTCAGGACGCACTGGTTGGTGAAGGACACCACCGGTATCAGGGCGAGCAGGGTCCACCACGGCCTGGTCTCCGGGACCAGGTCGGCGATCGCCACCGCGCCGTACAGAGCGACTACCAGGTCGACGGCCACTGCGAGGTATCGGCGTGCCTCCCCGGCGAGGGCTGGCAGCTGGCTCGGTGGGGTCTGCTGCCCTGAAGCGGGTGTCCAGGCCGGGGAGTTCGGCGATCCGTACGAGGTCGGTGCCCCGTAGGGCGCGGGTTGCCCGTAGGCCTCGGGTTGCCCGTAGGGCGCGGGTTGCCCGTAGGGCGCGGGTTGCCCGTAGGGCGCTTGGTTCGCGTAGGGATGCGGTGCTGGTGGTGCCTGCCCGCCGTACGGTGCCTGCTGCTGAGCATGATTCTGGTACTGCCCCCGATGATCATTCATGCCGGCATCATGCCTCACCCCAGGGGCTTCAGGTCCAAGCAGGCAGTGGCAGGCAATTGCCTGACACCGATGAGTTCTACGACCGGGCGAGGTCTACACACGTACACCGCAAAAGTTTCACCCAGGATCAGTGAGGGGACCATGAGCGCCAACGCACTACCGCCCGTCGTCGACGCCGACACCTGGCAGCAGCAGCTCGACGCCTTGCGCACCCGCGAGAAGGCCGCGACCCGCGAACTCGACGCGATCGCTGCCCAGCGCCGCCGCCTGCCGATGGTCAAGATGCCCGACTACACACTCGAGGGCGAGGGCGGACCGGTTCGGCTGGCGGACGTCTTCGAAGGCAAGCAGCAGCTGATCGTCTACAACCACATGTGGTTTCCCGGAGAGACATGGCAGTGCCCGGGCTGCACGGGGTACACCTCGCAGTTCACGCGGTTGGAATTCCTGGACAATTACGATGCCCGGTACGTCATCGTCACCCAGGGTCCGATCGACGAGGCGCTCGCCTACAAACGGCGGGTCGGGAACAGAATGACCTGGTATTCCACCGCGAACAGCCCCTTCGGTACCGATGTCGGCGCACCGCCCGGTGGAGAATTCGCCGTCAACGTGTTTCTGCGCGACGGCGACACCGTCTACCGCACCTGGCACACCACCGGCCGTGGCGTCGAGCAGCTCGGTCACACCTTCGCGCTGATCGACCTGTTGCCGTACGGGCGCCAGGAGGAGTGGCAGGACTCGCCCGACGGTTGGCCACAGGAGCCGACGTACAGCCGGTGGGCCTCCGCCAAAGACGTCGCCGCGCACTACGGTACGGACGCCGTCTGAGCCGTCTACTGCGGCTGCGTCGCGATCTGGATCAGGTTGCCGCAGGTGTCGTCGAAGACCGCGGTGGTGACGGGGCCCATCTCCAGGGGCTCCTGGGTGAAGCGGACACCGAGGCCGTCCAGACGCTCGTACTCCGCCTGCACATCGTCGACGGCGAACTGGGCGAGCGGGATGCCGTCCTGGACGAGCGCGTCGCGGTACGTCTTGGCGGCCGGGTGGCCGGCGGGCTCGAGGAGGAGTTCCGTGCCGCCGGGCTCCTCGGGCGAGACGACGGTCAGCCACCGGTCCTGCTCGCCCACCGGGACGTCGTGCTTCTTCACGAAGCCGAGGATCTCGGTGTAGAAGTGCAGGGCCTTGGCCTGGTCGTCGACGAAGATGCTGGTCAGGTGGATCTTCATGGGGTGCTCTCCTGCGGTCCTGAGGTGTCGGGGACGGGCCATCGCTCGGCGATCTGCCGCAGCGGGGCCGTGTTCAGGTCGTGGAACTTGTAGCGGCCCTCCCGCCTGGTCTCGACGAGCCCGGCGGTCTCCAGCACGGCAAGATGCTGGGAGACCCCCTGGCGCGAGATGCCCAGCTGATGCTTCATGGTCAGCCGAGAGCAGATCTCGAACAGTGTCTGTCCGGACTTCTCCGTGAGCTCGTCGAGGATGATGCGGCGGGTGGGGTCGGCCAAGGCTTTGAAGAGGTCGTCGGCCACGACCACAGGATAGGCAAATGCTCACTTGCCTATCAAGTCGAGGGCTGTCGCCGTCGTGACCGCAGGCGGGTAGCTGCGCGGATTGGTGGCAGTTAACGTAACCGCGTGGACAAAAGTGAACGGTTACTTCACAGCTCATCGTTCGGTGCAGCTGCGGCCGCATACGCCGAGCACCGCCCGGACTACGCGCAAGCCGCGGTGCGTTGGGCGGTTGAGCCCGCGCCGGGAGCGCGCGTGCTCGACCTCGGCGCAGGAACCGGCAAGCTGACCGCCACGCTGGTCGAGCTGGGTGCCGACGTCGTCGCGGTCGAGCCCGACCCGGCGATGCTGACCGAGCTGCGTCGAGCGCTGCCGACTGTCCGTGCCCTGCCGGGCAGCGCCGAGGCGATACCGCTGCCGGACGCGTCCGTCGATGTCGTGCTGGCCGGCAACGCCATGCACTGGTTCGACATGGCCGTCGCGGGGCCCGAAATCGCCAGGGTCCTCGCACCCGGCGGCATCCTGGCCGGCCTGTGGAACGTCATGGACGACCAGGTCGACTGGGTCGCCGGGCTCGCACGGGTCAGCGGGAGCGCAGCCATCGGCCCGCGTGACACGCCCGCCGACTGGCGCGCCGAGACGGCAGAGATGCACCTCCCGAAGACCGGCGTGGCCGCCCGGTTCGGCTCGCCGGAGCAAGCCGAGTTCCCGCACGGGCAGCTCCGCACCGCCGACTCCCTCGGTGCGACTCTCGCGACGCGTGCGGGGATGCTGGTCATGCCGGAACAGGAACGTGCGGCCACGCTCGGCCGGATCCGCGCGTTCCTCGCGAGCAGGCCGGAGACCGCCGACGGCGAGTTCACCCTCCCGATGCTGACCGCCGTACTGCGCGTGCGGCGGCTGTGAGAGCTGTCTCGTACCGTCGAGCCGGACGCACACCGATCCGGCAGCACGGAGGAACGCCATGGAACTGACCCTGCTCGCCGTGCCGGGCTGCCCGAACGTCGCCCTGTTGAAGAGCCGCCTGGAGCAGATCGAGAGCGGACTCGGCAGTCAGATCCCCGTGTGTGAGGTCCACGGCGAGGCGGAAGCCGCCGCCCTCGGCATGCACGGCTCCCCCACGTTGCTCGTCGACGGCGCCGATCCCTTCGCCCCGCCCGGTACCGCGACCGGTACCGCGACCGGCTACGCGTGCCGTATCTACCGCGACGAACACGGCCGGCCCGACGGTGCCCCGAGCCTCGCTCAGCTTCAGCGGGTGCTGCGGCGGACGTGACGAGGGCGGCCGTCGCGCGAGGGATGGGTTCGGTCAGTGGCTGCCGGTGAGTTCGCCGGTGAGCTTTTCGTGGATCTGTGCGCTCGGGCTGTTCAGGCCGATGATCTCGACCTGCTTGCCGCGCTGGGCGTACTTCGTCTCGATGGCGTCCAGCGCGGCCACCGATGAGGCGTCCCAGATGTGGGCGGCGGTCAGGTCGATGACGACCTTGTCGGGGTCGGTGGCGTAGTTGAACCGGCCGACGAGGTCGTTGGACGAGGCGAAGAAGAGCTCGCCGGTGACGGAGTAGACCACGCTGCCGCCGTCGGGGTCCGTGACCGAGGTGACGTTGGCGAGGTGGGCCACGCGCTTGGCGAAGATGACCATGGCGGTGAGGGAGCCGACGACGACGCCGATGGCGAGATTGCCGGTGGTGACCACGCAGGCGACCGTGATGACCATGACGGCGATCTCCCCCGCGGGCATCCGCTTGAGGGTCTTGGGGGCGATGGAGTGCCAGTCGAAGGTCGCGAAGGACACCATGACCATCACGGCGACGAGGGCGGCCATGGGAATGTCGGAGACGACCGGGCCGAAGACGATGCACAGCACCATCAGGAACGCCCCGGCCAGGAAGGTGGACAGACGGGTGCGGGCGCCGGACACCTTCACGTTGATCATCGTCTGGCCGATCATGGCGCAGCCGCCCATGCCGCCGAGGAAGCCGGTGACGATGTTGGCGATGCCCTGGCCGATGGACTCGCGGGTCTTCGAGGAGTGGGTGTCGGTGATCTCGTCGACCAGCTTGGCCGTCATCAGCGACTCCATCAGACCGACCAGCGCCATGGCGAGGGCGTACGGCGCGACGGTGGTCAGGGTGTCCATGGTGAAGGGCACGTCGGGCAGGCCCGGCACCGGGAGGGACGAGGGCAGCTCGCCCTTGTCGCCGACCGTGGGCACCGCGATGCCCGCGGCGACCGTGATCACGGTGAGGACGACGATGGAGACGAGCGGCGCCGGGATCGCCTTGGTGACCTTCGGAAAGAACACCATGAGCCCGAGGCCGCCGGCGAGGAGCGGGTAGACGGGCCACGGCACGTCGTGCATCTCCGGGACCTGGGCCACGAAGACGAGGATGGCGAGGGAGTTGACGAAACCGACCATCACCGAGCGGGGTACGAACCGCATCAGCCTGGCGACGCCGAGCGCTCCGAGGACGATCTGGAAGACACCGGCCAGGATGACAGCGGCGACCAGGTAGCCCAGGCCGTGTTCGCGGTTGAGCGGGGCGATGACCAGGGCGACGGCGCCGGTGGCGGCGGAGATCATCGCGCGGCGGCCGCCGACGACGGAAAGGGTGACGGCCATGGTGAACGAGGCGAACAGGCCGATGGCGGGGTCGACTCCGGCGATGATGGAGAACGAGATCGCCTCGGGGATCAGCGCGAGACCGACGACGAGGCCGGCCAGGATCTCGGTGCGCCACACCTTCGGGTTGTTCAGCCAGTCGGGGCGCAGGCCGCGCAGGCGGGCGGCCGGGGACAGTGCGGACGTGGACAAGACGGGTACCTGTCGTGCTCGGGCACACCCGGCCGTCGTCGGGGGCGTGCGGAAGGCGCCGGATGGCCGGGGCGGCCACCCGCGAAGCCCACGTACGGGTGCGGGCCGAAGTCAGAAGGCAGCAGCGGCGCGAGCGGGGTGTGCGCGGCTGCGTCAGGGGCGAAGGATCACGGCGGGCAGGCGGCGGCGCTGGGCGTCTGGGGCATGCGCACGCTCTCTCTCCTGCTCCCCTGCTCTCCTGCCGGCATCGGTCTTCGCCGGGGGCGTCGTCGGCCCCGACACGGCTGATGGCGAGGGAGACGCACTCTACCCGGGTGTCCACGTGAGCAGCGAGCACCAGCAGATCGGTGGGGTCGCCGCGCGGACCGAGCTGTCGCTGCGCACCATCCGGCATGACGAGGAGACCGGCCTGGTCATCCCCTCCGCCCGATCCCAAGGCGCAGCACCGGGCAGTGAGGTGTTCGCCTCGCGGTACCTCCACCGGGCCCGAAGTGACAGTGCCCGCCTGACCGCTGCGGTCTACCGCACGTCGCTGGGCATCCACGCCCCCACCGCTCCGGCGGTACGCCGCCAGGTGCTCGCGCTCGATGCCGCACGCGCCGACGCCTCCGCCTTGCGGGAGGAGTTGACCTGCCGCATTCCGGAAGGTGACTGGACTCCGGTCTGGGCCACGGGCAGCGGCTTCACGCCGGCTCTGCGCGACACCCTGACCGGCCATGCCGACGCCGTGACGGCGGTGGCATGCACCGATTCGGACGGTGGCCCGGTCGCCGTCACAGGCGACGCCGAGGGTGCGGTGCGGGTGTGGGACCTGCGGACGGGCACGGTCGGCGGCGGGCCCCGGGTCGGTCACACCGGTGTCGTCTCGGCGCTGACGTGCACGGATGTGGGCGGTACTCCCGTTATGGTCACCTGCGGCGGCGCGGCATGGGTGTGGGATCTGCGGACCGGCACCGCCATGGGCGAGCCGCTGGCCGGACATCCTGACGGCGTGTTGGCGGTGGGCTGCGTGGAGGTGGACGGGTTTCCCGTCGCCGTCACCTGTGGGCGCGACGGTGCGCTGCGGGTCTGGGATCTGCGGACCGGCGCCATGATCGGCCGAAAGCGGTTCGGCCACAGCGAGGGGGTGTCCGCGGTGACCTGCCGCGTCGTGGACGGCGTTCCCGTCGCCGTCACGGGCGGTGGCCGTCTGGACGGCAGGGGTGCGGGTGTGGGATCTGCGGACCGGGACGGCCATCGGCGCGCCGCTGATCGGTCATACGGGTGGCGTCTCGGCCGTGGACTGCACGCTCGTGGACGGCATCCCGGTTGCCGTGACGGGCGGACGTCTGGCCGGTGGGGTCCGGGTGTGGGATCTGCGCACCGGCCAGGCCCGCGGGGAGCCGCTGCCGGGCCCCACCGGAGGTGTGTCGGCGCTCGCGTGCACGTCCGTGGACGGCACCCCCGTCGCTGTCACCGGCAGCAACGACGGCGGTCTGCGGATGTGGGACCTGCGGACCGGGACGGGCGTCGGTGAACCTCTGGCCGGCCACACCCGTGGCGTGTCCGCGGTCGCCTGCTCCGTTGCCGACGGCACCCCCATGGCCGCCACCTGCGGACGTCGTGACAACACGGTGGGCGTCTGGAATCTGCGCACGGGCGAGCGCGTAAGCCTCATACGGGTACCCAGCCCCCGCGCTGTCTCCTTCGCCTCGGACGGTGGCCTTGTCGTAGGCATGAACAACGACGTGGCGGTCCTCAGCCGACGTTCTCTGCGCCCGAGGCGGTGAGCGGCCTTTCGCCGCCGGCTACTCGGCGGGATCCTCCTCCGCCCGGCGGACGGCCAGCCGCACCGCCTTCTCGACCTCGGAGCTGTCCTGTTCGGTCGCCGTCGCATGATGCGTGATGGCCGCCTGGGCCAACCCCGATGCCTCACGCCACCGGCGCTTCTGCACCTCGTACTCCTCACCCTCGAGGCCCGCGAGCTGCGCGCGCTCCTCCTCGGCCCGGTGTGCCAGCCTGATCAATTCATCCGAAATGTCTGCCACACCCGGATCCTAGGACGGTCCCGGGCGTCCACGCATCGGCCGGTGGCACCGGTCGTGCCTCGATGAGGCCTCACACCGCGATCACCTTCACGCCCGCGTCCGTGAGGCGCGCGGCGGTTTCCGGGGAGATGTTGACGTCGGTCACCAGGGTGTCCACGCGGGCGAGGTCGCAGATTCTGGCGAAGGCGCGCTTGCCCAGTTTGGACGAGTCGGTCACCACGATGACGCGGTTGGCCCGCTCGGTGAAGAGTCTGCTGACGCCGGCCTCGTCCTCGTGGTGCGCCATGATGCCGAGGTGCGGGTCGACGCCGTCGACGCCGAGAACGGCGGCGTCGAGCACGACCTCCTTCAGTACGCCGCCGGTCAGCGGTCCGACGAGTTCGTAGCTCTGCGGGCGGGCGACCCCGCCGGTGGACACGATCTTGACCTGGGGGCGGACGGCGAGTTCAGCGGCGATGTTGAGGGCGTTGGTGACGACGGTCAGCGCGGGCGCGGAGGGTACGGGAGCTCCCGCGTCGGCGCCGTCCCGCCGGCTGCCGCCGACCCGTAGCGCGAGCACCCGGGCGACCTCGGTCGTGGTCGTGCCGCCGTTGAGGCCCACCACCTCGCCGTCGCCGATGAGGTCGGCGGCCGCCGCGGCGATGCGCTGCTTCTCGGGCGCGCGCCGGGACGTCTTGTAGCGCAGCGGCAGTTCGTAGGAGACGCCGTGGGCGACCGCGCCGCCGCGTGTGCGGACCAGCATCTGCTGCTCGGCCAGTTCGTCGAGGTCCCTGCGGATGGTGGCGCTGGAGACGTCGAGGGCGCTCGCGGCCTCCTCGACGTCCAACCGGCCCTCGGCGGCCAGCAGTTCAAGCAGCGCGCTCCAGCGGTCGCGTTTGGACATTGTTCTCGGACTCCTGCCCGCTCGGTCCGGTCCACCGGCTCAGCCACTGATCGTAGCCCCGCACAGCACTCCACCATGAACAGTGCACACACCCACTATGCTTGATTCTGCAATTTTTGGCGCCCTATCGAGCAACTCTTGACATTGCGTATGTCGATGCGACAGCGTGCTCGGCGCAGGAGACGTCCCGTCGTCGTCCGTTTGTCCCCTCATCTAGGAGCACCCGTCATGGCCGCCCCGCACACCTGCCGCACCTCCGTGGAGATCGCTTCCCAGCCGGACACCTGGCGTCAGGCCGCCGCTTCCGCCGACTCGCTCTCCGCGGCCCTGCCCCGGCGCGGTGAGCGCGTCGCCGTCGTGGGCTGTGGCACCTCGTGGTTCATGGCCCTCGCGTACGCGCAGCTGCGGGAGACCGGCGGGCACGGCGAGACGGACGCCTTCGCCGCGTCCGAGTTCCCGACCGGGCGTGGCTACGACCGGGTGCTTGCCATCACGCGGTCCGGGACCACGACGGAGGTCCTGGACCTGCTCGCCCGCCTCAAGGGCACCGTGGCGACCTCGGCGATCACCGCCGATCCCGCCACCGCCGTCATGGACCTGGCCGACACCGTCGCCGTCCTGGACTTCGCCGACGAGGAGTCGGTGGTCCAGACGCGCTTCGCCACCACGGTCCTCGCCCTGCTCCGCGCGCATCTGGAGGCGGAGGGCGCCCTGCCGGAGGGGGTACGCCCCATAGCCGGTGCGATCGAGGACGCGCAGCGCGCCGTCGACGCCCCGATCGGCGACGACCTGCGCGGTGCCGAGCAGTTCACCTTCCTCGGCACCGGCTGGTCCTACGGGCTCGCGCTGGAGGCCGGGCTCAAGATGCGCGAGGCGGCGGGCGCCTGGACCGAGGCGTATCCGGCGATGGAGTACCGGCACGGGCCGATCAGCATCACCGGGCCGAACCGGGTGGCGTGGCTGTTCGGGACCGCTCCGCAGGGCCTGGCCGACGACGTCGCGAAGGTCGGCGGCGTCTTCGTCGCCGGTTCCGAGGCCGCGGGCGGCCTCGATCCGCTGGCCGACCTGATCCTCGTACAGCGTCTGGCGGTCCTCATCGCGCAGGACCGCGGATACGACCCGGACCGCCCGCGCAACCTGACCCGCTCCGTGATCCTCGACGACGGCCAGGCCTGAACCGACCGGGTGGTGGCGGTCCCGCGTTCGTGGTGAGACGTCGGGCCGTGTGCACGCGCCCGGCCCGACGTCTCACCCGCCCTTCCCGGCCAAGTCCCCGACGCCCCGCACCCGTTCAGCCGTCATTCCTCTGGAGAAGCCCCATGCCCCTCTCCCCCACCGGCACCATCACCCACGCCGCCCGCCAACAGCGCTCGGGCGTCGGTGCTTTCAACGTCGTCCAGATCGAGCACGCCGAAGCCATCGTCGCCGGTGCGGAACACGCGCAACGGCCCGTCATCCTCCAGATCAGCGAGAACACCGCCCGCTACCACGGCGCCCTGGCCCCGCTCGCCCTTGCCACGCTCGCCATCGCCCGCGCCGCGGACGTCCCCGTCGCCGTCCACCTCGACCATGCCGAATCGGCCGACCTGGTCCGTGAAGCCGTCGAACTCGGCTTCACCTCCGTGATGTTCGACGCCTCCAAGCTCCCGTACGAGGAGAACGTCGCCGCCACCCGCTCCATCACGGAGTACTGCCACGTCGCAGACGTCTGGGTCGAGGCGGAGCTCGGCGAGATCGGCGGCAAGGACGGCGCCCACGCGCCCGGCGTCCGCACCGACCCCGACGAGGCCCGTGCGTTCGCCGATGCCACCGCCGTCGACGCGCTCGCCGTGGCCGTCGGCAGTTCGCACGCCATGCACACCCGCGACGCCGCCCTCGACTTCGACCTCATCCAGCGGCTCCACACCGCCCTCGCCGTCCCCCTCGTCCTGCACGGCTCATCCGGCGTCAGCGACACCGACCTGGGCAAGGCCATCGCGGCCGGTATGACGAAGGTGAACATAGCCACCCACCTCAACAAGCTCTTCACCAGTACGGTGCGCACACACCTCGCCGCTGCGCCGGACCTCTCCGACCCCCGTAAATACCTCGGCCCCGCCCGCGAAGCCGTCGCCACGGAAGTCACCCGGCTGCTGGGGATCCTCAGCCACCCCTGACCGTCTCTGTTCGGCTGACCTCCTGGGTGTCGGTGAACACGCCGTCCGCCACCACCCCGCCCACCACCTCGGCGTACTTGTCTACTGGGTCAGCAACCACGCCTACCGGAAAGGGAAATGGAACCTCGAGGACCTCGCCGAAACCCTCACCCAGGGCATCGCCGACCGCACCCGGTCCCACGGCTGAGCATCCCGTCACTGCGGGAACGCCCGCCGGGCGACGAGCCGGGAGCGGGTCAACTCCAGCAGGCGGCCCACCCAGTTGCGGCCGCGGCCGTCACCGGCGTCCCGCCAGAAGGGGGAGTCCGACAGGCCGGTGTAGCTGATCACGCTGTCCCCGGTGGCCAGGAGGATCTCGGCGAGCTCGGGGTGCTGCGTGAACTTCGCGTCCAGCAGACCGTCCATGACCGCCGGTCGCGCAGCGGGCCAATCCGCTCTCCGCTCCACCCGGGCGCCCGTCTCGCGCGCCTCCCGAACGCTCGGCGCATCCCGTATCCGGTCGTGGTCGCGAGGGTCGGCCGCCGACAGAGCCCAGTAGGCGTGGAGCACGGAGGGGTAGGTTTCGCCGGCGAACACCACCGGTACCGGGTACTCGTTGCGCAGCACGAACGGGCCGAGCACCTCCGGCCAGCCCTGCGGGTAGACGGTTTCCAGCGAGGAGAAGGCGGCTTGGCCCGCCTCGGTGGGATCGTCGGCGTACCGCTCCTCGCGCTGCTCCTGCGCCCGTGCGACCGCCTGTTCCAACCGATGGAAGTAGTCCAGGGCCTGCTGGTGCATGTCCGGCGTCGCCACCGGGCCGTCCCCGTCGACGGCTTCTCCCACCTCGGTCAGCAGAATCCGCAGCGGGCGGTCCTGGTGGTCCATGTCGCCGAGGACAAAGACACGCAGGTGCGGTGGCACCGCGAGGTAGGCCTCTCGCAGCATGGTGCGGTTGGGCTCGCCCGGGTCCTGCCGGAAGCGCCGGATCGCCTCCTGGCAGCGCTGCGCGGCCGTGGGCCGCCCGCTGAGTTCTTCGACCTTGTCGGCGGCCTCGAGGAGGAATCCCTGCGGGGTCAGTGGTTCGCCGTATCGGGCGGCCCACTTCGACGGCGGGGCGGGAACCTCTGCCGCTCCCGGCTGCGTGACCGCGATGCCGCCCGATGCGAGCAGCTTCTCCAGGCCGGGCAGATCGGTCCACTCCTCGCACTTGACCGCGCCGTCCGCGAAGACGATCAGATCCTCGAGGAAGTAGCGGTCGTCCCACGGGCCACGCCGCCAGACGTGACACCAGGCCCCGTCGATCGTCTCCCCGTCCACGGTCCGATGCGTTGGTTCTCGCCAGGTCATCGGAGCACGCTATCGCCCGGATGCGGACGGCTTTCGGGCCGGTCCGGCCACCGGCCACCTCACTTGACCGCGCCCGCCGTCATGCCCGCGCGCCAGAACCGTTGCAGCGCCACGAACGCCACGATCAGCGGGACCACCGACACCAGCGAGCCCACCACGACCAACGACGCGGGAACCGCCACTCCATGAGACGCGTTCCAGCCCACAAGACCCACGGTCACCGGCTGCAGCCGGTCGTCCCCCAACACCATCGCGGGCAGCAGGTAGTTGTTCCAGATCTCCACGAACTGGAACAGGAAGATCGTCACCAGCGCCGGCAGCATCATCGGCAGCGCGATCGTGCGGAAGATGCGGAACTCCCCCGCGCCGTCGAGGCGTCCGGCCTCGATCACCTCGCCCGGCACCGCCTGCGCGGCGAAGACCCGTGCCAGATACACGCCGAACGGGCTGACGATGCTGGGCAGCAGCACGGCGAGCGGATTGTTGATCAGGCCGATCTCGGAGAACATCAGGTACAGCGGCAGCGTGAAGAGGATCTTCGGGACCAGTACGGCCGCCAGGACCGCCCCGAACAGCGCGCCCTTGCCCCGGAATTCGTACGTGGCAAGGAGGTAGCCGGCCATCGCCGACAGCAGGGTGGCGCCGAGCGCGCCGATGCCGCAGTACAGGACGCTGTTGAGCATCCAGCGCCAGAAGATGCCGTCGCTCTGCGCGGTCAGCCGGCTGAGGTTGTCGAAGAGGCCGAAGCCGTCGAACCAGAGGCCGCTGCCGCTGAATTGGCGGCCGAACGGCTTGGTCACCGAGACCAGCAGCCACCACAGCGGGAAGAGGAAGTACGCGGTCGAGATCAGCAGCAGGGTCAGGACGACGCCGCGGCCGGCGGCCGTGGTCTCCCGGCGTGCCGCGGTCTTGGCGGTGCGGCGCGCCCCGGATGGTCCTGCGGATCGCGTCACGGCGGTGCTCATGCCTTGTCACCCCGGTTGGTCAGCTTGAAGAAGACGAAGGACAGCACGCCGACGGCGACGGCGAGGATCACCGACTGGGCGGCGGCGTAGTGGTAGTTGCCGGCCGCCACCGCCGACTGCGCGGACATGATCGGCGTGAACGTCGAGGAGACGGAGCCGCCGGAGATGGGCTGGAGCACCGTCGGTTCGTTGTAGAGCTGCGCGGAGCCGATGATCGAGAAGACCGCGGTGAGCACCAGTGAGCTGCGTACGGCCGGGATCTTGATGTTCCAGGCGATCCGCAGGGCGGACGCGCCGTCCATCTTCGCGGCCTCGAGCACCTCGCCGGGGATCAGCTGCAGCGCGCTGTAGATAATGATCATGTTGTAGCCGGTCCAGCTCCACGTGACGATGTTCGCCACCGACCACAGGACCGAGCCGCTGGAGAAGAACGGGATCTGGATGCCGAGCGGCTCGAGGAGATGGTTGATCGGGCTGGACTCGGAGGAGTACATGAACGACCACACCAGGGCCGCGCTGACGCCCGGGATCGCATAGGGCAGGAACGACGCGAGACGGAAAAGCCCTTTGCCGCGCGCCGACTTGGCGTCGATGAGCAGGGCGAGGCCGAGGGCGAGGCCCAGCATGAGGGGCACCTGGACGACGGCGAACAGGCCCACGCGTCCCAGCGCGGCGAGGAAGTCGTGGTCGCCGAAGGCCTGCGCGAAGTTGTGCAGGGGGTCGAACTCTTTGGTCGGCGCGGTCAGTCCCAGGCCCGAGCGCTTGACGACGTACAGGCTGCTCACCGTCGCGTAGACGATGGGCGCGATGTACATCGCCGCGAACAGGGCCACGAACGGCCCGCCGAACAGCAGCAGGGTGCGCTTGGTGAGCGCCGTCTCCCGGCGGCGGCGCCGGGGCGGCCGGGCGTCCTGCCGCGGCGGTGCGGCGGGTTCGGCCGTGCTGAGTGTTGTGGTCACGAGCTCTCTTCCGGTTCTGCGCCTGGCAGGTTCTGCGCCCGGCAGGTTCCGCGCCTGGCAGGTTCCGCGCCTGGCAGGGGCGGCCGGTCCCAGCGGCCGGCCGCCCCGGGTGGATCGGGAGCAACGGGTGGATCGGGAGCGACGGGGCGTCCGCCCTACTCCGTCACCTTCAGGCCCTGGTTCTTCAGTTCGCCGACCGTCTTGTCCTGAGTGGTGCGCAGGGCGTCCTTGAAGGTGCCCTTGCCGGCCCAGGCCTTGCCCAGCGCGTCGTCCAGATCCGCGGAGGTCTTGGTCATGACCGGGCCCCATGTCCAGTCGGAGTTGACCTTGGGTGCCGCGTCCGCGAAGACGTCGTAGATCTTCTGGCCGCCGAAGTAGGGGTCCTTGGCCTTGAGCTGGGGCAGGTCGAGGAGGGCGGGTGCGGCCGGGTAGAGGGATGCCTTGTCGACCAGGCCGCCGTACGCCTTGCGGTCGGTGCTCAGCCAGTGGGCGAAGGTCCACGCGGCCTTGGTGGACTCGCAGCCCTTGAGGACCGCGGTCGCCGAGCCGCCCGCGTTGCCGACCGCGCTGTCGCCCGCCTGCCATTGCGGCATCGGCGCCACGGCCCAGTCGCCGGAGCCGTCCTTGGCGCCGCCCTTGATGACGCCGGCCTGCCAGACGGCGCCCACGACGGAGGCGATGTTACCGTTGCCAATTCCGGTGTACCAGGACTGGTCGTACATGGGGGCCTTGCTGATCAGGCCGTCGTCGGCCAGGCCCTGCCAGTAGCCGGCGACCTTCTCGTTGGCCTTCGAGGCGAGGCCCACCTTCCAGGCGTCGCCGTCGATGCCGAACCAGCTGGCGCCCGCCTGCCAGGACAGGCCCGCGTAGTCGTAGTTCAGATAGGGCGAGGAGATGTAGCGCTCGGAGTCCGAGGCGTGGATCTTCTTGGCCTGGGTCTTGTACTCGGCCCAGGTCTTCGGGGGCTTCAGGTCCAGCTCGTCGTAGACCTTCTTGTTGTAGAAGAGGGCCATCGGGCCGGTGTCGACGGGCGCCCCGTACACGGCGTCCCCCAGGGAGACCGAGCGCCAGGCCGCCTGCTGGAAGTCGCCCTTGTCGCCGTTCGCGTACTTCGCTACGTCGCTCAGGGCGCCCTGCGCGGCGAAGCTCGGCAGGGTCTCGTAGCCGACCTGGGCCAGGCAGGGCGCGTTGCCCGCCTGTACCGCGTTGAGCATCTTCTGGTAGCCGCCCTTGGCGCCGGGCTGCACTTCCTGGTACTCGACCTTGATGTCCGGGTGCGACTTGTTGAACGCCTTGACCGCGTCGGCGTAACCGGGGGACCAGCCCCAGAACTTCAGCGTCCCGGTCCCGTCACCGCCTCCGCCGGCGGAATCCGAACCGGACGACGAGCATCCGCCGAGCACCAGCGTGAGAGTGACGGCTGCGGCGATTCCCGCCGCGCGCATACGGGTCCTCTGCACGGCCCCTCCTTGTGTTCGTGGGCAGGGTTCAGACCCGGACACCGAGGGCGGGGCCTGCTGTGGGATCGATGCACCATGGGCCACATGGGGCCACATGGGGCCTCATCCGACGCACCGATGGCCGGAACTATGGCAGAGAATGTTATCGATGCCAATAGGTCATTCCCATCGCGCTCCCGGACCGGTGAGAAGGCGATGAGGCCGGTATCATCCGGCGCACGGAACGAAGTGAGGACGCGTGGACAGTGGACGTATGGATGCAGTGAACGGCGGCGAGGGCGGCGGACGGCCACCCGGCATGGCGGATGTGGCCCGGGTCGCGGGAGTCTCCGCGCAGACGGTCTCGCGCGCCCTCTCCGACCATCCCAACGTCCGGGAGGAGACGCGGGCCAAGGTGCTGGCCGCCGTGGAACGCCTTGGGTACCGCAAGAACAGCGCGGCCCGCATCCTGTCCTCCGGGCGCAGCCGGACGATCGGCGTGGTCACGCTGCAGACCACGTTCTACTCCCGGCTCACGCTGACCTTCGGCATCGAGAGCGCCGCGTACGAGGCCGGCTACTCGGTCTCCACCGCCTCCACCGCCTCGCTGGACACCTCGGCCGTCGAGGCGGCGCTCTCCCGGCTCGCGGACCAGCGCGTCGAGGGGATCATCCTCGCGATCCCGCTGATCCATGTGAGCCCCCGCATCGAGCAGTTGACGGACTCCCTGCCCACGGTGACCGTCGACGGCTCGCGCACGGCGGCCTCCGAGGTCGTCGCGGTGGACCAGGTCCAGGCAGCGCGCCTCGCCACGCGCCATCTGCTCGACCTCGGGCACGAGACGGTCTGGCATGTCGCGGGTCCGGGCGAATGGCTCGACGCGGCGAGCCGCCTGCAGGGCTGGCGGGAGACGCTGGAGGCGGAGGGCCGCACCGCCCCGCCCGTCCTTGAGGGCGACTGGTCCCCCTCGTCCGGCTACCGCAACGGCCTCATCCTGGGCCGGATCCCCGACGTGACGGCGGTGTTCGCCGCCAGCGACGAGATGGCCTTCGGCGTGATCCGCGCCCTGCACGAACTGGGCCGACGCGTTCCGCAGGACATCTCCGTGGTCGGCGTCGACAACATCGACCTCGCCGAGTACTGCTCGCCGTCCCTGACCACCGTCGCCCAACCCTTCGCCGAGATGGGTGCGTTGGCCTTCGGCCATCTGCTGCGCCTGATCGAGAACCCCGAGGCCGCGCACGAACCGGCGTCCGTCGAACCGAAGTTGATCGTGCGGACGAGTACGGCGCCGGCCGACCGCGGGGAGGTGTGAGGGAGGGTGGCGATACCGCATGGGCGTTGATGCGCCTCAAGTGGGCCTGACATCAAGGCGGTTCGGTTCGCTTCGGTTCGGCGAGTCGGCGTGAGGTCCGCGATCTTCATCACTGTTCCTCTCCCCGCCTCGCCTGTCGCGCGGTGGTGTGGTGGGGTGGTCCACCATGACAGCGAGCCGGATTCTGAGCGTCCCCACCCATGCGACGGGCTACCCGGGCGTGGCCTTCGGCGGCTATGTCGCGGGGCTGCTTGCCGCCCGCGCGGAGGCCAAGACGGTACGCGTCGACTTCCGTGGCGCGGTGCGTCCCGACACCCCGCTGCGGGTGTCGCAGACCCCGGACGGCGGCTGCCGGCTCGGCGATGACGAGAACGGCGCCTTGGTGGCGTGCGCGCCCGCCGAGCTGCTGCTCGATCCGCCGGCGATGCCGACCTGGGAGCAGGCGCAGGCGGCCACCGAGGACTATCTCGGGCACATCCGCAAGTCGCCGCAGCCGATTCCCGACTGTTTCGGCTGCGGCGCGGTGCCGGCGGGGCGGGGCGTACGGGTCTTTCCGTCCCGTGTCCCCGGGCGCGAGCTGCTCGCCGCGGCCTGGGTCCCGGACGCCGAACTCGCGCTGGATGACGGGACGTTGCCACCTGAGATGGTGTGGTCGACCCTCGACTGCCCCGGCGGCTGGGTGGGCATCAGGTTCGGGCTGACGAAGCCGGGCGCGGTGACGGCCGCACTGACCGGGACACAGCTGCGGCCGGTGCGGGCGGGCGAGCGCCATGTGTCCTACGCCTGGCCGATCGCCGCCGATGGCCGGAAGGTCACCGTGGGGGTGGCGCTCGCGACGGCCGGCGGCGAGCTGTGCGCGCTGGGCGAGGCGCTGTGGATCAGTCCTCGGGAGCGGAGGGAGGCCGCTCCGGGGTCGGGGGCGTGACGCCCGCCGCGCAAATCGACAGCGAGAGAAGCCGGGCCGACGCCCGGCATCTCCTCGACGACGACACGCTGCCGACCCCGGACCACGTCGCGGGACGCTCCTGCCTTTCAGTCGAGACAGAACTCGTTGCCCTCGATGTCCTGCATCGCGAGGCACGACTCGTCGACTCCATCGGCAAGCAGTAGCTGCACGCGTGCCGCGCCGAGCGCGATCAGCCGTGCGCACTCGGCCTCGAGTGCGGCCACGCGCTCTTCACCCACGAGCCCGGTGCCGACCCGCACGTCAAGATGCACCCGGTTCTTGACGACCTTGCCTTCGGGAACACGCTGGAAGAACAGTCGCGGGCCAACACCTGAGGGATCAACGCATGCGAACGCCGAACCCTGGCGCTCGGGCGGCAGTGCGCGATCGAAATCGTCCCAAGTAGCAAACCCCGCCGGGGGCGGCGGTACGACGTACCCCAACACCTCGCACCAGAAACGAGCGACGCGCTCGGGTTCTGCGCAGTCGAAGGTGATTTGGAACTGCTTGATCGACACCATCGGTCCATCGTAAAGGCGGGTCTTTCGTCACGCGCACAGGCCCGGCTACTCGGTGCGCAGCGCCGTGGCCGTACGGGCCTTGGCCGCCCAGCCCGCCGGGATCAGCGCGCCCAGCATCGCGAGCATGACCCCGCCCACTCCCAGCAGGAGCAGCTGAACAGGCTCGTACACATCGAGGATCGGCGACGGCAGGCTGGTGCCTGCGGCGCGCCCCATCACCGGCATGACGAGGCCGTGCAGCGCGTACCCCGCCGGTACGCCGATCAGCCCGCCGATCATGCCGATCACGGCCACCGAGGCCGGCACGAGGCTCATGGTCTGGCGCGGCGACATGCCGATCGCCTTGCAGACACCCAGGTCGTGAATGCGTTCCCGGGTGTCAAGGACCACGGAGTTGAGTACGCCGAGGCCGGCCACGGAGACCAGCATGAGGGTGAGCAGCACCGCCATCGCGGACATGACGAGGATGACGCCCTCCTGCCCTGAGGGGGCGTTGGTCGTGGCGTCGCCGCCCAGCGGCCGTACGACCGCGGCGAGCTTATGGGCGTACTCGTCGGCGGAGACGCCGGACTTCACCTCGACGAGGAAGGAACTGGGCTCGGCCGACGCGAAGTTGGCCATGTCCGCGTGGATCTCCAGCTCGCTGCCCGAGGTGTCGAAGGACTCGCCCACGATCCGCAGGTCCGCGGTCTCCCTCTCGAGGGTCACCCGCACCTTGTCACCGATCTTGGTGCTGGTCCTTTCCAGGAAGCGGGTGGGCACCACGACCTGCCCCGTGCCCGTCAGCCAGTGCCCGGAGATCATCTCGTAGCGGCCTGAGCGCGCATCGCCCTCGTAGAGGCTGATCTGGACCGAGCCGGAGATCCCGGCCACGGCGGCCTCGGTCTGGGATGTGCCGTAGTACGACCCCGTGCCCGCCTGCGACTTGATGGCGGACCGCACCTTCGCCGGGTCGGCGACGGCGACCTTGGGGCTGGACGGTTTGGATGGTTTGGATGGTTCGGGCGTGCTTGCCGCGCTGCCGCCCACAGGAGGAGGCGGAGGAGGAGCGAGAGTGGTCGGCTTGGTTGTCGTGACCGTGACCGCCGCACGGTTCTCGGGGTCCTGCGAGGTGCCGATCGCCGTCAGGGACGAGGTCAGCCCCACCGCGAAGGTCGCCGCGACCGTGCCGAACGCCACCGCGAGCAGCATCGCGAGAGTGCGGACCGGATGCGTGAAGGGGATGGCGAGACCGTAGGTCACCGGTCGCGGCAGCGGCAGCCGCCCCATCGCCCGGTGCGCCCACTGGCCGCGCCCCGTGCGCGGCGACCGGCCGACCGCGATGGCCTCGACCGTACGCAGCCTTCCGGCCCGCAACGCGGGGATCAGCGCCGCGAGCCCCACGAGGGCCAGGGCGGCGGCCGGCACGGTGACGTCCACCCACCAGGCCACCGAAAGGGAGACGGTGCCGTACACCTCCTCCGTGTCAGACAGCAGTGGCACTGCCAGGAGGTTTCCCAGGACGGCCCCTGCGGCGATGCCAGCACCGGCCGGGATCAACGCCTGTGCCATGTAGGCGCGTACGACCTCGCGCGGTGTGAAGCCGATGGCCTTGAGGATGCCGATTCTGCGCAGGCTGGTGCCGACCGCACCACTGATCACACTGCTGACGATGATCACCGACATCACGATGCCGAGCACGCCGAAGGCCATCACGAACGGGACGGTCGCCGCCGCACCCTGATCCGCGGCGCGCTTGGTGTCCAGCCAGGACTGGGTGCCAAGGAGCGCCCCGGACCCCACGGAGGCGGCGAGCTTCTTCCGGTCGGCGAGGATCTGCTCCTTTGTGCTCGCGGAGTCGAAGCGGTAGAGCATCTGGCTCGTTGCCGGACTGCCCTCCGACGCCAGCGCGTCGGCCTGCGCGGGGGTCGCCCAGGCGTCGGCGCTCTTGCTCGCCGACACGGCGAAGCCGACGATCGAAAGGGGCGGGGCCTTCGCACTGTGCGAAGACCTCAGGGTGGCGCCGATCCCGATGGCGGGTCCCTCGAACGACGCGGCGAGCACGATCTCGCCCGGCTTCCGCGCCCACCGGCCGGACTTCAGATCCACGCGGTCCACGTCGCCGTCCGGGCCGGACCGACCGACCAGGGTCAGCGTCGGCAGTTGGAACCCGGACTGATCCACCGGGCGGAACGCCGTGGACGGGTACGGCCCCGCGCTCGCGGTGACGTCGGCCAGCTTCCCGGTCTCTGCCAGCCGCTCCGCACTCGCCTTGGCCGGATCGAACTGTGCGGTGATGTGCGCACCCTGCTGCTTCCCGAAGGCATGGTCGAAGGGCGCGGCCGCGGCGACCATCAGCGACCCGGCGACCACGGCCGAGGCCACCGCCATCATCGTGGCCACGGCGATCACCACGGTCTGCACCCGCCGCCGGCCGACCCCGGAGCGTACGACCCGGCCCATCGCTCCGGTACCGAACAGGCTCATCGGACGGCCCGCGCGTACGAGTCGAGGGCTACGCGACCGTCGACCAGGTGAAGCGTGCGGCTCGCGCATGCCTCGGCCAGCGTCAGGTCATGCGTCACCAGCACGATCGTCTGGCCACCACGGTGCAGATCCGTCAGCAGAGCGCGGACGTCGTGGCCCGATGCGGTGTCCAGCGCACCGGTGGGCTCGTCGGCGAGCAGCAACGCGGGGCGGTTGACCAACGCCCGGGCGACCGCGACCCGTTGGCGTTCGCCTCCGGACAGGCGGCCCGGGTAGGCGCGGGCGTGTTTCTGGATGCCCAGCATCTCCATGAGCTCACCCGCGCGGGCCGCGGCCTTGCGCCGACCGGTCCCGGTCAGCTGGGCCGGGAGCTGGATGTTGTCGGTGACGGTGAGGTCGTCGAGGAGATTGAAGAACTGGAAGGCCATGCCGATGTGCTCGCGACGGAACGTGGCGAGGGCGTGCTCGCTCAACCGGTCGATCCGTCGCCCGGCCACGATCACGGCGCCGTCGGTCGGCCTGTCCAGGCCGGCGACGAGGTTCAGGAGTGTGGACTTGCCGCTGCCGGAAGGGCCCGTCACGGCAAGGGCCTCACCCTCGGCGACGCTGAGCGTGAGCGGTCCGAGCACCGGCGCACCGGCGCTGTCGTAGCGCTTCGCCACACCCTCCAGTTCGATCACTTGACGCATGCGAGTTGTCCGTCCTTATGGTCACGAGAGGCACATGCCGTTGCCGGCTGCCGTTGTCGGCCCCGCGAACCTAGAAGCCGCCGCGTGTGGGGCGCATCGGCAGCGGAACCAGCATCGGGCCCTCCCCGCGGAGGAATCGGCCGCGGAGTCATACCTGCGGAGGAGGACCTCCGGAGCAGCGCACTGGTCGAACAGGTGGACGCGGGCCGGGCGGGGAGCGCAGCACAATGTGCGGATGGAGACGGAAGACCGGCGCAGCCGACGTCAGCAGCTCATCGACGCGCTACGTCCGGAGGCGAAGGCCGCCCCGCTGTCCCGGCGGGCGGTGCGCGCCGATGTGGTGCTTGCGGTCGTGCTGACCGTCATCGCCCTGTTCGTGGCGGTGCGCTGTCCCGGCGACGGGCCGGTGGACATCAACCCCCCGACGGCCGACGTCGGGACCGGGATCCCGGCTCCGCCCCCGCCGCCCGGCCCTGGTGAGGCGCCCGTGAAGGAGGAGCCCGCCTCCGTGCCCTGGGCCCTGGTCATCCTGTCGACGCTGCCGCTGGCAGGGCGGCGCCGGTATCCCCTGACCTTGTTCGTGGCGGTGCTTGGCGCGGCACTGGCCATCGGCAGCTCCGCCTCCTGGATCACCGTCCTGGCCTGTGTGATCGGTGCCTACAGTGCCGTCGTGCACAGCCGTTACCGGATAGCGGCGATTGCCGTCCTGGTCATCGCCGCCGCGCTGTCCGGTGTCGCTTTCCGCAACGCGGACCCCGTGCTCCCGGGATGGTCCAGCCCGGGATTCGTGCTCCTTGTGGCCGGGATGCTGGCCAGCCTCGTCCGCTTCCTGCAACTGCGGCTTGCGTCCAGCCGGGACCGGGTCACAGAACTGCAGGAGGCTCAGGAGGAGGCCACGCGCCGGGCCGTCGAGGAGGAGCGGGCCCGCATCGCCGCCGAACTGCACGACGTGGTGACCCACAATGTCAGCGTGATGGTGATCCAGGCGGGCGCGGCCCGCAAAGTGATGGACGTGGTGCCCGAGCAGTCGAAGGAGGCGCTGCTGGCCGTCGAGGCGGGTGGTCGGGCCGCCATGGCCGAACTGCGCCACGTGATGGGCCTGTTGGCCGCCCCGGACCACGAGAGGCCCGACGGCCTGGAGCCCCAGCCCGGGCTCACGCAGCTCGGCGCGCTGGCCGCACGGGTACGCGCCGCCGGGACGCCCGTGAGCGTCGAGGTGTCGCTGCCGCCGGATCCGCTGCCACCGGGGGTGGACCTCGCGGCGTATCGCGTCGTACAGGAGGCGCTGACCAACACGATCAAACATGCGCGCGGCGCGGAGGCGTCCGTCGCCATCGGTTGCACGGACGACTGCCTGGAGATCGAGGTCACGGACACCGGCGGCGCCGAGGACTCCCCGCCGGTGGAGAGCAACGGCCGTGGCCACATGGGGCTGCGTGAGCGGTTGGCCGTCTACGAGGGCGAGTTGACGGCGGGGCCGACGAACGCCGGCGGCTACCGGGTCACGGCCCGCATCCCGCGGAGCAGCGTATGAATGCGGAGCACCGTATGACTACGGAGCAGCCGCCGCTGCGCGCCGTCATCGCCGACGACCAGGCCCTCGTACGCACCGGTTTCAAGATGATCCTGGCAGCGGACGGCATCGACGTGACGGCCGAAGCTGCCGACGGGGCCGAGGCTGTCGCGGCGGTGCGCCGCACACGCCCCGACGTCGTCCTCATGGACATCCGGATGCCGGAGATGGACGGCATCGAGGCCACCAGGCGCATCGTCGGCGACGCAGGACCGGACGGAACGCGGGTCATCATCCTGACCACGTACGACCTCGACCACTACGTCTACGCCGCGCTCACGGCCGGCGCCAGCGGCTTCCTGCTCAAGGACGTCACCCCCGAACATCTGGTCTACGCCCTACGCCTGGTGCGGACCGGCGACGCTCTTCTCGCACCCACGATCACTCGTCGGCTGATCGAGCGCTTCGCCCATCACGAGGAACCGCAGACCCTCGCCCCGCACCGCGATCTGTCCGGCCTGACCCCGCGCGAGCTGGAGGTGCTCCGCCTGCTCGCGACGGGCCTCAGCAATGCCGAACTCGCCTCCCGGCTGTTCCTCAGCCCGACCACGGTCAAGAGCCACGTCGGCCGCATCCTGTCGAAGCTGGACCTGCGCGACCGCGTCCAGGCCGTCGTCTTCGCCTACGAGACGGGGCTGATCGCCCCGGGCGGGGGCGCCTAGCCGGGGAACTCCTCGATGCGCTCGCGGTTGAGGAGGTACTTGGGCAGGTACGGCTGCTCCAGGGAGACGGGGAAGCCGTAGTCGTGGGCCAGGCTCGCCATCGCGAGGGGTCCGAGCGCCACCTGGGCTCGGGGCGCCGCCGAGTCGCCCCAGTACGCGCCGTGGTGCGCGACGGCCTCGGCGAGGGTCTCGGTGAAGGCGTCGTGGTCGCGTGCGATCAGGCGGTGGAAGAGAGCGACGGGCTGGTAGTCGATCTGGTTCACGAAGTCCATGGGTGCGTGGGTCACCGTCTCGGGCATGGACGTTTCCATGGTGGACAGCAGTTTCTGTACGACGTCGTCCATGGGGCGCTGGGACCAGTAGGTCTGCAGCGTGTCGATCCAGTTCAGGACGTACGCGTCTACGGAGTCGTCCTGCCGCAGCACCTCTAGCGGCACCTGGCTCAGCCTGTCGGCCCGGTCCTGCTGACGGCACGCGACGGCGAGGTAGAAGGCGTCGAGCCAGGCGCGGGCGTCCGCGGGTGGTTCGGCGGGGAAAGCGGGCAGCAGCGGTTCGATGTCCTCGGCCAGTCGGCATTTCTGTGCCTGCGCGCCGGTGAACAGCGCGGAGCCGAGCTGCACCGCGGTCGCCCAGGCATCCCAGGTGTCGATGTCCGCCACTCTGGGGTCGGCGGCGCAGTGGCTGTGGCCGAGTACGAGTGCCGAGGCGAAGGCGTCGCCGAGTCCGGCCGGGTCCTGGGCGAGACGGGCTGTCGACTCGGCCGTGGTGTGGGTGAGTTCGGCCAGGTCGGGCGTCTTGGCGGGGGTGCGCGTGGCGAGCCGTCCGGCGCCGTCGAGGCGGACCAGGCCCTTCATCAGGCCGAGCAGTTCCGGCGGTGGCCGCAGGGAGAAGGTGAGGGTGTCGTGGTCGATGACCGTGAGCGACGTCAGGGAGCCCTGGTGCCACCAATAGACCCGTGGGGACAGTGAGCCGGGTCCGTCCTCGTGGGCGCCCAGGGCGTACGAGGCAAGGCCGTTGAGGGCATCGACGACGGACCCGTCGGCGATCGGGTGGTACGCCAGCAGATGCCGGGTCGGCATGACGACGAGGGCCCCGGCGTCCGGCAGAGCCGCGCCGGTGACCTGCCGGGCCGCTTCCGACAGGAACAGCGCCTTGCTCGCGACGAACGGGGAGTCGCCGTACACGGAGTGCAGCAACGCCCGTCCGCCGACCGACACTTCGTCGTGCTCGACGGGCACGCCCATCAGGTTCGCGTACGCCGCCTGGCCAAGCTCCTCGAGACCGGCACGCTCCACGTCGGCGTCGGTCAGGATCCGCACACTGGTCGGCATGTCCAGGGCATAGGCGAAGACGAGCCCTTCGGCCACCACGCGTGCGTAGCGCATCGCACCGGCAAACTCCGGGCCGATCGAATCCGCGGGCAGCAGCCTCGCGTGCACACCGCGCAGCAGCTCCGCGGCGCTCTCGCCACCCTGGCTCCCCTCGCGCAAGGCGGTGAAGTGCGCCTCCACCAAGGCCGGCCAGCGGTCCTCCGGCGCATGACGGCACTGCTGCGCCAGGTTGTGCAGGGAATAGGTGCGGCCGTCCTGGCCGTACGCGGCAGCCAGTGCCCGCAGGCGTTCGGCTTGCGCGACGGTCAGCATCGGCAACTCGGGGTCGAGGGACACTGGTGCGGCGAGGGAGTCGTCGTGATTCATCCCTGCGACCCTACGAGTTGGGAGAACGGCGGCCGACGCCGGGTCGTCCCTCGGTGGGGCCCTTCGCCCACACGAAGACCTCGGTGCTCGGCTGCCGCTCGGAGAAGCGGCCGGACGGGGAGATGCCAAGGAGCAGGCGGCGCAGGTCCGTCTCGAAGGCGTCGCGGTCCACGCCGAACAGGTGCGGAGACGAGAACGACATCGAGAACACCCCCGCGACCGCGTCGTCGACCGTGCGCACCAACTCCTGCCCGCCGGGCACGACGTGACGCCGAGGCCCGGTGAACCCCGCGCGGGCGAACACCAGCGCCTCACCGCCGGGTGTCCCCTGGGGCAGCACTCCCCGGCCGGCCCGTCGGACCGGCCCCAGGTAGCGTCTGACCAGCTCGTCCATCCCCGCATAGGGCACCGCCGGATACCGCAGGCCCTCGGTGGTGCGGCGCTCCGTCTTGTCGTCCGAGATGTGTACGAGGACTCCGCCGGACTCGAGCATGTCTTTGATGGTCGTCGCCACCAGGTCGCGGTCCATCCAGTGGAAGGACTGGGCGAAGGTCGCGACGGTGAACGTGCCGAGCCCCGCGGGCAGTTCCTCGGCACGGGCCCGCACCCATCGCGCCTTCCCGGCCACTCCGCGCTCGGCGGCCGCGCGCCCGGCCTCGGCGATCATCTCGCGGTCCGGGTCGACGCCGACGACCTCGGCGAACAGGTGCGCCAGAGTCAGGGCGACGGTTCCCGGTCCGCAGCCCACGTCGATGAGGCGTCCGCGCCCGTCGAGGTGCAGCACATCGGCGAGTCCGTCCGCCAGGCCGGGGGCGTAGGGAAGCCGCCCGCGCCGATAGTGGGCGGCCGTGCCCGAGAACAGCGTCTCGTCCCACTCCCAACCTGCCGTCATGCCCCGAACCACCCTCACCCGTCGACCAGTCGTCCAGCCATCCGTCCTTGCCGGACGGACGATGATTCCACGGCGCGACCGTCAGCCACGGCATCCTGCCGGGGCGAGGTGGAGCGCCGTGTCGGCCGTACCGACGGTTCGATAGCCTCGGCCTTCTTGTTGTGGCAGTGGGCGTGCACGCGCCTCGACCTGGGGGCTTGGGATGGCGGAGCAGACGGAGAGTACGGCGGGCCGGGCCGCCGTCGAAGAGCGCTTCCTGCGCGAGTGGGGGTTCGAACTCCCTGAGTCGGTCTTCCGGTTCTGGGCGTTCCTGGGCTCGCTCGGCCCCGTGGAGAAGCGGGCTCTGGGGGAACTGGACGTGAGCCCCGTCGGCATCATGGACCTGTTCGCCGACCCTGGCCTGCGGCCGCGCGACGGCATCGACGTACGCGTACACGGTCGCTATTACCGCGACCCGCCCGAGTTCCTGACCTTCCTGCACGGCGGCTCCGACGGCCTCCACCACGGCCTGTGGTTCGACGACGGCCGCACCTGCAGTGGCGTCGCGTCGTACTACAACAACGACGGCGGCGGCATCAACACGCATGCGGGCACCCCACTTGAGGCGGTGCGCGCGATCCTCGAACTCGTCTGGCGCGACCTCGACGACGACGTACAGGACGAGGAGGTGACCGCACGGCGCTCCCGCCTGGCCCTGCTGCGCGACGCCCTGACCGGCTTCGAGACCGGCGACAGGACCGAGGCCGGCCTCGCCTACTCCAGGGCGTACGACTGGGTCATCCAGCCCGAGGAGCCCGACCGGGTCACGACGCTGGACGGCGCGGGCGCACTCGCCGCGGGGGAATCCGATCTTGACCGCCCTGCCAACAACGGCGCCGACGCGTACAAGTTCGCGACGTACATGTACGCCCTCTTCGACGACGCCGATGCGCTGCGGGCGAACCTGGAGGAGGCCCGCCGCCGTTGCTCGGCGGGCGATCCGACGGAGGCCCTCGTGCTGGGCCGCGACCTGCACTGGGCGTCGGGCGGCGACCCGGACCGCGAGGCGCTCGCGAACGAACTGCTCGTGCTGGCCTATCGCGCGCTGGACCGCCCCTCACTGGCGGGGATCGCCCAGGCGCATCACCGGCACCGTTCCTTGCCGAAGGTGGACGTGCTGCGACATCAATAGCCGATGGTGAAGCGGCGCTGGACGAAGCGGGGCAGTTCCGCCTCGTCTATCAGGGCGACGGCGGCGTCCTCGGCCGAGATGCGGCTGCGGCCGTCGGCGTCCACGACGGGCTGGTCGCCGCCGGTGCGGAAGCGGCCCGTTCGCTCGCCGGGGGCGATGTCCTCGGCGGGACTGAAGTAGGTCCACAGGCGGTTCGACGTGCGCAGGACGTTCAGGGCGTCCCGATGGCCGCGCACCGCTGCCGCGTAGGCGCGGGGCAGGCCGATCTGGTCCAGGGTCTCGTGCAGCAGCTCGTCGGAGTCGGCTCGTACGACTCCCGGTTCCAGCTCCAGGCTGCCCGCGCCGCCGATCACGATCAGCCGGGTCCGGGGGTGCCGCTCCAGCGCCTTCAGCAGGGCGCGCGCCGCGGCGGCGTAGACAGTGGGGTCGGCGATCGAGCGCCGCACGGTGTCCGCGATGTCGTGGGCGGCGTTGCCGGGCTGGAACGCGCTGATCAGGACGTCGAGACCGGGCAGGGCGGCCGCGATGGCCGCGGGGTCGAGGACGTCGACGCTCGACCATGTGACGTTCTCCCGCTGCTCCTTGGCCGCGGCCGACGAGGCGTCGCGGCTGAACGCCTTGACGTGGTGCCCCCGGTCCAGGGCCTCGGTGACGACCCGGCTGCCGATGGTTCCCGTGGCTCCGATGACTCCGATGTGCATGGCTCTCCCCTGTGCATGCGGACGTGCGACGCCCCTGATGGTGACGCCGTGCGGAAACTATACGCCGTGAAGTTTTCGAACGGCACGCATAAAATTGACGCTGTAGATTGTCCGCGTGGGAGATACAGGCAGCAGGGGCAGGGGCCGGGGCAGGCGCGAGCGGCTACGGGCCGAGACGACCGCCGAAATCAAGGACGTGGCCTTGGCGTTGATGGCATCGGGCGGTCCCGACGCCATCACCTTGCGGGCCATCGCCCGCGAGATGGGCATGACCGCGAACGCCATCTACGGGTACTTCGCCACCCGGGACGACCTGATCACCGCGCTCATCAACGACGTGTACACGGCCCTCGCGGACGCCGTGGACACCTCCTGGGAGGCCACCTCCGCCGAGAGCCCGGCCGCCCGGATCCAGGCATGGGCCTGCACGTTCCGGAACTGGGCCCTGGCCAATCCGCAGGGCTTCCGGCTCATCTACGGCGATCCTGTTCCCGGCTACCACTCCCCCGAAGGCGGCGCCGCCCCGGACGCCGCGCGCCGCGTCTGCACCGGGCTCACCGCCCTGGCGGCCGCCGCCTGGCCGCACGCCGAACGCCTCTACGAGGGCAGCGAGTTCGCGTGGTCGGACTTCGACGCGGGCCTGCTCGGCAAGGTGCGCCCGGCCTTTCCGGAGCTGCCGCCTGCGGCCGTCGCCCTCGCGCTCCGCGTCTGGGGGCATCTGCACGGCTTGGTGTCGCTGGAGGTCTACGGCCATCTGCGCACCCAGACCGTCAGCCCGGACAAGCTCTTCCAGGAGGAACTCGCCCAGTTGGTACGGACGTTGGGCCTGCCCCGCCCGTGACGGGCCGCCTCCCGAGGCTAGGTTGTGCGGTGGAACAGTTCACGCCTCGGTGGAAAGACGGACGGTACCCATGACCGACCCTGCGACGACGCCCGGGTCTGCGGCGCAGCAGCAGATCGACACCTCTGTGCCGCACTCGGCGCGGATCTGGAACTACTGGCTGGGCGGGAAGGACAACTACGCCGTCGACGAGGCGGCGGGTGACGCGTACAGCGCCGTCTTCCCCGGCATCGTCACCGTCGCCCGCAGCAGCCGTGCGTTTCTGCGCCGCACCCTCACGTATCTGGTCGAGGATGCGGGCATCCGGCAGTTCCTCGACATCGGCACGGGCCTGCCGACCGGGGACAACACCCATGAGGTCGCCCAGCGGCTCGCTCCCGAGACCCGGATCGTGTACGTCGACCACGACCCGATGGTGCTCGCGCACGCCCGCTCCCTGCTCACCTCCACCCCGGAGGGGGCTACCGCGTACATCGACGCCGACCTGTCCGACCCCGACCGGATCCTGGCGACGGCCGCGCGGACGCTGGATCTCACGCGCCCCACGGGTCTGATCCTGAGCAACATCCTGGGTCACGTCGCCGATCACGACCAGGCGCGCGCCATCGTCGCCCGCCTGATGGAGGGGTTGCCGTCCGGCAGCCACCTCTCCATCAACGACGGTTCACGGGGCACGGACGCCGATTACGAGCAGGCCCAGGACGCCTACAACGAAACCGGCGCCGTCCCGTACTTCCTGCGTCCCGTCGACGAGATCGCGGCGTTCTTCGACGGCCTGGAGCTGCTGGACCCCGGGGTTGTCTCGGTCCCCCTCTGGCGGCCGGACCGGACCGCCACCGCCCCGGGGCCCATCGGCGAGCACGGCGGTCTCGCCCGCAAACCGTGATCGGCGTGATCGCCATGATCGGCGTGGTCGGCGTGGTCCCTCAGGTCCTTCAGGCCGGGAGAGCCGCGACGGTGGGGACGACCGTGCCGAACAGGTCGGTGATCGCGGTGAGCGCGGCGGCCTGGAGGCCGGCGGCGGGCAGGACGCCGCCGTCGGGTGTGGCGAGGGCACGCGTGGCGGTGGCCTCGGCGACGACGGTGGGCCGGTAGCCGAGGTTGAAGGCGCCCTGGGCCGTGTAGTTGACGCACATGTGCGTCATGAAGCCGCCGAGGATCAGGTCCTTGCCGCTGCCCGGCGCGGCGCCCAGATCGGTCAGCGTCTTCTCCAGTTCCGTGAGGTGGAAGGAGTTGGGGAACTGCTTGACGACAACGGCCTCGCCGTCCACCGGGGCGACTTCGTCGCTGATGGCCCCGATGTGGGCGCGGATGTCGTACGGGGTGCCCTCACCGCCGTCGTTGATGACGTGGACGACCGGGGTGCCGGCGGCGCGTGCACGCTCCAGCAGCCGGGCGCCCGCCGCGAGGGCCTCTTCGGCGCCGTCCAGGGCCATGACGCCGCTGCGGTAGGTGTTCTGGAAGTCGATCAGGATCAGGACGGATTCGCTCAGCCGGGGCGGCTGGCTGTCCAGGCCGATCACGTCACGCAGGGTCGTCGAAGGCTGGTTCGTGCTCATAGGGAACCTTTCCAAGGGTAAAGAGGCATGGCGAAGCCACAAGGCCCGCCTGCCGGCGGAGAGCTGAGAGATGAGAGATGGATGGGTGAAGAGGGTCAGGATCAGGATCAGGGTCAGGTGGTCTGGGTGCGGAAGCGGCGGCGGTAGGCCCCCGGCGTGGTCGCGAGCTGCCTCTTGAAGGCCCGGTGCAGGGTTTCGGCTGAGCCGAGCCCTGCAGCGGTGGCGACCTGGTCGAGCGGACAGTCGGTGGTCTCGAGCAGGCGGCGGGCCGCCTCCACGCGGGCGGCCTCGACATAGCCGGCCGTGCTGGTGCCCGTCTCCTGCTTGAAGACGCGGGCGAAGTGCCGCTCGCTCAGGCACATCCGGGCCGCCAGCGCCTCCGCGGACAGGTCCGCGTCGAGGTGATCGGCGATCCACAGGCGCAGTTCGTCGATGTCACGCCGGGAGGTGGCGGGACGGCTGAGCGGGACGGAGAACTGGCTCTGGCCGCCCTGCCGCTTGAGGTACATCACCAACTGCCGGGCCACCGCGAGCGCGGTGTCCTCACCGAGGTCCTCGGCCACCAGCGCAAGCGCGAGATCCAGGCAGGCACTGATCCCGGCCCCGGTCCACAGGCGACCACGGTCCGTGCGTACGAAGATGGGGTCCGGGTCGACCGTGACGGCGGGGTGGTCGGCGGCCAGCTGGGCGGCGGTCGACCAGTGGGTGGTCGCCGTCTTCCCGTCGAGCAGCCCGGCCGCGGCAAGGACGTGCGCGCCCACGCACACCGACGCCACGCGCCGGGCGTGCGGGGCGGTCTCCTTGACCCAGGCGACGACGTCGGCGTCGATGCGGGCGACGGGGCCGTCCTCGGTCATGTCGACCGCGCCGGGCACCAGCAGGGTGTCCACCTGGCCGCCGACCTCGTCGAAGGCGAGATCGGCCACGAGGCGCACCCCCGCGGACGTCCGCACCTCGCCGCCGACGGGCCCGGCGAGGCGGACCTGGTAGCCGGCGCGGCCCGCGGTCTCCCGGTTGGCCAGCGCGAAGACCTCGGCCGGGCCGGTGACGTCGAGGAGATCGACATCGGGGAAGACCGCGATGACGACACGGTGCGAAGTGGGCATGCCCCTATCCTCACGGCGGCCACCGATGGCCGCAATGACGATTCCCTGTCACATGCGGACATGCGGACATGCGGTGGGCGATTCGGCTGGGCTGACGTGGACCGATGCCGGGGCCTGCGGCCGGCCTGAGCTGAGCTGAGCTGAGCTGACCTGATCTGAGCTGAGCTGAGCTGAGCTGAGCTGAGCTGAGCTGAGCTCGTGCCGATGGTGGTCGGGACTTGGCCGGAGGGCGGGGCCGGCGCAGACCGAGGTTGACGGGCCGACAACCCGGCCCGAGACCCTACCGACCGTGAACAGGGCCCGGCCTGAAGGCTCAGCCTGCCCAAGGCTCCGTACCCGGCTACGACCGGCCCGCCCCTCCCCGCTGGAGATCCCTCCGCGTCAGGCCACGGGCCCGCGCAACCCGGCCACCGCCCACTTCGCCCGTGTCGAAAGGCCGCTCAGCGCCTTCGCCGACTGTTTGGCGATCGTGTTGAGCAGGGTCTTGGTGTGCGTCATCGTCGACAGCGCGAGGTCCGCGTCGCCCGCCTCGACCGCCGCGAGCGTCAGCTCCAGATGCTGCTCCGTGATCAGTCGGCCGAGCCCTCGGCGGTGCCACTGCGCCGCCGTGTTGTCCGGAGGAGTGCCGTCGACGCCGACCGCCGCCCGCGCCCGTTCCAGGGCTCGCCCGGCTGCCGCGAGGTCGCCCTTGCCGCGCTCCAGGCGAGCCAGGACGTACGCCTCCGATGCCCGGTCCAGTGCCGTGTCCTGGAGCGAGAGGAGGTTGAACTGGGCGCGGGCCTCCTGCGCGTGGTCGCCGATGCGTTCCAGCGCGCGGCTCAGCTCGCGGAGCCGGTCCGCGTGCGGGCCCGTGTCGTCCAGCAGGCGGATGAGCGCGACCCTGGCGTGCTCGGTTCGGCCCTGGCGGCGGGCCAGTTCGATCCAGGTGAACTCGCTCTCCGCCGTCGCGTCGCGCGCCTCCTCGGCGCGGGCCCACTCCACGGCGCCGGCGCTGTCGGTGACCTGCCCGAAAGTCGCCGAGCGCAGCAGCGGAACGTCCTGGTCCTGCCCGTGCGACGCCACAAGCACCGCGGCGAGCCGACGCTCCTGGAACCACTCGGATCGCTCGGCGGCGTTCTCGCGCTCCAACAGGCATCGCAGCAGCGACAGGTCATCGTCCCTGCGGTCGAACTGCGCTGCCCGCAGCACCCCGGACCGGAGCACCGGATCCGCGGCCGCCTCCTCCCGCGCACCGAGGTCGCCGGAGCGCACGCGCTCCAGAGTCTCCCGTCCCGGGCCGAGGACCACGTCGCGCAGGCACTGCCGGTAGGACTCGTGCAGCCGGTACGCGCACAGGTCAGGGGAGTTGAGCAGGACATGGTCCGGTTCGGTGCGCCCGGCGGCCGACTCCGTCAGGGCGAAGAGCTCGACCAGCGGCCTGTCCGGCAGGCCGAGACCACTGACCAACGCCGCTCGCTGCGCGTCCAGTTCCGGGGCGAACTCCTCGCGCGCCTCGTCGTCCCCCGCACGCACCTGCGTCCGCAGGCCCTCCTCGTCCAGCTCGGCGGTGAGGCCTTCGCACCACTCGGGCAACCGGACGAGCATCTCGAGCGCCTCCCCGACGCTGTCGGCGATCAGTACGGCGTCGCCCTCGGAGGACGCGTGGAGTACCGCCTGATCCGCACACAGGAAGTACGTACCGCCGGTGTCGTCGCCCGCGATCGGCTCCAGTGACGCACCGGACGCCAGGTGCACGTCCTCGACGTGGTACGCCCTGCTCACGTCGAAGTTGAAGGGAAACGCGGCCAGTTCGGCCAGGTCGGGGCGGCTGCGCAACAGCTCCAGTACGCGATCGGTCATACGACCGAACCCTAGGGCCTGTCCGATGGGTCCTGCCGGGGTCGCGACCCCTGGCACGCACTCCCCCAAGCTCTCGGCTTCGCTCGAGCAGGGAGGTGCCCCCTCCCGCGTTGTCGTCGGTTGCCAACGCTCCGCGT
>NZ_SRIC01000139.1 GCF_004684775.1 Streptomyces sp. MZ04
CGAGGCAAACACCTCACCAACGAACCCCGCCAAGTCACGGCGAAGCCCCTCCACTTCACCCGGCCTCATACCGACACCATGCCCCTGAACAGGCAAGATCGGCACACCTAACGAAGCACTACTAGGGCCCTCCGGCGGGTCATGGCCGGGTCAGGGCTGGATCATGGCCCGGACCGAGCGGGAGCCGGATAGGTCACATCCTTGGAACGACCCCGGAATCAGGCCCGAGTTGGTGGCGTTCTGGGGTGATATGGAAGCGTCCGGCGGCCGGAGCGGGATACGCCAGAGACATTTCACCGATCTATGCTTGCCGCTCGCGAGTCCGCTCCGCGCGTTTCGGGGCTGTACGACGACCCCCCTCATGGAGTTCACATTGAAGGCGAACCTCCGCTCTCGCATCACCGCGCGGCTCGGGCGCATCTACCTCTCCCGGATCCAGCGGAACGGGATCAGCTCCTCGACGATCGCGCGGCTGCCCGAGCCCCTGCTCGCGCCGATGCGCCGCGACGGCCTCGACCCGGTGGCCGGTCTCACCGCCAAGCAGGCGGAGCAGCCGGTCTACCAGGTGCCGCTGCCGTTCGGCATGGACGCCTGGGTCGTCACGGGCTACGACGAGGTCAAGGCCGTACTCGGTGAGACCGGCGGGTTCAGCAACGACTTCACGAACCTCGCGGGCAACGCGGGCGTCTCCGAGGAGCAGAACCCCGGCGGCCTCGGCTTCAGCGACCCGCCGGTCCACACGCATCTGCGGCGCATCCTCACGCCCGAGTTCACCATGCGCAGGCTGCGGCGTCTGACGCCCCGGATCGACGCCATCGTCGAGGAGCGGCTCGACGCGATGGCCGCCTCCGAAGGGCCCGTCGACCTCGTGCAGGCCTTCGCGCTGCCGATCCCCTCGCTCACGATCTGCGAGCTGCTCGGCGTGCCCTACGAGGACCGCCACGACTTCCAGCAGCTGGCCATGGAGCGCTTCGACCTCTTCGCCGGGGCGACCGCGCCGTTCGGCGCCATATCGGCCTCGCTGTCCTATTTCAGGGACGTCGTCAAGAAGCAGCGCGAGAATCCGGGTGACGGACTCCTCGGCATGATCGTCAAGGAGCACGGCGACACGGTCGACGACGAGGAGCTCGCGGGCCTCGCCGACGGCGTCCTGACCGGCGGCTTCGAGACCACCGCGAGCATGCTGGCCCTCGGCTCGCTGCTGCTGCTCCAGCACCCTGACGTCGCCGCACGGCTGCGTGCGGACGACGCTGCGGCGGCCCCCTTCGTGGAGGAGGCGCTGCGCTACCTGACGGTCGTGCAGGTGGCCTTCCCGCGGTTCGCCCGTGAGGACATGGAGATAGCCGGGGTGCGCATCCCCAAGGGCGACCTCGTCCTGTGCTCGCTGAGCGGCGGCAACCGCGACGCCAAGTACACCGCCGACGGCGGCGGCTTCGACCCCGACCGCAAGGCCTCGGGCCACCTCGCCTTCGGGTACGGCATCCACCGCTGCATCGGCGCCGAACTGGCCCGCATGGAGCTGCGGGCCGCCTACCCGGCGCTGGTGCGGCGCTTCCCCGAGATGCGCCTCGCGGTCGACCCCGACGAGCTGGCCTTCCGCAAGCTGTCGATCGTCTACGGCGTGGAGTCGCTGCCCGTACACCTTCGGTGATGGCGGTCAGAAGTCAGGCGAGGGCGGTGCGGGCGTCCCGCACGAGCCGTATGTACCGGTCCCAGTCCCAGTGCGGACCGGGATCGGTGTGGTCCGTGCCCGGCACCTCCACATGGCCGACGATGTGTTCCCGGTCCACGGGGATGTCGTACCGCTTGCAGATGCCCGCCGTGAGCCGTGCCGAAGACGCGTACATGGCATCCGTGAAGGAGGCCTTCTTGTCGACGAAGCCCTCGTGCTCGATGCCGATGCTCCGTTCGTTGTAGCCCTTGTTCCCCGCGTGGAACGCCACGTCCAGCTCGCGGATCATCTGGGCGACGTGCCCGTCCTTGCGCACCACGTAGTGAGCCGCCGCGCCGTGGGCCGGGTCCTTGAACACCCGCAGCGCCGTCGCGTACCCACCCTGGACCACGTGGATGACGACCATGTCGATCTCGTAGTCGTCGGGGCGGTCCGCGCGCCGCCAGTTGTAGTCCGACGCGGCGACCCACTGCGCGCCCTTCGCGTCGACCTCGCCCTCCTTGCGCTTCTTCACCACGCCGGGCAGCCGCCACCACAGCCGGCCGAGCTCGTCCGCGGCGAGCGCGGCCGTGCCGACGGCCGCCGCCGCGCCGCCGATCAGGAGCGTCCGCCGGTTGACCCCCCGGCGCCCCGGCTTCCGCTCCGCCGTCGTGTCCTTTTCTTCCCCCATGTGATCGTCAACGCTTACTCACGGGCACCTGGTTCCCGCGGCCCCGTACCCTGTTAGAGCTATGACTGAGACCCAGACCCCGCAGCGCCCCCTTCGCGTACTCGCCGCCATGTCCGGCGGCGTGGACTCCGCCGTCGCCGCCGCACGCGCCGCCGAAGCCGGGCACGACATGACCGGAGTGCACCTGGCGCTCTCGGCGAACCCGCAGTCGTTCCGCACGGGCGCGCGCGGCTGCTGCACCATCGAGGACTCGCGCGACGCCCGCCGCGCCGCCGACGTCATCGGCATCCCGTTCTACGTCTGGGATCTCGCGGAACGCTTCCGCGAGGACGTGGTCGACGACTTCATCGCCGAGTACGAGGCGGGGCGCACCCCCAACCCGTGCCTGCGCTGCAACGAGAAGATCAAGTTCGCCGCGCTCCTGGACAAGGCGCTCGCCCTCGGCTTCGACGCGGTCGTCACGGGCCACTACGCGCAGGTGATCGTCCACGACGACGGCACCCGCGAACTGCACCGGGCCTCGGACATGGCCAAGGACCAGAGCTACGTCCTCGGGGTCCTGGACGACCGCCAGCTCGCCCACGCGATGTTCCCCCTCGGTGACACGGTCACCACCAAGGAGGAGATCCGCGCGGAGGCAGAGGAGCGCGGCCTCGCCGTCGCCAAGAAGCCCGACAGCCACGACATCTGCTTCATCGCGGACGGCGACACCCAGGGCTTCCTCGCGGACCGCCTGGGCAAGGCGGAGGGCGACATCGTGGACGCCGAGGGCAACAAGCTCGGCACCCACGAGGGCGCGTACGGCTACACCATCGGCCAGCGCAAGGGCCTGCGCATCGGCACCCCCGCCCCCGACGGCAAGCCCCGCTACGTCCTGGACATCTCGCCGGTGAACAACACGGTGACGGTCGGCCCGGTCGACGCCCTGGACGTGACGTCCCTGACGGCCATCAAGCCCCGCTGGTGCGGCGCGGCCCCCTCAGGACCCGGCACGTACACCGCGCAGCTGCGGGCCCACGGCGGCGAGACGGAGGTGACCGCCGAGCTCGTCGACGGCACCCTGCACGTCTCCTTCGACGAGCCCGTACGCGGCGTGGCCCCCGGCCAGGCGGTCGTCCTCTACGACGGTACGCGCGTGGTGGGGTCGGCGACGATCGCGGCCACGGAGCGGGCCGCCGCGGTGGCCTAGTCGGTCGTCACCTCGTAGAAGCAGAAGTGGTCCTTGATCTGGGCCACCGCGTCCTTCGGCTCCGGATAGGCCCAGACCGTGTCCTGCGCGCCGGGGAGCGACCAGTAGGAGGCCGTTCCCTTGAACGGGCAGTAGGTGGTGGTCTCCGAAGGCGTCAGCAGATCCGTGCGGACGTCCTCCGGAGGGAGGTAGTAGCGCACGGGGAAGCCCGTCTCGCGCAGCAGCAGGGGGCGCCGGCTCTCCGCGACGACCTGGCCGTCGCGCACCACCCGTACGTGCTCCGTGCCCTGTTCGACGGTGATCTCGTGTCCTGCGGTCACAGTGGTCTCCTTCTCGGGGCCGAGCTTCGGACCGTACCGTGAAGCCATGAACATCTGTGTCTTTCTCTCCGCGGCCGACCTCCCCGAGCGCTACACCGGACCCGCGCGGGACTTCGCCGAACTGCTCGGCAAGGGCGGCCACACGCTGGTGTGGGGCGGTTCGGAGAGCGGCCTGATGAAGGTCGTCGCCGACGGCGTGCAGGAGGCCGGCGGCCGCCTCGTCGGCGTATCGGTCGACTTCCTCGCCGCCAAGGCCCGTGCGAACGCCGACGAGATGGTGATCGCCAAGGACCTCGCCGAGCGTAAGGCGCTCCTTCTGGAGAAGGCTGACGCGGTCGTGGTCATGGTCGGCGGCACCGGCACGCTCGACGAGGCCACCGAGATCCTCGAACTGAAGAAGCACGGCAGGACCGACAAGCCGGTGGTCCTGCTCAACTCGGCCGGTTTTTATGACGGGTTGAAGGAGCAGTTCCGGCGCATGGAGGACGAGGGGTTCCTGCCGGTGCCGCTGACCGATCTGGTCTTCTTCGCCGAGGAGCCGGTGGGCGCCCTCGCCTACCTGGAGGAGTCGGTGGGCACGCGCTGAGCCGTGTGCGCCGGGGTGGGACGATGGGCGCATGGCTACACATGTGATCACCGGGGCGGGCTCCGGCATCGGCGCGGCCGTCGCGCGCCGCCTCCACGCACGCGGCGACGACCTCGTCCTGCACGCACGGGACGCGGGCCGCGCCAAGGACCTGGCGGCGCAGTTCCCCGGAGCGGCCACGCTCGTGGGCGACCTCTCCAACCCGGACAAGCTCTCCTGGGCGTTCGGCCACCAGTCCCTGCCCGACCGGGTGGACTCCCTGCTGCACATCGCGGGCGTGGTCGACCTGGGCCGGGTCGGCGATCTCACCCCCAAGTCCTGGCGCCACCAGCTCAACGTGAACCTCATCGCCCCCGCCGAGCTGACCCGGCACTTCCTGCCGCAGCTCCGTGTCGCCCAGGGGCACGTGGTCTTCGTGAACTCGGGCGCGGGCCTGAACGCGCACGCCGACTGGTCCGCGTACGCCGCCTCCAAGCACGGCCTCAAGGCCCTCGCCGACGCCCTGCGCGCCGAGGAGCACGGCAACGGCGTCCGCGTCACCTCGGTCTATCCGGGCCGCACGGCGAGCGCCATGCAGGCCAAGGTCCACCAGCAGGAGGGCAAGGAGTACGACCCCTCCCGCTTCATCGACCCGGAGTCGGTGGCCACGACGATCCTGACGGCCCTGGACCTGCCGCGTGACGCGGAGATCAACGACCTGACGGTGCGGCCGGGACGGTGAGCGACATCAGCTTCGGCCCGGCCACCGGCGTCGGGTCCATGCCCGGCGGCGACGCGCGCGAGGCCGCGAAGACCGTCACCGGCAGCTTCGAGGCGTTCCCGTACCTGGCGGAGCTGCCCGCGCGGGGGCCCGGCGCCGACATGATCGGGCGGACCGCCGGGCTGCTCGTCGACCTCTACGCGCGCGTGGAGCCCAGCGGCTGGCGCATCGGCGACCGGCCGGGACGCGACACCCGGCGGGCCAGGGCGTGGCTCGGCGAGGACCTCGACGCGCTCGAGGAGTTCACCCAGGGGTACGAGGGTCCTGTCAAGGTGCAGGCCGTGGGGCCGTGGACGCTGGCCGCCGCCCTGGAGCTGAAGAACGGCGAGTCCGCTCTCTCCGACCCCGGCGCCTGCCGTGACCTGGCCGGATCGCTCGCGGAGGGCCTGCGCGCCCATCTCGCGGACGTACGCCGCCGTATCCCGGGCGCCCAGGTGGTGCTCCAGCTCGACGAGCCCTCGCTCATCGCCGTACTGCGCGGGCAGATCAAGACCGCCAGCGAGTACCGCACCCACCGCGCCGTGGACCGGCAGGTCGTCGAGAGCACCCTGCGGGACGTCCTCGGCGTCCAGGGTGTCCATGGGGGGCCCGCCGTCGTCCATTCCTGCGCGCCCGATGTCCCGTTCGCGCTCCTGCGGCGGGCCGGCGCCGACGCCATCTCGTTCGACTTCTCGCTCCTCACCGAGCGTGACGACGAGGCGATCGGGGAGGCCGTCGAGGGCGGCACGAAGCTCTTCGCCGGTGTCGTGCCGGGCGTGGAAGGACCATTGTCAGACCCGGCCGGTAGCGTCATGGGTGTCAGGACGCTGTGGCGCAGGCTGGGGCTGAATCCGGGTTCTCTCGCGGAGTCGGTCGTGGTCACTCCGTCGTGCGGCCTCGCGGGGGCTTCTCCCGCGTACGCACGCGCGGTTCTCGCCCATTGTGTCCGGGCGGCGAGATCACTCGCGGACAACCCTGAGTAATTGGGTATGACGTAACGGGAGGACGAAACGGTGGCTGTCGAACAGCAAGGCTCTGTGCCCGCCGAGGCACGGGATCAGCACGCCCAGCTGGCCGAACAGATCGAGGAGCACCGCTTCCGGTACTACGTGAACGACCAACCGGTCGTCAGCGACGCCGAGTTCGACAAGCTCCTTCGCTCGCTCGAGGCCCTGGAGGAGCGGTACACGGAGCTTCGTACGCCCGATTCGCCCACCCAGAAGGTCTCCGGGGCGTACGAGACCGAGTTCACCTCGGTCGAGCACCGCGAGCGCATGCTCTCCCTGGACAACGCCTTCGACGACGAGGAGCTCGCCGCCTGGGCCGAGCGCGTCGCCAAGGACGTCGGCACGAGCGACTACCACTTCCTGTGCGAGCTGAAGATCGACGGCCTCGCCGTGAACCTCACGTACGAGGACGGGAAGCTCACCCGCGCGGCGACCCGCGGCGACGGCCGGGTCGGCGAGGACATCACGCCGAACGTCCGCACCATCGCGGACATCCCCGACCGCCTCAAGGGCGACAACATCCCCGCCCTCGTCGAGATCCGCGGCGAGGTCTTCTTCCCCATGGAGAAGTTCGAGGAGCTCAACGCCCGCCTGGTGGAGGCCGGCGACAAGCCGTTCGCCAACCCGCGCAACGCGGCGGCGGGTTCGCTGCGCCAGAAGGACCCCAGAGTCACCGCCACCCGCCCGCTGCACATGGTGGTGCACGGCATCGGCGCCCGCGAGGGCTTCGACATCGACTGCCTGAGCCACGCCTATGAGCTGCTCCACGACTGGGGCCTGCCCACCGCCCAGCACAACAGGGTGGTCCAAGGCCTCGACGGCGTACGGGAGTTCATCGCCTACTTCGGCGAGAACCGCCACTCCGTGGAGCACGAGATCGACGGTGTCGTCGTGAAGCTCGACGAGATCCCGCTCCAGGGACGCCTCGGATCGACCTCGCGCGCCCCGCGCTGGGCGATCGCCTGGAAGTACGCCCCCGAAGAGGTCAACACCAAGCTGGTCAACATCCGCGTGGGCGTCGGCCGCACCGGTCGCGTCACGCCGTACGCCCAGGTGGAGCCGGTCACCGTCGCCGGATCCGAGGTCGAGTTCGCCACGCTGCACAACCAGGACGTGGTGAAGAAGAAGGGCGTCTTCATCGGGGACACGGTCGTCCTGCGCAAGGCGGGCGACGTCATCCCGGAGATCCTCGGCCCCGTCGTCGACCTGCGCGACGGCACGGAGCGGGAGTTCGTGATGCCCGCCGAGTGCCCCGAGTGCGGGACGCCGCTGCGGCCCATGAAGGAGGGCGACATCGACCTCCGCTGCCCCAACGCCCGGTCCTGCCCCGCCCAGTTGCGCGAGCGCCTGTTCTACCTGGCGGGCCGCAAGTGCCTGGACATCGAGAACTTCGGATACGTGGCGGCGGCCGCCCTCACCAAGCCCCTGGAGCCGTCCGAGCCGCCGATCCTCGACGAGGGCGACCTCTTCGACCTCACCATCGAGCGGCTCCTGCCCATCAAGGCGTACGTACTCGACCAGGACAGCGGCCTGCCCAAGCGCGACCCGAAGACCGGCGAGGAGAAGGTCGCCACGGTCTTCGCCAACCAGCAGGGCGAGGCGAAGAAGAACGCCGTGTCGATGCTGGAGAACATCGCGGCGGCCAAGGAGCGCCCCCTCGCCCGCATCATCACGGGCCTCTCGATCCGCCACGTCGGGCCGGTCGCGGCCGAGGCGCTGGCCCGCGAGTTCCGGTCCATCGACCGGATCGAGCAGGCCACGGAGGAGGAGCTGGCCGCCGTCGAGGGGGTCGGGCCGACCATCGCGGCCTCCCTCAAACAGTGGTTCGAGGAGGAGTGGCACCGGGAGATCCTGCGCAAGTGGCGGGCGGCCGGGGTCCGTATGGAGGAAGAGGGCGGGGGAGAAGACGAAGGACCGCGCCCGCTGGAAGGTCTCACCGTTGTCGTCACCGGAACGCTGGAGAACCACACGAGGGATGGCGCAAAAGATGCGCTGCAGACCCTCGGTGCGAAGGTGACCGGTTCCGTTTCGAAGAAGACGGCATTCGTCGTCGTGGGCGACAACCCGGGATCCAAGTACGACAAGGCCATGCAACTGAAGGTTCCGGTTCTCAACGAGGAAGGCTTCGCCGTCCTGCTGGAACAGGGACCGGACGCGGCGAAGGAAGTCGCGCTTCCGACCGAGGAGTAGCGGTTGAAGGCCACCCGTTCAGCGCATACCAGATGCATACGGGTGGCCGGGTCGCATTCGGGCAACCGTTGTGGACCGCTGCCCGTGGAAGCCTTCTGCGGCCTACTGTTGAGGTGTGCGCCTGCCGTGGCATTCAGACGCGGCTGACCGCTGGACCAAGTCCACGTGGCGTGTGCACCGCCGGCTGTGAGAGGGACGGGAATGGAACCGACCGAGAGCGCCGCCCCGGACTCCCGGCTGCGCGCGCGCCTGCGGCGCGGGCCGGGCGCGTGGTTGAGCAGACGCCGGACGCCGCGCGAGGCGGAGAGCGGCCGCGCCGCCGCGCCGGACACCACGGTCGAGCGACGCGAACGGGCGTGGAGCACGGTCGCCAGTTGCACCTCCCCGGAGCTCCGTTCCGCCGGTCTCGCCAACCCGGGCGAGTGCCCCCGGGACACGGCGGGCCAGGACGCGGGACAGACCGGCCGGCGCCCGCAGTCGTGGCAGGGCACCGACGTGCAGGACGCGGACGACGCGTCGGGCGACCGCCGGCCCGTGCTGCCGGTCGCCGTAGTGACGACGGCCGCCGTGGTGCTCGGCGCCGGCCTCTTCCACGGGTTCACCGGGCACCACGCGCTGTTCCCCTCCGGCACCGTCGGCTGGTCCCTCGCCGTCCTGACGGGGCTCATCGTCGGTCACCTCGTCGCGCTCGGCCGCGACCGCTGGTGGGGCGGCACCGGCTCGGGCGGCGCGCTCACCGTCGCCGTACTGCTCCTGTACGGCTGGCTGCCCGCCGGGATGGTCAGCCTCACCGTCGTCGTCCTGGTCGGCATCGCACGCCGCCACCGCTGGCGCCAGGGCATCCTGCACGGTGCGGTCGACATCCTCGGCATCGGCGCGGGCGCCCTCGCCATGGCCGCGTTCGGCACGGTGCCGTCGGCGGAGTCGCCCTGGCTGCCCGAGACCTGGGACGTGTACTCGGCGCCCGGGGTCGCGCTGGCCGCCGTCGCCTATCTCGCCGTCACCCGCGTCCTGTTGTGGTACGTCCACGCGCCGAGCACCGGCGCGCTGCCGACGGTCACCCGCACCGCCCTGGTCCGCCAGGGCCTCGTCGGCGTCGCACTGCTCGGCATCGCCCCGCTGATCTGCGTGGTCGCCGCCTCGACGCCGCTCCTCCTGCCGCTCTTCGCGATCCCCCTCGTCGCGCTCGACTCGACCCTGTGGATCGCCCGCGCCAGGGCCGAGGAGCAGTTGCGCGACCCGCTCACCGGACTGCCCAACCGGCAGTGGCTGTTGGAGCGCACCTGGACGGCTCTGGACGATGCCGAGCGGATCGGGGCGCGGTCCGCCCTGATGCTGATCGACATGGACCGCTTCCGTTCGGTCAACGACACCCTCGGTCATCTCGCGGGCGACCGGCTGCTGTTGCAGATCGCCGACCGTCTCCGGCTCGCCCTGCCACGCGGTGCGGAGGCCGCGCGGCTCGGCGGCGACGAGTTCGCCGTACTGCTCCCGGTGGCCGACTCCACGACGTCGGCCACCCGCGTGGCCCGCTCCCTGGTCGCGGCGCTCGGCTCACCGCTCGACCTGGACGGCCTGACCCTGGTCCTCGAGGCCAGCGCGGGCCTCGCCGTCTTCCCCGACCACGCGCTCGACGCGGAGGGGCTCCTCCGCCGCGCGGACGTCGCGATGTACCAGGCGAAGAGGGACCGCACGGGCGTGGAGGTGTACGAGTCGAAGCGGGACTCCAACACCCCTGACCGCCTCGGCCTGTTGGGCGATCTGCGCCGGGCGCTCGACGCGGGGGACGTCGAGCTCCACTACCAGCCGAAGGTCCAGTTCGACGGGCAGGTGGCGGGGCTCGAAGCGCTGGTGCGGTGGGTGCACCCGGAGCGCGGGAAGGTGCCGCCGGACGAGTTCATCGCCATCGCCGAGTCGTCGGGGCTCATGCCGCACCTGACGGAGTACGTCCTGGAGACGGCGCTCGGGCAGGTCGCGAAGTGGCAGGCGATGGGCCTGAAGGTCCCGGTCGCAGTCAATGTCTCGCCGCGTGACGTCCACACGCCCGGTTTCGCGGGCGCGGTCGCCGCGCGCCTGGCCCGGCACGGGGTCCCGGCGGGCGCGCTGCAGCTGGAGATAACGGAGCACGTGCTGCTCGAGGACCCGCAGCGGGCCGCCGACACCCTGGCGGGACTTACCGGCCACGGCGTGAAGATGTCCCTCGACGACTTCGGTACGGGGTATTCGTCGCTCGTGCACCTGCGGCGGCTGCCGGTGAGCGAGCTCAAGATCGACCGCTCGTTCGTGGCCCGCCTGGCCGTGGACAACGAGGATGCGGAGATCGTCCGCTGCACCGTCGACCTCGCCCACTCCCTCGGCCTCCTCGTGGTCGCCGAGGGCGTCGAGGACGACGAGACGTGGGAGCGCCTGCGGGACCTGGGCTGCGACGCCGTACAGGGCTGGCTGGTGGCCGCGGCGATGCCGGCGGGCGAGACGACGGCGTGGCTGCAGGCGCGGGGGGCGCGGGGATGGCGGCGGCCCGTCGACATCGCGGCGGAGGAACAGGCGGCGGCGGAGGCCGCGGCGGACATCGCGAAGAAAACGGACATCGCGAAGTAACCCGCCGATGACCGCTTGGGGACTCCTTGGGGACCCCTTGGGGCCCCTGCCGGGGAATCCGTTTCAGGGCACTGTGCGTGGCCCCATAGGATTGGGCCCACAAACCGCACACTCACCCCTGAGGATCGCCGCATGCCTGGCATCACGCGCGAGGAGGTCGCCCACCTCGCCCGCCTTGCACGTCTGGAGCTGAAGGCCGAGGAGCTCGACCACTTCGCCGGACAGCTCGACGACATCATCGGCGCGGTCGCCCGCGTCTCCGAGGTCGCCGACCAAGACGTACCGCCGACCTCGCACCCGCTGCCGCTGACGAACGTCATGCGCGCGGACGAGGTCCGTCCGTCGCTCACCCCCGAGCAGGCGCTCTCCGGCGCCCCGGCCCAGGAGCAGCGGCGTTTCAAGGTGCCGCAGATCCTGGGGGAGGACTAATCACCATGACGGACAGCAACATCATCAAGCTCACGGCCGCCGAGATCGCGTCGAAGATCGCCGACGGCAGCCTCACCGCCGTCGAGGTCACCGAGGCCCACCTGGCCCGCATCGAGGCCGTCGACGAGAAGGTGCACGCCTTCCTGCACGTCGACCGCGACGGCGCCCTCGCGCAGGCCCGCGCCGTCGACGAGAAGCGCGCCAAGGGCGAGAAGCTCGGCCCGCTGGCCGGCGTACCGCTCGCGCTCAAGGACATCTTCACCACCGAGGGCGTACCGACCACGGCCGGTTCCAAGATCCTCGAGGGCTGGATCCCGCCGTACGACGCGACCCTCACGCGCAAGCTGAAGGAAGCCGACGTCGTCATCCTCGGCAAGACCAACATGGACGAGTTCGCCATGGGGTCCTCCACCGAGAACAGCGCGTACGGCCCCACCGGCAACCCGTGGGACCTCACCCGCATCCCCGGCGGCTCCGGCGGCGGCTCCTCCGCCGCCCTCGCCTCCTACGAGGCCCCGCTCGCCATCGGCACGGACACCGGCGGCTCCATCCGCCAGCCCGCGTCCGTCACCGGCACGGTCGGCGTCAAGCCCACCTACGGCGGCGTATCGCGCTTCGGCATGATCGCGTTCTCGTCCTCCCTGGACCAGGGCGGCCCCTGTGCCCGCACGGTCCTGGACGCCGCGCTCCTGCACGAGGTCATCGCCGGGCACGACGAGCTCGACTCGACGTCCATCGACGCCCCGGTCCCGCCGGTCGTCGAGGCGGCCCGCAACGGCTCCGTACAGGGCATGCGCGTCGGTGTCGTGAAGCAGTTCGCGGGCGAGGGCTACCAGGCCGGTGTCGTCCAGCGCTTCAACGAGTCGGTGGAGCTGCTCAAGTCGCTCGGCGCCGAGATCGTCGAGCTCGACTGCCCGTCCTTCGACCTGGCGCTCTCCGCGTACTACCTGATCGCGCCGAGCGAGTGCTCGTCCAACCTGGCCCGGTTCGACGCCATGCGCTACGGCCTGCGCGTCGGCGACGACGGCACGAAGTCCGCCGAGGACGTCACCGCGCTGACCCGCGAGGCGGGCTTCGGCGACGAGGTCAAGCGCCGCGTCATCCTGGGCACGTACGCACTGAGCTCCGGCTACTACGACGCGTACTACGGCAGCGCCCAGAAGGTCCGCACCCTGATCACGAAGGATTTCGAGAAGTCCTTCGAGCAGGTCGACGTGATCGTCTCGCCCGCGACGCCGACCACCGCCTTCCCGATCGGCGAGCGCGCCGACGACCCGATGGCGATGTACCTCGCGGACGTGTGCACCATCCCGTCGAACATGGCGGGCAACGCCGCCATGTCGCTGCCCTGCGGCCTCGCGCCGGAGGACGGCCTGCCCGTCGGGCTGCAGATCATCGCCCCGGCCATGAAGGACGACCGCCTGTACAAGGTGGGCGCTGCCGTAGAGGCCGCCTTCGTGGAAAGGTGGGGCCACCCGCTGCTTGAGGAGGCTCCGTCGCTGTGAGTGCCATGGCAAAGAAGGCCAAGAACTTCAAGAAGTCCAAGACCGGCGTCTATGTCTCGCTGGCCAGCACCGCCTTCGGCGCGATCAGTGTCGCGAAGCAGGCGAAGCTGGCCCGCAACGACAACGACACCCTGCGTCTTATCGACGCCGCCGTGTCCGCCGCCGCCATCGCTACCGGCCTGGCGATCCTCTACCGGGAGCTCAAGCGCCTGGGCGACGACGACGTCCTGCTGGGCTGAGAGGGAAAGTTTCACCGTGACTGTCACGACTGACCTGGTGGCGTACGAGGAAGCCCTCGCGACGTACGACCCCGTCATGGGCCTGGAGGTCCATGTCGAGCTCGGCACCAAGACGAAGATGTTCTGCGGCTGCTCCACCGAGCTCAAGCAGGACGCCAACAGCCAGACCTGCCCGACCTGTCTCGGCCTGCCCGGCGCCCTGCCGGTGGTCAACGAGATCGGCGTCGAGTCCGCCATCAAGATCGGCCTCGCGCTGAACTGCGAGATCGCCGAGTGGTGCCGCTTCGCCCGGAAGAACTACTTCTATCCGGACATGCCGAAGAACTTCCAGACCTCTCAGTACGACGAGCCGATCGCCTTCAACGGCTATCTGGACGTCCAGCTGGAGGACGGCGAGATCTTCCGCGTGGAGATCGAGCGCGCCCACATGGAAGAGGACACCGGCAAGTCCACGCACGTGGGCGGCGCGACGGGCCGTATCCACGGTGCGTCGCACTCCCTCCTGGACTACAACCGCGCCGGCATCCCGCTCATCGAGATCGTCACCAAGCCGATCGAGGGTGCGGGCGAGCGTGCCCCCGAGGTCGCCAAGGCGTACGTCGCCGAGCTGCGCGAGGTCATCAAGGCGCTCGGTGTCTCCGAGGCCCGGATGGACAAGGGCCAGATGCGCTGCGACGTGAACCTGTCGCTGCGGCCGCACGGGCGCGAGGAGTTCGGTACGCGCTCGGAGACGAAGAACGTCAACTCGCTCCGTTCCGTGGAGCGCGCGGCGCGCTTCGAGATCCAGCGGCACGCGGCCGTCCTGAACGGCGGCGGCACGATCATCCAGGAGACCCGTCACTTCCACGAGGAAGACGGCTCCACGACGTCCGGCCGCATCAAGGACAACGCCGAGGACTACCGGTACTTCCCGGAGCCCGACCTGGTCCCCGTCGCCCCGGCCCGCGAGTGGGTCGAGGAGCTGCGCGCCGGACTTCCCGAGATGCCGCGCGTGCGCCGCAACCGCCTCCGCGAGGAGTGGGGCGTCAGCGAGCACGACATGCAGTCGATCCTCAACGCGGGCGCGGTCGACCCGATCGTCGCCACCATCGAGGCGGGCGCCGACGCGACCGCCGCGCGCAAGTGGTGGATGGGCGAACTGGCCCGCAACGCCAACGAGTCGGGCAAGTCCCTCGACGAGCTGCCCGTCACCCCGGCGCAGGTCGCCCGGGTCGCCGAGCTCGTCGCCAAGGGCGACCTGAACGACAAGCTGGCCCGCCAGGTCTTCGAGGGCGTCCTCGCGGGCGAGGGCACGCCGGACGAGGTCGTCGAGAAGCGCGGCCTGAAGGTCGTCTCGGACGAGGGCGCGCTGTCCACTGCCGTGGACGAGGCCATCGCCGGGAACGCGGCGATCGCGGACAAGATTCGCGGCGGCAAGGTCCAGGCGGTCGGCGCGCTGGTCGGCGCGGTCATGAAGGCCACCCGTGGCCAGGCCGACGCGGCGCGCGTGCGCGAGCTGATCCTGGAGAAGCTGGGCGTGGAGGGCTAGGCCCTCCGAGTACGAAGACCCTCCGGGTACGAACAGGCAGGGGCGGTACGCCGGTTGGCGTGCCGCCCCTTCGTTTGCCGCCCCTACGTGTGCCGCCCCTACGTGTGCCGCCCCTACGTGTGTTCACCACGACTTCCGTCCGCGGCCTTCACACCGATACCAGACGTCGCTAGCGTCCCAGCCGAGTAGGCCAATGGATCAGCGGAGAACCATTGGCCGTCGACTGGAGGTCGTACGTGTCCCCGGAGATATCGCGCAGGCGGCTGATGGCGGTCGGCGGTGGCGCACTCGGCGCCGCCGCCGTCGGATCCTTTCTGCCGCCGTCGTTGCAGCAGGCATTGGCGCAGGACCGGCCCACGGGCGGCGGAGGGCTCGACTCCATCGAGCATGTCGTCATCCTGATGCAGGAGAACCGGTCCTTCGACCACTACTTCGGGACCCTGCGCGGCGTACGCGGCTTCGGTGACCGCAACGCCATCCAACTCCCCGGCGGGAAGAGCGTGTTCGAGCAGCCCGGCGTGCTGCGCACCATCCTGCCCTTCCCCGTCCGCGAGGCCGCGGCGGCGCAGAGGAAGGACCTGCAGTACATCGGCGCCCTCGACCACTCCTGGAGCGGCGGCGCCAAGGCCTGGCACGACGGCTGGATGGACGGCTGGATCACCGCCAAGACGGCGGCCACGATGGCGTACTACACGCGCGAGGACATCCCGCTGCACTACGAACTCGCCGACACCTTCACCGTCTGCGACGCCTACCACTCCTCCATCCACACCTCCACGAGCCCCAACCGCAACCACCTGTGGAGCGGCAAGACAGGCTTCGAGGCCGACGGCACCCGGGCCGTCGAGAACGACGCGTACGACGAGGGCAAGCACCCCGGCTACGACTGGGGGACGTACGCCGAGCGCCTGGAGAAGGCGGGCGTGAGCTGGCAGACGTACACGGAGTGGGAGAACTTCACCGACAACCAGATCGAGTTCTTCACCACCTTCAAGGCGATTGCCAAGAAGGTCCTCGCCAAGACCGGCCTCACCTTCATGGAGGCCTTCTACGCCAAGGTGCGCGACGCCAAGGACGACGCCGAGCGCGCGAAGCTGCTCGCCACCCTCGAGGAGGGCGTCGCCACCCTCACCAAGGCGGAGAAGTCGCTGTTCGAGCGCGGGCTTCGGCGCGTGCCCACCGGCAAGCTCGCCGAGGAGTTCGCCAAGGACGTCGCGGGCGGCAAGCTCGCGAAGGTCAGCTATCTGGTGCCGTCCGCGCTGGACTCCGAGCACCCCAGCGTCTCCTCGCCGATCCACAGCGCGACCATCGTCTACAAGGTCCTCGACGCGCTCGCCTCGCACCCCGAGGTGTGGCGCCGCACCGCCGTCTTCATCAACTACGACGAGAACGACGGCTTCTTCGACCACGTCCCGCCGCCCGTCCCCGGCGGAGACTCGGCGGCGGAGAAGGAAGAGCGTTGGGAGGGGCGCCCGACCGGGCTCGGCGCACGCGTGCCGATGCTCGTCGTCTCGCCGTGGACCGTCGGCGGCTACGTCTGCTCCGAGGTCTTCGACCACACCTCCGTGGTGCGCTTCCTGGAGAAGTGGACGGGCGTGAAGGAGCCCAACATCAGCGCCTGGCGCCGCAAGGTCACCGGCGATCTCACCGGCGCCTTCGACTTCGGGCGCGGCCACCGGCAGCCCGACGTCGAGCAGCCCGGCGCCATTCCGGAGTTCAGCGGCCGCTGGGCCCCGCAGCCGCCCCTGAAGCAGTCCATGCCGGTCCAGGAGCCGGGCAGCCGGCGCGCCCGCCCGCTGCCGTACCAGCCCGACGCGGACGTGAAGCAGGGCGAGAGCGGTGCTCTCACCGTGCGCCTTCGCAACGGCGGCGGCTCCAGCGCGCACTTCGCGCTCTATCCCTACGCCGACGAGTTCAAGACCCCGCTCCACCAGGACGTCGTACGCGAGGGCTCCTGGAGCGTGCCGGTCGCCAAGGACGCGTACGCCTTCACGGTCACCGGGCCGAACGGCTTCCGGCGCGAGTTCGCCGGCGGCAAGGACGGCGGCGCGCGGCTCGCCTCCGCGATCACCCGCCGCGAGATCCACCTCACCCTGGCCAATCGGGGCCGCGATGAGCTCGTCTTCACGGTGCAGCCGCTCGGATACGTCGACGAGGCGGACGTCAGGTCGCGGACGCGGACCGTCCGCGTCAAGGCGGGCAGCAGCCGCACCGTCGCCTGGCCGACCGGTGACGAGCACGGCTGGTACGACGTCGAGGTCACCGCCGCGGGCGAGCCCGCCTTCCGGCGGCGGCTCATGGGGCACATCGAGAACGGGCGTGCGAGCGTGTCGGGCTGACAGCAGCTGGTATCCGCCGACATCACGGGGGTGTGAGGGCGCACGGGGGCTCCAGCGGGGCTCCCGTGCACTCCGCGCGCCCCTGTGAGCATCACCACGAAAGGGACAAAAGATCTCTCCGGGCTGACAAGGTGACCGCGGTGCTTATGTCACCGCTCATGCGTTCTTTGCTGGCTGTTCGTTTCATTCACGGCTGTTCCCGGTAAAGATCCACGAACCGTCCCAGGGAGCCAGTCAGTGGCAGCACTCGCACGGTGGTGTGTCAGGCACCGCCTCCTCGCAGTCCTGCTGTGGCTCGTGGCCCTCGGCGGCGCCGCGACCGCCGCGGCCGTCGCCGGATCCGCGTACTCGAACAATTACGAGGTGCCCGGCACCGAGTCCGGCCGCGCGACCCAGATCCTGAACCAGGGATTCGACGGCCTCGGCGGCGACAGCGACACCGTCGTCTGGAAGACCGGCGCGGGCACATCGGTGCGCGCGGCCGCCGTCGAGCAGTCGATGACCGGCGCCCTCGACAAGATCTCCGAGATGCCCGCCGTGGCCTCCGTCGTCAGCCCGTACACCGGCCAGGGCGCCGCGCAGATCAGTTCCGACGGGCACATCGCGTACGCGACCGTCACCTTCCACGAGCAGGCCGACGCCATCGACAAGGCGGACGCACAGGCCCTCGTCGACACCGCGAAGGCGTCGGAGGCGGACGGCCTCCAGGTGGAGCTCGGCGGCACCGCCGTCGGCCTCACCGAGTCCAAGGGCGCGCAGACCGCCGAGATCGTCGGGGTCGCCGTCGCCGCCGTCGTGCTCTTCCTCGCCTTCGGCTCGCTCGCCGCGTCGATCCTGCCCATCGCCACCGCCCTGGTCTCGGTGGGCACGGCGTACGCGGGCATCGTGCTGCTCGGGCACTTCATGACCGTCGCCGACTTCGCACCGATGCTGGGCACCCTGATCGGGCTCGGCGTCGGCATCGACTACGCGCTGTTCATCGTGACCAGACACCGCAAGGGCCTCAAACAAGGCCTCCCGGTGGCCGTCGCCGCCGAACGCGCGGTCGCCACCACCGGGCGCGCGGTCGTCTTCGCGGGCGCCACCGTCTGCATCGCGCTCCTCGGCATGCTCATCCTGCGGCTCAGCTTCCTCAACGGCGTCGCGATCGCGGCATCGCTGACCGTGCTCCTCACCGTCGCCGCCTCGGTGACCCTCCTTCCGGCCCTCCTGGCGTGGATCGGGCCGCGCGCGCTCAGCCGCCGCGAGCGGCGCCGCCTCGCCGAGCACGGCCCCGCCCCGGAGCTGCCGACCGGGTTCGCCGCCCGGTGGTCCGCCTTCGTGGAGCGCCACCCCAAGCTGCTCGGCGTCGTCGCCGTCGCCGTCATGGCGGTGCTCGCGCTGCCCACGCTCTCCCTGCACCTGGGCACCTCCGACCAGGGGAACAACCCGGCGACGGCCACCACACGACAGGCCTACGACCTGCTCGCCGACGGCTTCGGGCCCGGCGTGAACGGCCCGCTGACCCTCGTCACCGACGTACAGACGGCCGGCGACCGGCTCGCCGTCGACAACCTCGGCTCCACTCTCGAGGCCACCAAGGGCGTCGCATCCGTCAGCCCCGTCACGTACGACGCCGACGGCACCGCCGCCTTCCTCACCGTCGTACCGGAGTCGTCCCCGCAGTCCGAGCGGACCAGCGACCTGGTCGACCGGCTCCGCGACGACGTGCTGCCGAGGGCCGAGACCGGCACCTCGCTCGATGTGCACGTCGGCGGCGTCACCGCGAGCTACGACGACTTCGCGGAGATCATCGTCGGCAAGCTGCCGCTCTTCGTGGGGGTGGTGATCGGCCTGGGCTGCATCCTGCTCCTGCTCGCCTTCCGCTCGATCGGCATTCCGCTGAAGGCCGCCGCGATGAACGTGGCCGCCGTGGCCTCCGCCTTCGGGATCGTCGTCGCGATCTTCCAGTGGGGCTGGGGGAGCGAGCTGCTCGGCCTCGGCTCGGCGGGCCCCATCGAACCCTTCCTGCCCGTGATCATGGTGTCCGTCCTCTTCGGGCTCTCCATGGACTACCAGGTCTTCCTGGTCAGCAGGATGTACGAGGAGTGGCTGGAGACCGGCGACAACCGGCGGGCCGTCCGGGTCGGCCTCGCCGAGACCAGCCGGGTGATCAACTCGGCAGCCGTGATCATGATCTCGGTCTTCCTGGCCTTCGTCCTGAGCGGCGACCGGGTCATCGCGATGTTCGGCATCGGCCTCGCCGCCGCGGTCGCACTCGACGCGTTCGTCCTGCGTACGCTCCTGGTGCCGGCGCTCATGCACATGCTGGGCGGCGCCAACTGGTGGCTGCCGCGCAGCCTCGACCGATGGCTGCCGCGCATCAGCATCGAGCCCCCGGAATGTCGTTCGAGTACGGCCGACGTGCGTGCGAAGATCTCGGCCATACCGGGACAGCGGGACTCGCACGACGAGTCCGTAGGCGAATCCGCACCGGGTCAGGGTCGGCCGAAGGAGCAGGATGTTCGGGATATCGCTGGGCGAGGGCGCTGAACTGCGGCCCATCGAGCCGTGGCAGGCGCAGGAGTTCCTCACCCACATCGAGCGGGCGCGTGAGTACGCGGGGCCGTGGGTGCCCCTGACCGCGCTGGTGACGGACCTCGAATCGGCCCGGGAGCGGCTCCAGTCGTACGCCGACAAGCAGGCCGCCGACACCGGCCGCCTCTACGGGATCTGGCTGGAGGGCACGCTCGTCGGCGGGGTCCTCTTCCGGATCTTCGACACCGCCACGGAGTCCTGTGAGGTCGGGGTCTGGCTGGAACCCTCGGCGACGGGCCGCGGCCTGGTCTCCAAGGCGGCGCGGGTCCTCATCGACTGGGCTGTCTTGGAGCGCGGGATGCACCGCGTGGAGTGGATGGTGTCCTCCGCGAACGAGCGCAGCATCGTGGTCGCCAAGCGCCTCGGCATGACGAAGGACGGCGTGCTGCGGGAGTCCTTCCCCTGGCAGGGGGTGCGGCACGACATGGAGGTGTGGTCGGTGCTCGCGCCCGAGTGGCGCAAGGCGCGCGAGGCTCGTTAAGAAACCTCTCAGACTCCGTCCGTACGGTGCGGGGCATGGGAACTAAGACAGAGGACGAGACCGCGGCCGAGGCGGCCGCGAAGCCCGCAGAGCCGGAGGCCGACGAGGCCGTGGACGTCACCGAGGTGGAGAAGGCCGCCGCGTCTGAGGAGGCCGTTGAGGTCGACGACGACGCCGATGAGCTCGGCCTGGTCGACAAGGCCGACGAGGCCGCTCCGGCCAAGTCCAGCGGCGTGTTCCAGGGCGCCGCGGCCGTCGTCTCCGCCGCTCTCGGTGTGATCGGCCTGTCCGGCGGCTGGCTCGGCACGGTCGCCGCGGCACGCTCGAACATCGTCGGGCAGCTCGAGACCAAGCAGTCGGCGAGCGTCGCCGACCAGATCCAGGCCCTGTACGGCGATTCCTGGCAGGTCACGGCGCTGATCGCCGGAGCCTTCGCGCTCGCCGCGCTGGTCGTCGGGTTCGTCGTCCTGGTCAGGCCCGCGTTCGGCTCGCCCGACCAGGTACAGGCACCGTGGATCAAGTCGGTGGCCTGGGCGGGAGTCGCCCTGGGCGTCATCGGCCTGCTGCTGGCCATCGCCAAGTACTCGGACTTGATCTACGGGCTGCCGTCGGCGAGTTGACGGTAGCGGGGGCCCTAAGGCCCCCTTCCACCCCCCTAAGGC
>NZ_SRIC01000140.1 GCF_004684775.1 Streptomyces sp. MZ04
CATTCGTCGGCAGCGTCGGATTCAGAGTAGAATCAGGATAAGAGACAGGGCGGGTTGAGGGGTGCCCTCGGTTCGGGCCGGGTGGCGTTCGGGGCGAAGTTTCTAGTCTGGGCTTGGTTCGGTGAAGCGTTGTGGGAGTGACCTGCTCCAGGTTGTTGCAAGTTCATTGTTCGATGTGTACTTTGGTTATCACGAGGTCGGGGGAACGGCGAACCGGCCGAGACACCACCAGCTGACCCTGATGGAGGGGATCTTCATGTCCGGTACCAGAACCGCCCCGGGGGCGCCTGGGCGCCCAACCAAATCGGAACCTAAGGAGCAGCTTTCGGTCGAGATCACGATTCACCGTGTCTTCGACGATGGTCTGTTCGAGGATCTGCGCTGCCCGGCTGGGTCCGAGCTGTGGCCGATCATGCAGTTCATCGATCGGGTAATCGCGAAGAGCCACTGGCTCGTGATCGTTCCCAACGGCAGCACCAAGGCCGCCATGGCCCAGGTGTCGTACCCCATCAGCTCGGAACTGCTCTCAAAGATCGTGACTGATGGGCTGAGGGCACGGCAACGAGTCGTGGTTGTACCCGACGGCGTTGCTGCTCCGGCGGCTGCCGAAGTTGATCGAGTCTGCGGGTGAAGTGGTGAGTCTCCTCCGCGTGACCAGCACACCCGCCCTCTCCGCACCCACCGCCGCCCACCAGGTCGCCGCGCTGCTCCCCGAGAGCCCGCTCGGCCCGTGGCACGTCACTGCCTTCCGTACCGGCTACACCGACGCTCCCGCCGCCCAGATCACCGACGGTTCCCGTGCGGTCATCGCCGCCTTCCACAAAGGCCACACCACGCTCGCGTGGGAACGACGCGGTGAAAGCGCCACGTATCCACTCATCGCCGTCCCCGGCGCCCGCCCGTCCGACACAGCCCGAGAGATCCTGCGCAGCGCCCTCCCGGATCTCGACACCGCGCAGGCCCCCGCCACTGATCCGGCGCGCGCCGCCCGCGACTTCCTCGACGAGCTCGGCGGCGCGTTCGCCGCGCGGCGCATCGCGACGACCTGTTGGACCACCCAGTTGATGAACACCACAGTGCGCACCTGGCAACGCGGTCCCGCGCTCTTGCTCCTGGAGTCGTCCATGGCGCAGCCCACGCTCAACCTGGAGTACGGCGGGCGCGAGGAGGGCTTCTACGGCGGGGCGTTGGCCGACTTCGAGTCGCTGTTCCCCGCGTTCCTGCCGACCCGCCCTCGCCATTCGCACAGGGTGCTCGGCAACGAGATCACAGGCGGTATCCCGCGTCGCCTGTACTCCCGCTTCTCGTACGCCCCCATGCGGCAGTACGCCCCGTACGACTGCCTCAGCTTCGGCCGGAACGTCGGCCCGACCGGGCAGATCGAGACGCCCGACTACCGGGCCCGCGCCCGCGACAACTCCCCCGTGCACGCCTACGTGGACGGCCTCGGCCTGGACTTCGTCCGCTCAATCCTCGACCGCCTCACCGACCCCGCTGCCTGACCCCACCCCGCGCCGCGCCCGCACCGGGGCGCGGCCCCGCCCCTCTTCGGAAGGACCCGCTCATGCTCACCTTCGACCCGACTACGACCAGCGGCGTGGCCCTGGCCGGGCTGTTCCGTACCTGGTGCCGCCTGCGCGGCGACGACACCGAAGGTGAAGTCAGCCGCGGCGACATGATGAGCGCGCTCGGCGCGACGTTCCAGAACCTCGGCCTGGTGGTCGGCGGCCCGGCCACGCAGCTCGATGTGCCCGCCGACCACCAGGTGTTCACCGTCATTGGCCTGAGTTGCGACCACAGCGACACCTTGTACGTGGCGCACGTCATCCCCGGCGAGTACGCCGACGCCGGGGCCGAACTGGCAACCAGCGAGGACCACTTCGGCCAGTGGGCGGCCACCTTCACCGCGCCGTCCGCCGACGCGGCCGCCGACATGGCCCGCCGCCAGGTCGAAGACGGCGCCCTGGATGGACACACCGTGGTCCCGACGGAACCCGAGGAGGCCCTGCGGGAGCCCTCGCCGGCTGGTTCGTGCGCCACGCCGAGCCCGTCGCCTGCCCCCAACGCTGACCCGACCCTCAAGTGGCAGCGGCTCGCCGCAGCCCTGAACGAACTCGACAACGACGGCTTCGCCCTCCTGTTCGGAGACCGCATGGGAGCGGAGACCAACTGGTACCCGGCGCCCTACGTGTACTCCGGCAATCGGCCCGATGCGCCCCGAACCGCCTGGGACCGCAAGAAGAAGAAGTGGGTCGTCGAGAAGCGCTAGCGCGCCCATCCCGCCGCCCGGCCGCGCGCCGGGCGGCCCGCCTCGAGGAGCACTCTGTGGCCACCCTGCTCATCTGGACCGACGACGGCGAAACGCTCACCATCATCGACTCCCACCAGGTCGAGGACGGCGATCAAGCCGCCATTGACGAACTGTTCGAGGACGCGGCTGAGCGCAACGGCGCCGACAACGGGTGCGCGTTCGACGTGGACCGGCACAGCGACGCCGTGCAGCGCGCGTACGAGGAGTACGCCCAGCCGCTCCGCCTCGTGCTCGTGGACGACGTCGAAGGCCACAAGCCCGCCACCTACTGATCCGCGCGCGGGCTGTGCCCCAAGCCGATCCGCGCTTCCCCGGAAGGCCCCTTCGTGAACCCCTACTCCGGCAACTCCATCGAGGTCGGCGAAACCCGCATCCCGGCCGCCGCCGCGTCGCCCATCGCCCCCGCCACCGTCTCCGTGACCGAGCTCGCGCCGGACTCCATGCTCGTCGGTATCGCGCCGCCCTACGGCACCCTCGACGACTGGGGGCGCGCGAAGAACGCCGTGCACCAGGCCGGTGACCGTATCGCCCGGACCATCGCGGACACGCTGCGCGTCATGTTCCCCACCGCTGCCTACCTCATGCTGTACCGAGGCGAGTACGACGACGAACTCCACCCGCACAGCATCCGCGACGAGCATGGCGGGATCCTGTGGGACTTCCCCGGCGTCACGTCCTTCGAGCCGTTCCCCGTCACGCTCCCCGACGGGCCGCTGCGCGCCGCGTGGGGGGACAAGGATCCGCAGGCTCCCGGCGCCCTCAACGACCTCGTACGGAGCCTGGAGGAGTTCGGCTGCAGCTTCGACACGATGCCCGACGATCTGCCCTTCCACGGCGTTGACCCCGACCAGTGCGAACCGTGCCTGTTGCTGTCCGACCGGGCGCGCCCCGGGCTCTGGGACTTCGGGAGGGTGATGCGGCCGTACAGCGCCGCGCGCCCCGACGGTGCGCGTTGAACGCCGGGCCCGGCACCGTGCGGGAGCGGGGCCCGGCGCCCGTGCGCCAGGCGGCGCGTTCCGTGCCGTCCACGAGGACGTTCTACTACGGCCACGCCCCCGTCCGCGTACGCGTTCTGGACGGGGAAGTCCTCTGGTTCCTACGGGACTTGGCGGCCGCCGTCGGCGTGCGGCTGCCCTCCGGCCACCTGGACGCGGTGCTCCCAGGCATCGGTACGACCAGGCAGGCGTGGGCAGTAGCGCTCCGGGCTGGCTGTGGTGCGCCCGACGCGTTCCAGACGTGGCTCGACAAGGTTGCTGCCCTGCTCCTTGCTCCGCCCACGGTGCGCCCTGCACCGTCCGTGCCGCGTCCCCGCCTCACCCCGGCCCAAGGAACGGCACATGGACGTCAGTCCAGTAACCAAGCACCCGCCCCGTACGCACGGCTCGTACAGCCATGAGGTCCGGTTGGTCTTCGACGCGGACGGTGTGAATGGGAGTGCCGGTAGGAACGCTGGTGAGGAACAGCGGGCCGCAGGTGCGGCGGGCGACGACGAGTCGGGGCAGCGCTGGGCAGTGCCGAACTACCGAGGGGCTTCCGCAGTAGATCCGGTACCTACTGCGGTAGTCGTTGACCCGTCTCGGCGGAGCTTGAGCGGTTCTCACCACAGGTGAACGGATGCTCGTTCGTCTCACCGAAGGTGAACGGGCCTGGTCAGCGACACGGTGGAGGCGCTGAGTCAGGTGGGGGTGGCCTGGGGCAAGCAGCACCGCGCGAGTCTTTCCGCCGGGCACTACCGGGCAGCTGACTCGTGGCGGCGCTGCCAACACGGGCCCTGAGCTGCGCAATCAGTCTTCGGCGAGACGAACGAGCACCCGTTCACCTGTGGTGAGAACCGCAGCACCTTCGCTGAGACACGTCAGTCGTGAACGAGCCATCCTCCCTCTCTCCCAGCCAATACAAGTCCAATGAATAGGCATGTCTAAATATTGGACACATGATGGTGGGGTGAGTTCGAAACGCGAGGAAGCGATGGCGGCACTGCGTGCATGGTCCGTCCCCGGCACCCGAGCCCGGCTGCTCGCCGAGGCGTGGACGGCGGGCGAGACGAACGTCCGATCGCTGGCCGAGGCGGCGCGCTGCGTACGCCAGACCGTCTACACCGACCTGAAGTCCGCAGGGATCGACCCCGATGACCGGCCCAAGGAGAAGAACATGACCGCAGTGACCGTCGAGGGGTTCAATGGCGTCGATGACGACCAGTCGGAAGGCCTGCTCTACAACGCTGTCGTGGCCAAGCGCGAGGGCCGACCGGCCCCTGCCGCGGAGGAGTTCGGCAGGATGTTGGCGCTGAGTCTGGCGCTGGGGCAGTACAACGAGCTGCGGGCCCGCCTCGCTGAGGAGGAAGACGCCCGTGCCGAGCGCAACCGCGCCCGGCACCGGGCCGACACCCTGTGGGAGGCGCTGGCCGACCCGAACAACAAGGGCAGCTGGCTGCACGGCCACCAGGCGTACGTCCGGGCCGTGGACGACGCCCACCGCGCCATTGACGCGTGGAAGGCCGTCGCCGAGACCTTGATGAACCTGGCATTCCTCCGCCGAGGAAAGGACGCCGACCGGCTGGTCGACGCCTACGAGCAGTCCATCCTCCCCGCTGGCCACCCGCCGGTGAACAAGCCCGACATCGACGCCGAGGCGGAGGCCGCCCGGCTGCACGAGGCACTGGAGACCGAGCACGCCCGCCGCAAGACCCTCGCCGCCGAGACCCTCGGCCTGGCCACCCGCAACTGACCCGACCGAGAGGCAACACCGTGATCACGAACCTTTCCCCGCTCGACATCGAGGGCTTCACCGGCACGTACGAGATGGCCGACGCCCAGCACGTCGCCGCGCTGCGGCGCTGGCAGGCCGCCCACCCCGACACCGACCCGCATGGCGAGGAGGCCCACGCGGAGGGCATGCGGCTGGTCGCAGTCGCGGACACCACCGCCCGCTACACCGATGTCCGCGACCTCCTGGCCCACGAGCAGGTCGTCCGCGCCGAACGCGACCACCTGCTGCATCAGGTGGAACTCCGCTGGGAGGCGCTGAGCAACGCTTCGGCCTGGCTTGCCGCCCATCACGCCTACGTGCTCGCGGTCGACGAGGCCCGCCTCGCCGTCGACATGTGGCGCGAGCGTGCCGAGGCTGCCCTCAAGCGGCCGTTCTTCTGCTCCTCGCCGAGGGACGAAGCGGCCTACCGCCAGATCCAGGAGGCCGGTCACCCCGCTCTGGAGGAGGCCCAGGCTGACCTCGACCGGACCCCGGCGCAGACTGCCAAGCGGCTGCGTGCCGACCTCGACCACAGCCACGAGCGCCGCACCCAGCTGGCCGCTGAGACCCTTGCGGTCGCACGCGCCTGACACTGCACCATGAGAAGCGGCGCTCGAAGCCATAGGTGGCTTCGAGCGCCGCTTCGACTCTACGGCCGCAGAAGTGGTCACTCGAGCAGCTGGAGGAGCTGGCTGAACCCGAAAACCCACCCACAGTGACGCCCCCGCAAGATCGGCCTGGAGCTCATCCAAGGGGAAGACGGCCACCGGCAAGCACGCGGCGGCCAAGGTGCCCGCCGCTGAGCACCGCCAGGAGGTGACGGCCGCTGCGCCCCGCGTCCTCCTGGTTCACCGTCCAGGGAATGTCCGTGGCGCGGACTACTCTCGATCACATGACCGAAGCCACCACAGCCCCCAACCCGTTCGACTTCCCCGACAAGCTGATCGAGGCGCAGCAGGCCGCCGCCGAGGCGTTCGCGGCGTTGCATCGTTTCCAGGCTGACCCCGAGCTGCCGTGGTCGCGGGAGCCGCACGAGGGGTGGGAGGAGCCGGAACCGGCGCACGGTGGGGTCCTGCAGGGTTACAAGTCGTCCCGCCCCGCCACCAAAGGGTGGAGCGCCGAGCAGGTGGTGGAGTACGAGAAGCTGTGGGAGGCATGCCGCGACACGAGCGTGCTCGTGCACACGCATCCGCACTGGGAGCGCTTCACGGGTCCCGATGCGGTCGCCGCCCGGCAGGCCCTCAAGCGGATGCCCGGCGCGCAGCCGGGAGCCGCGCCGCAGCCGGCGGCGAGCGTTGAGCCGGAGCTGGAGCCGGAGACCACGAAGGGCTCCGAGCTGGTCCAGGACGACGTCGCCAAGGCCGTCTGAGGAAGGGCCTATCGGTCGTCGGCGTGCTGCCGCGCGGCCGCTAGACCATCGCGCGCGTGCGCCGCGCGCTGCTCGGCCGCTGTGAACCGTCGGCAGTGCCCGCAATACTCGTTCTCGGCATCCTGCGGGTGGTGCGAGGTGTGCGTGCACACCGGGCACGCGAACGAGGGCCGCTCACCGCTCACTGCCTCACCGCTCACTGCGTGCCGCCGATCACGGGCGCCTGTCCGCCCGGCCTTGTCGACGGGCGGACGGGGCCGGGGCATGTCCCCTCGCGCCACGCCGGCGTCCGTGGACGGCCGCGTTGTGCTGACGTGCGCGGAGCGGAGCCCTTCTTGCGGCCACCGGTACAGGCACGTCGTCACCGCGGTGTCGCCACGCAGGTCGACGCTCACCTGATAGACGATCGTGCCATCCGCCCATTCCTGCAGGGCCAGGACCGGCGCGTACCGCCAGCTCCCGTGTGACCACACCCGCAGCGCGGGCCGGTCACCGGCCGGCCACGTCGTGACCGTCGGCTCCGGGCCATCCCCGGGACGCCACGGCCGCGCCTGCTCCGGCTCACGGATCTCTGTCGTGCTCATCCTCCGAGCGTAGGCGCACGCCGCAAGGCATTCGGATGCTCCACCCTCGCGCCGTTCCACACCCTGCGAGGAAGGCCCCCATGTCTAGTCCGCGTCCATCCGGTCGCCTCGTCGGCCTGGTTGTCGGCGTCGCCCTGGTCATCGTCGGTGCGGTGCTCGCCGCGGTTGCCGTGTTCGGCGGGAGCAATGGCGACAGAGTCGGCCCCGACCGTCGAGCTGACCATTCTGCCGTGCAGGGGGCAACAACGGCGGGATCTTCGGTGGCAGTGACGGCTGCCGGGCCAGCTCGATCGGGTGAAGCCACCCGTCTGTCCGAACTCCGGGTCAGGCGGTGGCGTCTGGACGGTCATGACGACCCCCAAACGCCACCTGCATGAGCCCGGTCACGTCAGCGTCATCATCCACGGTGCGGACGAGGAGACCGTCACCGCCTTCGCACGCGCCCTCGCCGTCTGCCACAACGTGACCGACCCCAGCAGCCCGTGGCGTGTGCCCGGCCAACCCGGCGTGCACGTCCAGGTGTATGGCCACACGGATCCCGGCGAGGAATCCGACCCGGTGACCTGCTGCGCGGCGGTCCCCGAAGACTGCCAGTGGCGGCTGCCCTCGTGACGATTTGAGCGCGCCGGCCCCACCCTCAACACCACGTCTTCCGTCGTCGACCTGGTCGAGCGTCTGCGCGCACTGTGTGGGAACGTGCTCGCCGAGCGCGCCGACCCGGCCACGCCTTGTCCCTGCTTCCCGCCTAGCACCAGTCCTCGAACCTTCGCGCCCGGTGTCCCGGCGAACGTAGTGCCGGGTGGTCGGCCTCGCATCGTCTGTGATGACGGGGGCTGCTCCGTGTGCCAGTAGGCCGTGATCAAGTGGGCCTCACCCTATGGGCCCCTGCTCAACAACAGCCGCGAAGAAGGGCATTTGAGGATTTGCTGCTGTGGAGCACGAATCCGTTGCGTTGCCGGTCGCGGCCAGAATTTCTCGGGCGGCGTGGCTGATTTGATGGGGATCTCGGGCGGCGAGCGAGCGGGAAATCTACTGTGAGGCTTGGTGATTGGGGGCGGGCATTGGTACGTGATTCACGGCTCGTACAGACCGCGGTGATTGGTGACGAGCAATCGGATGTGCCCGTGGTCCTGCCGACGACGGCTATCGAGCTGGACGGCTTCCGGCACTTTCACCGCCACGACACGTTCTGGTGCGGTCTGCTGTTGGGCGGCTGCGGCGCCCGCTTGGCCGACAAGCTGTACGTCGATCGTCAGTGCCATTTCCAGCACTACCCTCAGGGGCAGCACGGTGGTGAGCCCACGTGCCGGCGTCGGGGCATCGGTGAGTCAAGTGCCGACCACCTGTACGTGAAGCGCGCGTTGGAGACGTCATTGACGGATCACGGGCGGGCGGCCCGCTTCTCCTACCCGGACCCGATCGGCTCCGTCCTCGACGTCGACCTGGACGACGGGCGGCGGCTCAGGGTCCACCTGGACGGACAGGTCCGACCGAGCTGGGGGGACGGCATCCCGATTCTCGGCGCCGACGTCCCGCTCGAGCCCGGGGCGCTCTCACGCTGCCAGTACGTCTACCGGGTGCGCCTGGAGAGCGACGGGACCAACCGCCGGGTGTGGATCGGGACCGAAAGCCTCGCACACGCCACGGAGTGGACGTCTCTGGCGGACTGCGAGTGGGGAACGGACGGCCTCGTCACCGAGGCCGCGGTGCGGATCCTGCAGAGCACACCGCCGACCGCGCCGTCGCGCACGCAGCCGATACCGGAGGCAGTGATGCGGCTGATACGCGGGCTGGAGACGGCGCAGCGGTCGGGCACGGTCGAGCATGTCCGTCGGCTCTGCGAGGGAAGCGGCGCGTTCCTGGAGAGCCTGGAGCCGTACGCGCGGGCGGAAGCGCAGCAGGCCCTCGATGAGGCACTCACGTGGCTGGACGGGCACGCGGGTTATCAGCAGGGCGTCTTCGCGGACCTGCAGCGCGCCGTGGACGAGGGGCGTGCCTGGGACGTGCGCGAGCACTACAACCGGGCCACCGCGCTGACCCGACGCGGTGCCAGCGCGGCCGAACAGGAAGTGCTGCAGCATGCTCGCGCCTTCCTGCAGGAGAAGAACCACCGGCCGGCGCCGGACACCGCAGCACGGCGGCAGCGGGCGCTCAACAGGCTCGCCCCGGCGCAGACACGCGTCGGCGTGACGCCCCGGCACAGGACCGTTTCGGCCGAGGAGCGCGAGCGGATCCAGCAGCAGGCTGCCGTGTTGAAGGTCCGGCGCCTGGTCAGCGACCTCCAGCGCCCGAATGTCTCGGCCGGGCGCCGGGCGAAGAAGCTGCGGGAGCTGGAGGCGGCCGTGGGCAGAGCCAAGGGCGCCCTTCCGTGGTCTGACATGCAGCAGGTCCGAGCACTGCGGAAGGAGCAGCCCGCGGACAGGCCGGCCAGGCCGCGACCGGCGCCGCGGCAGCATCAGGCTCTGTCGGATGAAGCCCTCGCTTCCGCGGCTGCGGCCGTGCGCGGTGCGCTGAAGCGCACGGCCCGCACCCAGCAGACCATCACGTGGGCCGAGCTGAAGGAGCAGCTGGGCTCGGCTCTGCCCCGCATATCCGAGGAGGAGCGGCGCCAGCTGGTCGTACGGGTGGATGAGACGTCAGAACGGGACGAGCCCCTGCTCTCCAGCATTCTCGCGGCCGGCGACCCGCAGCTGGCCGAGGCGTACCGGTTGTCCGCCAACCTGCTCGGCGGGCAACTTCCCGCAGGTGACCGTGAGTTGCTGCGGGACGTGATCGACGCCGACGTACGGCAGACCCACGCGTACTGGCGACACAGGTGAACCCCTGTGTGAAGTGCCGTGAAGTTGTCGGCCGTGATGCCATTACCGGCCAGCGCCTGCTTCTCACGACTCGACACGACATCTGTAGCTACCTCTGAGGGCCCAAGGACCTGAACAACGACGCGACGGTGGCACAGATGTGACACCTAGCCAGCGACAACTTCACGGCACTTCACAACGAGCACGAGGCACCACGCCCGGCGCGCACCACCCGGCAGCTCGGCCACAAGTCAGGGCCGGTTGTCTTCGGACGCGAACGCGACGGGCCAACGTGCTATAGGCTCCGCACAAGTTGCCACCCTGTGCGAGAGCACAGGTGTGTGACGATCCGCCGCTCTCCGCGGTAGCTGTCCAGGCGGTGCGGGGGCGGCTGGGTGTGTGACGATCCGCCGCTCCCTGCGGTTGCTTCCTACGGCGCGAGGGGAGCGGCGGGATCCTCTACTGCCTTTGTTCCTGCTGGGTGGCCATGAGCTCGCTAGGCCAGCACGACGGCCCGGGAACAGCATGGCAAGCGCGTTGTCCCCAAAGAGGCCGTGCCCGCTGTCGACCGTGGCCAGCAAACGGGCGTCGCTCTGCACTCCGACCGGGGTCGTGCCTGCCTCGGTGAGCTCCCAGCACCCGAGAGGGTAGAGGCCTTCGGCGGCCTCATGATCTTCCCGCAGGCGCTCCCGCAGGAAGTCGCTCCACTGTTGCGCCGACGTCATGCCGAGCCCTGCCGGGCGGGAGAGCGGCCTCGGATGCCGCGCTCGCTACTGCCGATCCGGACACGCTCACGGGCGCCCACCTCTCTCTCCTCGTCCCCGGGCCTCCGAACCCGAGTCCTGATGGCGCGCATGAGCGCAGGCCTGGTGATGCCTTGAGCCCGAACTTCCCGGACGCGACGCTCGTTTCGGCCAGCCGCAGCGGACCCAGGTGGGCGCGTTCGAGTGTCCGGTTGCCTGCTCCCGAGCTCCTCCATGCCGATCGACGACGGCCCTCTGGTCCGGTCTGGTCCGGGTGAACTTTAGGCGTTGTCGCGCGGTCCCTCTTCGCAGCCGGGATGATGTCACATGCATGGGGCTGCGGCGGGGCCAAGAGGGGGCCGAATTGAGCGGGTGGGGGAAGCGGCAGGACCGGCTGGTGGTGCGAGCTGTCGACGTGCTGTCGGGTGTGCTCAGCGGGACCAGGGCTGAGCCGTCTCGACGTGTCATCGCCTCCCGGGCGCTGCTGGCCATCGAGCAGTGGCTGTTTCCGATGCACGAGGAGCTGGTGCTGGCGGAGAACGCGGACGCAGCGGCTCAGAAGGCAACCGATGAACAGTGGGTGGACGATGCCGCGGTGCGCCAGTGGGTGACGGAGATGCTGGCCGAGCACGCATCGTCGTACAACGAGCACCATGACGTGTGGGAAGACGATCAGGAGTACGTCGACCGCACCGACCACCCGGTGTGGGGGTTGCTTGAGCTCTCTCCCTTCTCGCGGCGCCTGCGACTGCTGCAGGGCGCGACCGCGAAGACCGCCGTCAGCCTGGGAAGCGACCTCGGCGTCGGCGCCCACCAGATCGGGCACTGGGTAACGGGCCGGTCCCGTCCCGGGGAACGTGACCGGGAGGCCCTGGCCCGGATACTGGGTGTCCATCCCGCGTGGTTGCATGCCTCCCGCGACGAACAGCCCGATGTGCAGCTGTACCGGTTCCAGTACTGCCCGTGCGAACAGCCGTCCACCACGACGCGACTCGGCATGGGCCGAGAGGAACCGAGCTGGTACGACAGCCCCGCCGAGCAGGACGCCGCCGTGCAGTGGTGTGACGGTTGCGGGCAGTCCTGGCTGAAGGACTCGGCCGGGTGGCTGCTGCCGCTTCCCCCCGGCGAAGAGCCGACGCCATCCGGCGCACGTCTGTCCGACGTAGGCCACTCTGTCGCCCACAGCTCCATGTCCCTCGACGAGGTGTGGCCGCGGGCGCTGTGGCAGCCTTCCGGGGGCAAGAAGGGCCACGCCCGGACCGCCTACCGGATTCCCGATCTGCTCACGCAGGAGCCTCAGGTTCTGCCGGTGCGGCCGGCGGCCGCGCATGTCTCGGTGCCGGAGCCGGTCTGGGAGGCCCGCGCGGAGGACCGGGTGGCTGCCAACGCCGAGTGGTGCCGCATGTGCCGATCTCTCGTCGGTGCACCGGTGACTGCCGTCGGCGGGCAGTGGGTTCTCCTGCACCGCAGCGAGCCGGGGCGCGACCTGAGCACCTGGACGTACCCCGCCGAGAAGGACGCTCTGCACGCCGGCGCCCATCTGGCGATGACCTATCTGCAGCTGGACGACGGCCCCCTCGACCGGGTGGCGCTGGACCTGTTCACCGGTCAGGCGCACACCCAGGTCATCGCCCGCTTTCTCGAACTGCACCCAGAGACCTGCCAGTTCGAGATCGCCGAACTCGTCCCGAAGCGTGCCGACCAGTTCTGAACTCCGCCGCCCGTCCTCTCGGCTGAGCCGACTCGACGGGTCAGGCTTCGCTCGCGATCAGCCAGGCGATCCACGCGCCATCCGGTGCCCGGCCCAGGTGAAGGTCCGGCGTGTGGTCGGCGGCACGGGCACAGATGCGGCCGTAGGCTCCGTGCCGGGCGGGGCACAGCCGGGCCAGTTCGTCGGGGGTGAGCGCCGCCAGGGCGTCGGGAAGGCTCTGGCCCGCCGCAGTCGCGCGTGCCTGCGCGCCTCGGTGACGTTCGACGGCGTCCAGGCGCTCGGCGAGAAGGCGGGCCCAGCGCAGGTCGGAGTCGTCCTGCTCCTCGGCGAGGGTGTAGAGACACTGATGCGCGCCGTGTTCGTCGAACTCGTCGACCATGATCATGCCGATCGACTCCAGGAGGCGACGCGAGCGGATGTTCGCTGCCTGGGTGACAGCGATCAGCGGGCCGCCGGCGGGAACGACGTCGGTCCACCAGCTGATGACCGCGGCGACGGCCTCCCGGCCAAGGCCCTGGCCCCAGAAGCCTGGGAGCAGTTGGTAGGAGACCTCGGCGCGGCCCTCGCCCCGGTGGTCGGGGCCGATGGTCACCAGACCGATCACCTGTTGGTCGGCGATGCGGACGACAGCCCAGGCACCGGCCGTCTTCGGATACATGGCTTGCCGCGCTGTGACGCGTTCGTCCGTGGCAGGACCGCCGAGGTGTGCACGGACCCTGTCGTCGGTGAGCAAGTCGCGCACGAGGGATGCGTCTTCGGCGGTGACGGGGCGCAGGAGGAGGCGATCGGTACGCAGCTCGGCGGGCCAGACTTGGGCGAGAGCATCGTCGACGGAGTCCATGGGTGCAGCTTGGCATCCTGGTGGCACGGCACGACGCAGGTCCGGTTCATCGCAGGCACAACACGGATGTCATGTGAGGGCATCGGCGCCACGAATGCGGTACAGAGGCGCGGCCGACCGTGATCTTGACGGGAGATCTGGGCAAGCTGGCGTGTGGAAACGGATCGCGAGCATCAGGAGCACCCCGTGAACAAGCCGAACACCACCGACCCGACCGACGATCTGTGGCAGTCGAGGGCCCTTAGCGCTCTGGAGCGGGCGGTCGTCAGCGAGTCCGGCCTTCCTGAGGGACGGCGAGGCTTGGCAGTAGACGTGGTGGTGGCTTTACTGAAAGCCGGGCTGCCGATCTCTGACCTTCATGCCGCCCTCTTCGAGGACCGGGCCGGGGTGGCCTTGTCGGTAGTTCCTGGGCCTGGCGGCCTTCGCGTGCTGTGGCGGCAGCACCCGCACGTGGAGAACCGGTCTGACAGCGTGTGGCGCGCCCAGCAGGCCGCCATGCACCCTGCGCGCCATCCTGTCGGCGCAGGGCTACTGGATGAAGGAGGACCAGTCCGCCGGGGAGGCACCGATCGTCCTCGCGCGGGTGCGACCCTGATCTGGCCGGGTGCTCGGGCATCTGGAGGAGCGCACTCAGCGGTCCAGCATGCGCCGCCGACCGGCAGGTAGTCGGCAACGTACTACTGAGACCGACGTCGAACTCCTTGAGCAGAGAGGCGGAAGCCGGCGCAGGGCTTGACCTGGCGAGTCTGACTCGGGAAACGGCTTCGACGCCGAGGGACTACTTGGCGGTGTAGGCGACGGAGGCCGCGACCAGTCGGCCTCGCTCTGCCGCCGCGTACACCTGGCGCTGCAGCTCCCGCTCACCGCCACGAAGTGGCAGCCCCAGGTCGTCCGCCGCGTACAGCACGACGTAGCCCACCTGCTGTGCAAGGTAGTCCCACCGCGGCGGGACCTCGCCCGGGAGCGTGAGCAGCGGTTCGGCCTCCCCGGGCATCCACACCGTGATCATCTGGGTGTCACGGTGCAGGTTCAGCCGCCAGCCGTGCGCTTCGCGGATCCTCATCGGCTGGCCCGCCTTGACCAGTGGGAGACCGGCACCGAGCAGTGCGGCCAGCAGCTTGGGCATCAGCTGGCCGACTGGCCCCAGGGGCAGTTCATCGTGCGGGTTCTGGATGGCGTACCAGGCCAGCTTGTCCTGCGACATCCCCGCTGACCATGCTTTGCTCTTCGCCGTTGTCGTACTCATCTACGTGCCTCATCTCATGCATGGCCAGAAGGCCCCCAGGGGTCAACGACAGGTCGTCTTCGCGGCAACGCGAAGACGCGGGAGTGGTGTACCGAAGGGTGGCAACGGCAGGGCCGCGAGCAGGAGTCGAGCCGAAGAACGACGGGCACCAGACGCCTTGATGCGCCCAGGCGACTGAGCCAACTCCTGCGAGGCCCCGAGAGCCGGACCATCGGTCCCGAGGCCGATGGGGAGTGAGTTCGATGGGGAATCCGCTGACCGGATCACCGCCTTGATCGACACGGCGGAGTGCGCCCCGGAACGGACCTGCGAGTTGTGCGGGCCCCGGCCGTACCCGCTTTCGCGGCGAGGGACCGCAGATCTGGATGCAATCAAGCCGCGCCCGTCCGACGCACCCCGCCCAAGGCTCCTCCCGGCGCCTTGCTCCCGCTTCATGCCCCGAATCCGGTGGCCTCTTGAGAAGATCGCATCCCTGACCTCAAGGAACTGCGCCGTCCGCGCGGTCCCGACCAAGTTCGAAAGAAGCACCACGTGAGTGACTCCGTGCAGCAGTGGGACGACATACTGGCCGACCTCCTGGTGGAGTGCGGCCACTGCCACGGCCCCATGTCGCCCCTCCCGGCCGGGGCCGCGGAGCCGGCCTACGAGTGTCTGCAGAAGGCGCACGACAAGTGCACCCAGGCGACGATGCCTGCCCTGGAACTCGAGGACTACGTCGCCCACCAAGTGCTGGGCGAGATGGCCAAGCCCGCCGTCGCGGACGCCCTGACCCAGGCCCTGCTCACGATGGTCGAGACGGACCTGTCCACCCTGACGGAGGACCTCGCGACCCGGGACGCTCTCGACGGCGTCCCCGCCGAGCAGATCGAGGCCAGGCGCCGCGAACTGCATGCCGAGCGCCGCACCCTTAACCGCTTCATGGACGAGGACACCTTCAGCCCTCGCTGGCTGGCCGAGTGGTGGGACCACCGCGCAGCCGAGGCACCGCACCGCAAGCGGCAATTGTGCGCCTCGTTCTTCACACGGATCGAACTCCTCGCCGGACCGGCCCCCGAGCCCGACGCCCTCTACGACGACCGGGTCGTCCTGCACTGGAAGACCTGGGACGACCCGGCGGGCGGTACCGGCCCCGGAGGCACGCAGTGACGATCAGCCAGCCGCCCCCCATCCACCGGTGGAGTCCCGGTGCGCTTCGCTCTGCCGGTCGTGTTCGACACGTGCTGATTCCAGCAAGCGCCGCCAGGACGTCACGGTGGGCCGGCGCCGCAGGAGAGCTCGCCTCTCCCGCTCCGTCATACCGCCCCAGATGCCATGCTCGATCCTCTTGTCCAAGGCGTAGGACAGGCACTCCATCCTCACCGGGCAGCCGGTGCACACTGCCTTCGCCCTGCTCTGGGCCGCGCCGTCGACGAACAGCTCATCGGGATCAGCAGTTCGGCAGATTGCTCGTTCGCCCCAGGCTCCCCCATCGTCTGCGTCCACCTCAGTGCCGTCCTCTCCCCAATCCGGCCTGCCGCACTCCCCTGGACAGGCGCAGTCCGAGAACGGTACGGCAATCGCCTGAAGCATGAGGCACTGTCATCCCCGAGCACTTCCTTCGAGCGACGCAGTGTTGACGTGCCCGAGGGCTCACCTGATGGGTTCCGCTCAGCCGTCGGCTCGGCATCCTGGCATCGACGGAAGCGGTACTTCACCCATGATCTTGCTGATGCGCCGCCGGTGTGTGAACCCGCCCTGCCTGGGGAATTTCATGATCGCTCACACGGTGAAGGATGACGGCGCAGTGTCACAGGAGCCTTCTGCGTCGGGGTCTTCTCCACTGGTCGAGCTCCAGTCACAGCGGGTGGTACTCGACGTCGCCTTTGCTGCCTACGTGATGCAGTTCGTCTAGCGCTGCTCAGGGGGTGCCGACGGAGACCTTGCCCCGAACCGGAGTGAAGCTCCTCGGACGCGCTGCCTCACTCCGGTTCGGGCCCGTCCGGAGGCCGCCGGGTGACCAACTCACGGCGGGGGACCGGTGTGAGAGGGCTGTCGAGCCAGATGCGGCAGGTACCTGAGCGGTCGGCACTCACGCCGAAGCGGGTCCGGGCCGGCCGGCCGTGTCCGTCCCACCAGGTCCAGGCCGCGCACACCTCATCCCACAGGCGACGCGGACCGCACTGTGCGACGGCGTCCGCCGTGCTCCAGGCGTCCACGGCGACGGTGGCCCAGGAGCCGTCGGTACACCACAGGCGCAGCAGCCGGTCGCCGCCGGCGGGCACCGGGTCCCAGGTGACGCCGGGGACCTGCAGGCCGATCGCCCAGCGTGCCGCACCGGTCGCCAGGACGGCGCGGGGATCGCCCGCGGCGGCAGACAGCTCCGGGGCGTCGGCGGCCGCCTCGGACCACGCGGGCCGCTGTCCGCGCTCCCACATGAACGCCACACCGCCCACGAAGTGCCCCTCGGCCTCCTCGCCATTCGCACGTACGGTCAGACGCAGCAGCCCGGTGTTGGAGAACAGGCTGCCGAACGGGACGACGATCCGTCCGCCGGGCCGTACCTGCCCGACCCATGTCCCGGGGATGTGGCGCACGGAGAAGGCGCAGTGCAGCGCGTCGTACGGCGCGCCCTGGGCATGCCCTCGCGTCGCGTCCGCGCACAGCATGGTCACCGGCGGGCGGCAACCGCCCAGGTTGGCCCGCACCTTCTGGGCCAGATCGGGGTCAGCCTCAATCGTCACCACGAGCGCGCCGTAGGCGGCCAGCAGCGCCGCCGTCCAGCCGGTGCCACTGCCCAGGTCGAGCACCCGCGCGCCGGGGGAGCAGTCCAGCAGCGCGAGCATGGATGCGACCGCCTCGGGCGCGGACGACGATGACGAGGGCACGGGCGCGCCATCGAATGTCGAAGAACTGAGCTGCGTGATGACCTGGCCCTTCGCGCAGACCAGTTCGTCCCACTCTTGTGGCGCCGTGCTCCGGTTCACCCTCCGGTAGCGGCGTCCACCGCCCGGCTCCGGCACGAACACATCCTCCGGAACGAAACGAGCGCGGGGCACCGCCTCGAACACGGCCCGCCAGGCCGACGGCAGGCTGACGGCAGCTGCCACCTCGCCGACCAACTGCTCCCAGGCATTCGTGGCCACGACTACGTCTCCCCGCCGTCCTCGTCCTCCTGGCCGGGGTCCTCGATCGGCATCCCGCCGATGCCGTCCTTCTCTTCATCAGTCAGGGCACCATCGCTGTCCGCATCCTCTCGCGCCATGGCAACTCCCCCTTCTTTGCATCTGGTTCTACCCCAGGCGGCGACACTGAAGCGAGATGGTGGGAGGCCAGAGGCCTGAGGAGCGTTAACGTCGCGGTCCGTGATGCAACAGACGATGGTCCCGAGCGAGGTTCTGCACTGGAACCCGTCATCGCGGAGTGGGCTGCTGAGCCCGGGTGGGGACCCGACAGCCCGGATATCTGGATCGCAGTCGCCCCGCAAAATTCCGTCCGTAGGGCGATCGATTAATGCCGAAATCGCCTGCCGCAACGGTTCTTTATCGAAAGAGGGTCTGGCAGCCATCGAAGAGCAGCTGGGGGCACAGGGATGATTCAGGCGGTGAGGGCGGACTCAGCAATGCGCGGTCGCCGCCAGCATCTACTGCGTCCGACCACCTGTGTCGTGTCACAGCTCTCGACGTGGAATTTCAAGCTGCCGATCAGTGCTGGACCACATCGCGGCCTGTCTGGCGTGGCCGGACGGACTCCAGCTGCATATCGCTGATGGACTGCTCGTGCGACATTCTCGCGAGTTGGTCCGCTTCGCTGCCATCTACGAGCGTCGCAGCTTCGTGGGAACGCCTTATCCACATCCACCGCGGTCGTCGGATGCTCAGCTGGTCCAGCTCTTGAAACGGGCGGCGATCTGGCGCACGTCCAGCCTTCCCGCAAGAGTTTCCTGGATGAGGTCGCCCACCTCGTCGGCTTTCGCTGTCACGGTCAAACCGCACATGTTCAGGTATCCGTACGCCACGGAGAGGGCGAAGATCTCGTTGGAGTGGGCCAGCGCCGGGATGCGCAGGAGGCACTGAAGCAGGGCAGCCGCTCGGTGGTGCGGCTCCGGGTAGACCACCTGGTCCATCACCATGTCGCTGTGGCGCGCGACGGCCGCGGCCGTCGCACCCCAGTCCATGATGTCCGGCTGATCACGAAGCTGGTGTTCGATGATCTCCAACAGCCAGGCGCGGTCGATCGTGAGCAGTTGCACGAAGGTCCTTCTGCTCAGGCAGCCTGGTGGCCGGTGCTGCTCGGGCCGAAACGTTCCGCGAGGGCCTCGCCGAACTTGTCGACGCACGCCTGCGCGCCGGTGAGGAACAGGTGCCTGGGCAACTGCTCTTCGACGAGCGAAGTGACATAGGTGTTGGGGTCGACGCCGCTGGCGGCGGCGGCCTGGTTCACCGTGCTGCCCGACTCATCGCTCATGTCGACCTGGAACTGCGTCATGGAGCCACGGTAGCGGTCCCAGGCAGCCCGGGGGAACCTGATGTCCGACTTCCTGCTTCCGGGTCGGGTGCGTCAGCGCACCGCTGGACGAGCCGCTCTGGCTCGTCGAGCTGCCCGGAACGTCAGCGCTCATTGCGCCCAAGGGCGTCCCGATGGAGGGCTCTGCGGTGCGGGAGGCCGGGATAGCAGGTAGTGCGGCCTTACGGGCGGCCAGTGCTACGGGGGGGGGAAGGCGGGCTGCAGCCGGTCGATGAACAAGGAGCACTCCCCCAAGTAGCCAGTGCCGTCAAGACCGTTGACATTGCGACCTGCGGATGCATCAGCCTGGCGCCGGGACACAGATCCTTCCACGCGATGGCTGAGGAAGACTCTCAACAGGGGCGTTGCATTTTCACCTTTCGCTATGTATCTTGATATTGTCGCGCCGGGCAGTACGGCGCCCCCTCTTCTTCTTCTGTGCCACAGCAGACACATCCGGTCACCGCACGCCGCTTTGGCGCCCGCAGCTTCCGAGGATTGCCATGCACCTGTACCCCATGCTGTTCCGCTTCACCGCGAGCGGTCCCACGCCGCAAGAGGCCTTCGCGGCCTACACCGCGAAGGACATCGCGCAGCCCACCGACCCCTTCTCGCCCCGCGCTGACCTGACGAAGGTCGCGGCCGTCACCGTCGTAGGCGACCGGGCGCCGCTGCACGCCGACGAGGCGGGCTGCTCCAACGCCTCCTACAACGCGGCCGTCGGCGCCGACGGCGCGCCGCTCAGCGAGGACGACGCCGAGTGGCTGGCCGACCGCCTCATCGAGGACGACGCGCCGTGCGTCCGCTCCGGCGCCGCCGGAGCGCTGCTGCTGACCCACCCCACGGCCGAGCCGAGCTGGCTCTTCTTCGGCTGGAGCGTCCGCGCCGACTAGCCGCGCCACGCCCGCGCCCCCTCACCGCATTCTCCACCGGCCGGATTCCCGCGACCTTCCGGCCGCGAAGCGCAAAGGACCCACCGTGCACGTCCAAACCTCTCTCCGCGCCGCTACCGACATCCGGATCCGCACCGCGACTCCTGCTGACGGCGACACCGTCATCGAACTGGCCTCCCTGGTTGATCTTCAGGTGCCCTCTGAGGCGGTGCCTTCCGCCCTCGCGCCGATGCGGTTCGCTCTCACCGCCACCGACGACGGTCCGCTGTCCCACCGGGAAAATCACTTTCTGATCGCCGAGGACCGTGACGGCTTCCCGGTGGGCACCATCGTCTGCGGACCGCCGAACTGGATCACCAAGCCGGGGCGCGCGCCCGGCCTGGTGAGGCGTCGGCTCGTGCACCGCCTCTCGACCGTCCACGCACTGGCTGTTCGGCCCGAGCATCGCAGGCGGGGTATCGCCCGTGCGCTCCTTCAACAGGCCGAAGCGACCTTCCGGGAAGCCGAATACGCGGCGCTGACGCTGCGCCACGAACGCGAGCTGACCGGGTTCTACCAGCGGCTCGGCTACACCAGCTCCAACCGGCTGTCGCTGGCGCTGCCGACGGGCGAACTGCTCACGCTCGTGGACCGGGGCTGGAAGCACGCCTTCAAGGTCCTCTCTCCCTCAGCCTCAATCAGCACCGTCCAGGGGCTGCCCACGATCACCGGCGCCCTTTCGGACTGACCGCCACGGCCAGGGGGGTGTCCTGGTCCGGGGCACTCCCCGCGATCAGCCGCGACGCACGCGGCCGGGCCCGAAGCCCCGTCCCTCATCTCTCCTTCAAGGACTCCAGATGCCCGCACCCGCTACCCTCCTCCCCCAGCGC